>NZ_JBJZOM010000004.1:0-302049 GCF_047200695.1 Streptomyces callyspongiae
ACTTCAACCCGCAGCGCACCCGCGCCCTCCACGAGGCCCTGCTCGAACGCGGCCTGGCCGTCCGCTGCGGCGCCTGGCTGCGGTTGATGACGCCGTTCCAGCACCGGCACCGGCGGCTCACCACCCGCGTGTCCTGCGGCGACTTCTTCGAGATCCGCGACAAGGCACTGATCGCCCACGCGACGCAGATCGATCCGGACGGCGGCTGGTTCCGCGTCCCGCTGGAGATCCAGCGGGAGATCTGGCCGACCGAGGACTTCGAACTCGCGAGGTCGCTCGTGGAGACCTCGCTCCCCGAGAACGACCTCTTCGCCGGACTCCGTTCCGGCTCCCCGCTCCGGCGGAACGGCCCCCGCCAGGACGCCGCCGCCCCTGCACCGGCGCTCCTCGCCGGCCGTGGCCGGAACGGTTAGCGAGAACCACGGCTCCCACCGCGGGAAGCGGTCCGGTCGGGGCGGGCCCGCCGAGGCGAGTCACCCGTGGGGAGCGCCGCCCCGCAGGTGGTCCAGGACAACGGGGTCGATCCTGCCGGGCACCAGCCGGTCCTCCAGGTTCTCGATCCCCGCCCACGTCTCCAGCGAGGAGTGTCCCCGCACGGCGAGCAGCTCCCGCACCTCCCGCTCCAGCGGACCCGTGAGATCGAGCAGGGAATCCGGGTCGGGCGTGCCGAACAGCATGGTGTGGACCTCGAGGAGGCGTCGCAGTTCCGCCACGGGCGCGGGGTGGTCGTCGACCCGCAGGTCGCAGGCGACGTCGCTGCCGCCGCCGTAGCCTCCTCCCGGCGACACCACGTACAGCGCGGCGCTCTGACGGCCCCTCCGGTCGCCACCGGCATCGTCGCCGGCGGCCAGTGCCTCGAGCAGGCGCCTGTCGAGCCCCTGCTCCCGCGAGGCGGACCAGGCGGCCTCCATGGACTCGACGACCTCGGGCCCGGTGAGGATGTTGCCCTGGATCGCGAACCCGTCTCCGGACGTGCCTCCCGCCCAGTCCAGGCACGCTTCGCCGGTGTAAGTGGCGCCGCGTCCCTCCGGCCCCACGACTCCGACCTGCCGGTGCTCGCGCTCCGCGTCGGCCGCCACGAGCGCACGCACCACCTCGTCCGGCCCGAGTCCGGTGCGCAGCAGTGCCGTTCCCTGCGGCCGGTATCGGAGATTCGCCGTCGCCTGGGTGGCGACCGCGCCCACTCCGGCCTCCGCGGCCGGCACGACAGCACCGACGCCCAGGAACTTGCTGGCCACCGCCACGCCCAGGGCACGCCCCGAGCGCGCCACGATCGAGAAGGTCATGGCAGAGGAGACTAGATCGGGCGTCCGGATGCGCACCAGGGCTGCGGACGGAACGATCCGGAGGGGACGACCGGATCCCATGGCACAACCACCGCACCGAGAGGCAGGAGACGAGCGTGAGGAACACACCGCGTGCCGTACTCTTCGACGTCAACGAGACGCTCAGTGATCTGACACCACTGGCGGAGCGCTTCGAGGACGTGGGGGTCCCACGCAGCCTCATGCCCGGCTGGTTCGCCGGGGTGCTGCGGGACGGCTTCGCCCTGACCGCGGCCGGCGCGTACGCCGACTTCCGTAGTGTCGCCCGTGCCGGATTGCGCACGGTACTCCGCGGAGCGGGCACGACCGGCGACCCGGAGGACGACGTCGAGCATGTCCTCAACGGCCTCGCGGAGCTGACCGTGCACCCGGACGTCCCGGAGGGCGTGCGCGGGTTGCACACGGCCGGGTTCCGGCTGGCCACGATGACCAACGGCTCGGCCGCCGGCGCCACGGACCTGCTCGCTCGTGCCGGCCTCGCGGACTGCTTCGAGGCGCATCTCGACGTCTCGGGGCCGCAGGCCTGGAAGCCGTCGCCCGCGGCCTACCGGTACGCGCTGTCCCGGTTGGGCCTGGATCCGCGGGAGGCCGTGCTCGTCGCGGTGCACCCGTGGGACGTCGACGGCGCGCTGCGCGCGGGGCTGGGCGCGGTGTGGCTCCGGCGGCTCCCGCTCCCCTACCCCGAGGTGTTCCGCGATCCCGACCGGGTCGTGTCCCACCTGGGCGATCTTCCCGCCGCCCTCGGCGCGGGAGGCACGGGTGGAAGCACACGGGGCGGGTGTTCCCACGGAGACGGGGGTGGATGAAAACCTCCCCGAGCAAGGGAGTAGCGTTCGACACTCGCACCACCCCTCTGAACCATCTACCAGCCGGAGTGGGAAAGTTGAGCTCTCAGATACACAGACGCCGTGGCGCCGCCGTCCTCGGCGCGGCAGGCATCGCGCTCGCGGGTTCGGTCCTGTTCGCCGCACCCGCGTCCGCACACACTCCCAACTGGGACGTCACCTGCGACTCGGTCTCGGTCAACCTCAAGTACTACGCCCGCCAGGGCAACTCGGTGACCATCACCGCCGGCGGTGATGAACTGCTGAACGAGGAGTTCGGCAGGAGCTTCGAGCAGAGCGGCATCGCGCTGCCGGAGCACACCGAGCCGCTCGAGGTGCACCTGAAGATCGACGCCTCGGACGACGACCGCTACGACGTGGAGAAGGTCAAGACCTCGCCGGTCTGCGAGGGTCAGGAGGAGCCGGAGCCCACCCCGTCCGAGACTCCTTCCGAGGAGCCGGAGCCCACTCCTTCCGAGACTCCCGAGACCGAGCCTTCGCAGAGCACCAGCGAACCGGCGCCGGAGCCCTCCGAGTCGACCGAGTCGCCCGCTCCCACCGACCTCGCCGAGACGGGTGCCTCCAGCAACGCCCCGCTGATCGCCGGCATCGCCGCCGCCGGCATCGCCGTGGGCGGTGGCCTCCTGGTCGTGGCGCGCAAGCGTCGCTCCTCCCAGGGCTGACGCCCCATAGGGCATGACGAGAGCCCTCCCCGGCCTTCGGGCCCGGGGAGGGCTCTCGTGCGTCCGGCGGCGTCCGCCGTGTCACCACAACTGGTCGATGCGCCCCGGATACAGCTCGAGGCGCGCCTCGTCGAAGTCCGGCCGGTGCTGCCGCGCGGCCGAGGAGAAGAAGGCCGCCATGGTGACCTTGTCGAATCCCGGTACGTCGCTGGGGAAGGGCGCGTCGGGGGTGCCACCCACCAGGACGGTGGCCGGAAGAGCCTCCCAACCGGCGCTCTCGTAGAAGGGCCTGAGGGGCCGGTCGCAGGTGAACAGTCCCAGGTCCAGGTCTTGTTCGACCATGAAGGCACGGCCGGCGGACACCAGGTGGCGTCCGTGGCCGCGCCGGCGCCTCTCGGGGTGCGTGACGACGGTGCTGAGGCCGCCGGCGCGGTAGGTGCGCCCGGCGTGCGTGAGGTCCTTGGTGAGCACGTCGAGCGCGGCCAGCACCGTCCCGTCCTCGACCAGCAGCATCGAGCGGGGATGCAGCGCGGTGTCGTGGACGGGGGCATCGTGCGGAGTGCCGCTGCCGCCCGTGGTGGGCCAGGCGACGTCCTGCAACGCACGTACCTGCACGCGCAGGTCGCGGGGCGTGGACGCTTCGGGGAAGGAGAGGATCTGCACGCCCCGAGTATGCGGACGGGAGGCGGTCCGGAGCCAACCGCCGCCCGGGCGCCGCCCACGCCCGACACCGTTCCGGCACGGTGCAGCACACTGACACTTGAACGCGTTCAACTCGACCTCTACAGTAGGTGCGTCGCAATATTTTGAACGCGTTCAAGAACCCTGGCGAAGGGTTCGCGAAGGGGTGGGACATGGACCTCATGGTGGTCTCGTACATCGTGTACCTGGTGATCAGCGTCGCCCTGACGGTCTGGGTGGCGCGCACGCTGAGCCGCAACGGACGGCTCTTCCTCTCCGATGTGCTCCGCGGGAACGAGAAGCTCGCCGACGCGGTCAACCACCTTCTGGTGGTGGGTTTCTACCTCGTCAACCTCGGCTTCGTGGCGCTCTACCTCAGCAGGGACGGGCACATCTCGACGGTGCGCGGGACCTTCGAGGCCCTCTCGGCGAAGCTCGGTGTCGTCCTGCTGGCGCTCGGCGTGCTGCACCTGGGCAACGTCTGGGTGCTGAACAAGTACCGGCAGCGGAGCACGATGGAGCGCGAGCAGACACCCCCGGTCGAGCCGCAGGGCTGGGTGTCGGCCCCGCGGAGCGGCGCGTGAGGCCCACGGCCGCGGTGACCCCCTCGTACGGGGATCCGCCGCGCAGTGGTGCGCGGCGGATCCCCGTACGGCGACTCCTCGTCCTCCACGACGCCGAGTGCGGGCTCTGCCGCCACGTCACCGCCTGGCTGAGCCGCCAACCGCAGCTCGTCCCGCTGGAACCGGTACCGGCAGGTTCCGCACGCGCCCGGGGCCTCCTGCCGGACCTCGACCACGCCGCCACCCTGGAGGAGATCACCGTCGTCGGGGACAGCGGTCAGGTCTACCGCGGCCCCGCTGCCTGGATCGCCGTGCTGTGGGCGCTCGCAGACCACCGGGCCACCGCCCACCGCCTCTGCACTCCCCTGGGCGCGGGACTCGCACGAGGCATGGTCCTGGCGGCGGCCACGTGGCGGGGGAGCCGCACGGGTCGCGGCGGACGGGACGCCCGCCCCGGGTGCGGGGACGACGGCTGCGGAACCACTGACTAGGCTCGGGTGCCGTGCCAGCAGCGAAGCAGCAGTCGAACGAGGAGACCCCGGGCTCCGCCCGGGCCGCCAAGGGCGAGCAGACCCGCAGCCTGATCCTGGAGACCGCTCTGCGGTTGTTCCGGGAGCGGGGCTACGACCGCACGACCATGCGGGCGATCGCCCGGGAGGCCGGGGTCTCCACCGGCAACGCGTACTACTACTTCGCCGGCAAGGAACACCTCGTCCAGGGCTTCTACGACCGCATCGCCGCCGACCACCGTGCGGCCGTCCGTCCCGTCCTGGACCGGGAGGCGGACCTGGAACCGCGGCTGGCCGGCGTGCTGCACGCATGGCTCGACCTCGCCGAGCCGTACCACGAGTTCGCCTCGCAGTTCTTCCGGAACGCCGCCGACCCGGACAGCCCGCTGAGTCCGTTCTCCCCTGAATCCGCACCTGCTCGTGAGGCGGCGATCGATGTCCACCGGGAGACCCTGGCGGGGTCCCGGGCCAAGGTCTCACCAGAACTGCGCGACGCGCTGCCCGAGTTGATGTGGCTGTCGCAGATGGGACTGGTCCTGTACTGGGTCTTCGACCGTTCCGAGGGACACCGCAGGAGTCGGCGCCTGGCCGACCGCGGCGCCCGCCTCACCAGCCGGGGCATCGCCCTCTCCCGTTTCCGGGTGCTGCGGCCGCTGGTCCAGGAGGTGCACGAGCTGTTCACGGACTTCCTGCCCGGCATGACCCGCCACGCCGCCACCGGAAGCGGCCGCGGGGTTCCGCCCCGCCCGGCGGCGGCGCGGGAGGGGAGCGACGCCCCCGCGACCTGAGCCACGCGGAACCGACACACCCGGACTTGCCGGGCGGAACGGGCGAAAACCGTCATACCGTGGGGTCGTGAGAGACGACTCAGGCGTGGCGCTGATCACCGGCGGGTCGAGCGGGGTCGGCCGCGCGACGGCCCGCGCCCTCGCCCGCCGCGGCAGACCGACCGTCCTGGTGGCCCGCCGACCGGAGCCTCTGGAGGAGGCAGCCGCCGAACTGCGCCGCTACGCCCCCTGCACGCCCGTCGCCCTGGACCTCGCCGGCGGCGACGCCCGCGTCGAGAAGGAGTTCACCCGACTGGCGGAGGAACTGGGTCCGGTGGACGTCCTCGTCAACTGCGCGGGCCACGGCATGTACACCCCGTTCCTGGACGTCAGCCCCGAGGAGACGCGCGCCCTGTTCGAGGTGCACTGGTTCGCCCCCGCGGCAGCCGTCCGGGCCGTCCTGCCCGGGATGCTCTCGCGCGGTCGCGGACACGTCGTCAACATCGCGTCCGTCTCCGCCAAGGCCGGCCCGTGGGGACACGGCGCCTACGCGTCCGCCAAGGCGGGCCTGGCGACCCTCACCGAGAGCCTGGCGGCGGAGTACGGCGGACGCGGGGTGCACTTCAGCGTGGTCCACCCGGGCCTGGTGGACACGCCCTTCTTCCACACCTCCCGCCTGGCGCCGCTGCGCGCGCGGACGGCGCGGCGGATGATCCCGCCCGACCGGGTGGGCCGTGCCGTCGCGGGACTGCTGGAGCGGCCGCGCCCCGAGGTGTGCGTGCCCCGGCACTACCGCGTCCTGGACCTGCTGCGCGCGGTGAGCCCGGCTGCTCTCTCCCGTCTGATCGCCCGGCAGAGCGGCCCCGGCCCCCGCGGGACCGGCGGGCCGTCGTGAGGGCGACGGAGCCGCTCACCGGCCTGCGGGAAACACCTCCGGGGGGCGTGCCGTCGGTCGCCGTCCTGGTCGAGCTGGTCCGGAGCCCGGACGCCGGAGGCCACATGAAGTGCTGGGAGCGCTTCGCCGAAGCCGCCGCGGACCTGGACGCGGCCGCCCTGGGGATGGACCTGACCCTGTACGTCCTGGGGTCGGAGGAACGGGTGGACCGTCTCTCCCCCGCTGTGCGCTTCGTGTCCCTGCGGCCCGTCGTCAGCACCGCGCCGCTGATGCGCGTCAGCGGCGGCGCGGACGTCACGGACCTGGTCCCGTACCACCCGCGGCTGGCGCGGCTGCTGCCCGCGCACGACGTCTGGCACCTCACCCATGTCTTCGGCTTCGCCACGACCGCGGTGCGGCTCGCCCGGCAGGGGCGGCGACGGGTGGGCTCCCGGCTGCGGGCGGGCACGCCGGCCGGGAGACTCGTCGGCTCGGTGCACACCGACGTCCCGGCGCTGGCAGCCGCCTACCTGCACGCCCTCACCGGCCCCCTCACGGTTCCCGGCACGATGGCGGCCCAACTGATCCGGCACCGCCGCGACCGCCTGCTGCGCGCCTGCGACCGGGTTCTGGTGGCCACACCCGAGCAACGCCGTGACATCGCCGCGGCGGTGCCCCCGCACCGGGTGGGCCTCCTCGACCGGGGTGTCGACCACGACCGCTTCGGCCCCGATCCCGCCGCCCGGTCCCGGTTCCACCGGCGTCACGGCATCCCGGAGGACCGGCCCACGGTGCTCTTCTCCGGTCGCGTCGACTCCTCCAAGCGGGTGATGGTGCTGGCCGACGCGTTGCACAGGCTGAACTCCGACGGGGTCCGATCGCACCTGGTGGTCGCGGGCTCCGGACCGGAGGAGGGCGATCTGCGCCGCCTGCTCGGACCGGACGTCACGCTGCTCGGCCCGGTCCCGCAGCCGGTGCTGGCACAGGTGTACGCGGGCTGCGACATCTTCGCGTTCCCGTCGCGGTCGGAGACGATCGGCAACGCGGTGGGCGAGGCCATGGCCTGCCACCTGCCCGTCGTGCTGCCCGCCGGGGCGCGGACCACGCGCTGGCTCTCCCGCCCAGGCGCGGACGGCGTGGTGGTGCGGCGGGACGACGCGGCGGGCTGGTCCGCGGCGCTGCGCCCGCTGCTGCGGGAACCCGAACTGCGGCGCACGCTGGGCGGGAGCGCCGGGAGGACCGCACGCGAGCAGCATCGGACGTGGCGGCAGGTGCTCACCGAGGACCTGCTGCCGGTGTGGCGCTCGGCCGCCGCCCGGAAGGCGCCGGACGCGCCCGGCGGTGCTGCCGTCCCGCCCGGGGGCGGTGACACACACGCATGCTGATCGCTGTCACGGCCTCGCTGGCGGCCGCGGCCTGTTTCGCGGTGGCGGGCGTGCTGCAGCAGCGTGCCGCGACCGGGGAACCGGAACACGAGGCGATGTCCTACCGGCTGCTCACCCATCTGGCGCGGCGGCCGCTGTGGCTGGCGGGGATCGGCTGCGCCATCGTGGCGTACGCCTTCCAGTCCGTCGCCCTTGCGCACGGCCCGCTGTCGCTGGTGCAGCCGCTGCTGGTCACCGAGCTGCTCTTCGCGATCCCGCTGTCCGTACGCCTCTACGGGACGCGGCTCCACCTGCGGGAATGGCTGGGCGCAGCCGCGGTGGCGGTCGGTCTGGCCACGGCCATGGCGGCCGCCGCCCCGCAGCGCTCCAAGCCGGTGGCCGGAGTCGAGGAGTGGACCCTGGCCATGACGGCCGCCGCAGCGGCCACGGTCGGGGTGCTGTTCGTGAGCCGCCGCGTCGGCGGGCCGAGCCGGGCTTCGGTCATCGCCGCGGCCGCGGGCATCGTGATGGGCAGCCAGTCGGTGCTGCTCGCGACGACCGTGGCGACGTTCCGCACCGGTGCCGTCGAACTGTTCACGGCCTGGCAGACCTATCTGCTCGTGCTGGCCAGCATCCTGGGCCTGCTGCTGATCCAGAGCTCCTTCCAGGCGGGCCCGCTGTCGGCGAGCATGCCGGTGATCGACACGGTGGAGCCACTCGTGGCCGTGGCCTGCGGTGTCGTCCTCTTCGACGAGTCGGTGCGCAGCGACCCGATCGCTGTGGGATTCGCGCTGCTGGGCGGTGGCCTCGTACTGACCGGTATCTGGCTGCTGGACACCTCACCGATGCTGCGAGCGCTGCACGAGCGCACCCACCGGCCGGCGGGGGAGGCGGATTGGGACGCTTGACGCGCAGGTGCACGGGGGCCGGCGCAGGATCGGCCGCGCGGCGGGGAAGGCGAGGGGCGGTCAGATGAGACCGACCTGCATCGCCCGTGCCCCGGCCTGGAACCGGCTGCGTGCGTCGAGCACCGCCATGGCGGAGGCGATGTCGTTGCGCACGGTCCGGACACTGCACCCCAGGCGACGAGCGATGGCCTCGTCGGTGAGTCCTTCGGACAGCAGCCGCAGCACGGTCTCGGAACGGTGGCGCTGTGTCGCGGGGCCGGGACTGCGACGTGCCTGTCCCACCGGCGCGCCGTCCGACCAGAGCCGGTCGGCGAGGGCGCACAGGCGTTCCAGCTCGGGACCGGAGCGCACGACGCGGACCTCGCCGGACCTCTCGACCACCACGGACACCGCCCCGTCCATGATCATGGCGCGGACGGGCACCGTCCGCAGGGCCCGTGGTGCGACGGACTCGTCCGCCAGCCATCGGGCATGCGCCGCGGCCGAGGGGTTGCGCAGCACCGGGTCCGCCCACACGGCCCGGAAACCGGCTCCGCGACGCAGCACCATGTCCACGACAGGTCGGGAGAACTCGGACCCGCCCGCCACGAAGTCCGGGACGAGGAACACGACGTCCCGCTCGACCTTGGCGACGATCCGTTCCACCACGAGGGCGACGTCGTGGCGGTGCGTGCCGCCGGATCCGTCCGCGGGTCTCTCGGCCGCCCGCTCGTGCATGGCGATGAACCGGTCGATGTCGGCGGGCCGGGGCTGCGGCGAGCGGCTTCCGTGCATGCGCCGGGCGAGCAGGGCGGGCAGGGTGATGCACGGTTCGACCGCGCGGAACCGCGTCGCGTCGTTCTCCGAGAACGCCGCGAAGCCCTCGGTACGGAGCCCGTCGAGCACCGTCGCGACCTCTTCCTGGGGCCAGCCCAGTGCGCGGGCGAGTTCCCGCGCACGCCATGTCCTTCTCAGGAGCAGCGTCCGGTAGAGGAGTTCCGACCGCCCGTCCAGACCGATCCCGGTGCCAACCACGTCAACCTCTCGGAAATGTCCTTCCCCCCGGGCGATGCCGCCCGTCGTGCACGCCGCAAGCTACTCTTTCGCCAGGGACACGACATGAATGGAGACGGGGTCCGGCAGCTTGGTGCCACGCAGCTCCGCCATCCGTCCGCTGGGCGGTCGGCCGTGGGGGAGAACCGGTCAGAAGCCGGGGCCACCTCGCCGCGGGAACGCCCGTCCGAGGCGCCTCGGACGCCGAGAAGCCCTCAGCATCCGGCCGGGCCCTCTTCGGCGGAGACGGACATGTCGAGCGCGGCGATGTAGTCGTTGAGCAGACCGACCCACGTCTCGCAGGCGTCGCCGGCCGTTGGCAGGTACCCGTGCTCGCGCCCCGGGCCGGTGGCATCCGACTCCGTGTCGTCGCCGTGCATGTGCTCCCCTCTTCCCATGTAACCCCCCTTGCCCCTCCGCGGATCCGCCAGCCGTCGGGCCGGCCGGCGGCGCGGAGCGGCACTTCACTCCCGACGCTCGGCGACGAAGTCGCAGAGCGCCTCCAGTACTTTGACCGCCGGTATGCGCGGCACTGCCGCCAGCGCGAGCCGTGCGCGGGCGAGTCGGTCCAGCATGACGGAACGCGCCTGGACGACGGCGGAGGAATTCTGGAGAATCTGCAGGGTCGTTTCCAGTTGCGCTCCGCGAACGGCGTCGTTCCTCTCGAGAATCTCCTGAAGCTCCCTTCCTCCGTCACCCGGCCCGCACAGGGAGAGGAGCACCGGAAGGCTCGCCACCCCGGAGGCAAGGTCCTTGCCCTGCTCCTTTCCGGTGGCTTCCTGCGGAGCGGTGATGTCGAGGATGTCGTCGGATATCTGGAAGGCGGTGCCCAGGTGTTCACCGTACTCCTCGAGCGCGTGGATCACCTGCCTCGGCGCCTTCGCCTGAAGAGCGCCCATCCGCAGCGAGACCGCGATCAGTGACGCCGTCTTCCCGGCCGTGACATCGAAGTAGTGGAGCAGCTGCGATTCTCCCTTGCCCGGTCCCACCAGTTCCCGCAACTGGCCCTCGACCAGCCGGCCGGAGGTCTCGGCGACGAGTCGCACCGCCTCCTCCCCGAGGCCCGAGGCGACCTGGGCCGCCCGGGCGAGGAGCCAGTCGCCGGTGAAGACGGCGACGGAGTTGCCCCAGCGGGCGTTGGCGCTCTCCACACCGTGGCGGGTGGCGGCCTCGTCCACCACGTCGTCGTGGTAGAGCGAGGCGACGTGCAGCAGTTCGGCGGCCACCGCGGCATCCACGACCCGGTTCGGCTCGCGGGACTCCCCCGTTCCCGCACCCGTGCCGAACCGGGCGCCCAGCAACGTCAGGAGCGGTCTCAGGCGCTTCCCGCCCGCTTTGACGACGTGTCCTGCCGTCTCGGTGACGAACGCGGCGCCCGTCGACTCCACGCAGGAGTACAGACGCCGCTCCACATCGTCCAGGCCGCGGACCAGGATTCCCTGCAGCACGGTGTCGCCACCGGCCAGTTCCCGAACCAGTGAACGCGCACCGACTGCGACGGGCGGTGGTGTCATGTGTGTCCTTCGGCTCGTTTCGGACTCGGGCAGGCCTGAGACGCGCCCCTCCCGCCGGCGCCGTCCGCGGGAGCACGGAATCCGCTCCGGCGCTCGGGGACGGCTCGGTCCCGCACCGGCCCGGGGAGGTTGTCGACACAGGACGTACCGGCATCCGGACACGGAACCGCTGTTCCGGGAAAGCACTTCATCCGCGCCGGACGAATGACACCGGAAATATCGCAGTCGCGATTTTCCCGGTGCAATGCGGATTGCAACTTGCTGCCACCCGCGTCCGGAACGGCCCTGCTCGCACATGCCGCCGGGAGCGCCGCTGTCACGACCCGGCGGAACACCACGCCGGGAGTCCGGCCCACACCTCCGGGGTGTAGAAGTGCCCGCCGGGCAGCTCGAACGCCTCGAACCGCTCACCGGCCACGGTGCGCCACTCGCGCTCCACCTCCGCGAAGGGCTCGCGGTCCTCGGCGCCGTACAGCATCCTGACCGGCATCGTCACCCTGGATCCCGGTGCGAAGCGGTACGACTCCGACACCGCCAGGTCCGCCCGGGCCAGGTCGATCGCCAACCGGCGGAGGTACGGCTCCCGGACCACGACGTCGGGCATCTGACCCAGGTCGCACATCCAGGCCAGCACCGCCTCGTCGCTGTCGTCCGAGCGGGGCAGTCCGGCGCGGACACGGTCCCTCCGGTGCGGTGCCACACCGCCGGAGACGACCAGCGCTTCCGGTGGCGCGGCATCGAGGCGTTCCAACCGGGCCGCGGTCTCGAACGCGATCAGCGATCCCATGCTGTGGCCGAACAGCGTGTAGGGGCGATCGGCGACACCGGCGACGGCCCTCACCACGTCGTCCCGAAGCGTGATCCAGTCGGAGGCGGGCGGTTCGTTGCGCCGCGCCTCCCGGCCCGGGTAGCAGACCAGAGCGAGCTCCACGTCGTCCGGTACCGCATCGGCCCACTTGCGGAACGGGGCCGTACCACCGCCGCAGTAGCTCAGGCACACCAGCATCCGGTCGGCGTGCGGACGTGGTCGGGGGCGCTGGATCGCGGGGGTCGGGGCGGTGGTGGTCCGGTGCATGGGTGGAGGTCCTCCCGGAGTACGGTGCGTCGGTGGCCGGTTCGGGCCGCACCCGGAAGTGCGGCGCCGTCGGATCGGGGCAACGGGCGACGGTTCAGTTCCGCAGTTCGGCTGCGGCCGGTGCTGCGGGTTCCGGGGCGGAGGACTCGGTCACGAGGTTCCGCAGCCGCCGCACTTCACGGGGAGCGTTCCAGCCCAGCACTCCGACGGTCCGGCCCCTCCGGTCGTATGCGGCGGTGAAGCGGCCGTCCGCCGGGTCTCCGCCGAGCAGCCGGAAACCGGCGCCCGGGGGGAAGATCCCGTACGCCTGGATCCGCACGTCGTACTGGTCGGTCCAGAAGAAGGGCACGGGCGCGAACGGACGGCTGTCGCCCAGGATGTCCCCGGCTGCGCTCATCGCCTGCTCGGTGGCGTTCATCCGGTGCTCCGTCCTCAGCCGGAGGCCGAAGCCCGGATGGAACCAGGAGGCGACATCGCCGACGGCGTGAACCGCGGCCGCGGCACGGCAGCGCTCATCGCACTCGACCCCGTCGCCGAGCCGGAGCCCCGAGCCCCGGAGCCACTCGACGGCGGGCGCGGAACCCACGGCCTGGACGACCACCTCGGCCGGCAGCACGGTGCCGTCGGAGAGCTCGACACCCTCGACACGGCCACGGGAACCGCGGAGTCCGGCGACACCGGCCCCGCAGCGGACACGGACTCCGTGGCGCCGGTGCAGCGAGGCCACGAGTCGTCCGACCCGTTCCCCGAACGGCCGGTGCAGGGGCACCGGTGCCGGGTCGACCAGCGTTACCTCGAGTCCGTACGCGCGGGCGGCAGCGGCGACCTCCGTGCCGAGGAAGCCCGCCCCCATGACCACGACCCGGGGGCCGGCGGCCAGTTCGTCGCGCAGCGCGAGGGCGTCGTCCAGGGTGCGCAGCACGTGGACCCCGGCCAGGTCCGATCCCGGCCGCCGGCGCGGCCGGACGCCCGTGGCCACGACCAACCGGTCGTAGGGCACCTCGTCCCCGCTCTCCAGTCGTACGCGCCGCCGGACCGTGTCCAGGGAGCGGGCAACCTGCCCGAGCCGGAGATCGACATCCAGGCCGAGCAGGTGTTCACGGCCGCGCAGCGTCGCACGCTCGGGTGCCCACTCTCCGGTCAGGACCTTCTTGGACAGCGGGGGCCGGTCGTACGGCAGGTGCGGCTCGGCGCCGATGAGCGTCAACGGCCCGTCGTGGCCCCGGCGCCGCAGACTCTCGGCTGTCGTGAGCCCCGCCGCGGAGGCTCCGACGACGACGATCCGGGTCACTCCTCCACCCGGATCGCGAGGGCCGGGCAGGAGTCGGCGGCCAGCCGTACGTCCGCGGCGCGCGCCGGCGAGGGCTCCTCGACGAGCAGCACGGCGATGCCGTCCTCGTCTCGCTGGTCGAACACGTCGTCCGCGGCCAGCACGCACTGGCCGGAGGCGATGCAGGTGTCCTGGTCGATGTGGACCTTCATGCGTCTGCTCCTCGACGGTGAGGCGCGCATCCCGGCCGCGGGCCGGACCGGCCGCGGCCGGAACGTCCCGTCGGCTGCGGAAGCCGCGCGGATGGGGCATGGTGACCGGCCGTCGGCCGAGAGCCGCGGCGGAGGTACGGGAAGGACTCGCGGCACCGCGGAGGCGGCTCCGCAACGGTGCGCACCCGAGTCGGTGGGTCATGCTGCCGGGCGCGGAAGGGGTTGTCCAGACTGCGCCGGGAAGCCGGCACGGCAGGCTCCGGCCATCGCACGGCGGAACAGCCGGGGCGGCGCCGGCAACTGCGGCGCGGCCGCCTCCGCCCCTCGGCCGTCCACCGCCCACGCCACCAGAAACCGGACAATCAGCTGCCCTGCGGCCCGTCCGGAACCCGGCTCCGCTCAGGCCGACTTCCGTTTCCGTTCACCACGTTTTGATCCCTGGCATCTTCCTGCAAGCGCTCGTGACTGCCGAGGGAAAGCCTTGCTAAAGTCCCTCGACACAATATCCCGGTTCCTTGCGAGGCGATAATGCACGAACGTGAATTGCGAGCCTTTGTCGCGATCGCCGAGATAGGCAGAATGGATCTCGCCGCAAAAAAGCTCGGCTACTCCCAACCGGCCATCAGTTATCAGATTATTTGCTTGGAGCGTTCTCTCGGCACGAAACTCTTCACCAGGAATTCCGGTGGAACGACCCTCACCCGGGAGGGCCAGATGGTGCTGTCGTCCGCACGGGCCACGCTGATGCTGATCGACAACATCAAGAAGGAGTGTCGCGAGTTCAGCCGGTCACCGATGGCCGTCTCGGCCCTGTCCTCCTAGCTCGCCCCGGCACAGCGGTGCGAGCGGGACAACTGCCGCGACCACCCCTCCCGTCGACCACTGCGGCGATGTCGCCGTCCTACGGAAAGAGGAGAACCGTGGCACCGCAGGAGAACCAAGTCGTCGCGGCGAGCGGCACGGCGACCGTGCCGCACCGGGGCACCGTGATCGTGTCGGGTCTGGCCAGCGACGCACACACCTGGAACCTGGTCTATCTCCAGCTGCTCATCGAGGAACTGGGCTACCACGTCCTCAACCTCGGCCCCTGCGTGCCCGACGACGTCCTCGTCGAGGAGTGCCGCCGCGCGGAACCACTGCTGGTGGCTCTCGGCAGCGTGAACGGGCACGGCTACAGCGACGGCCTGCGGGTCGTCCGCCGGCTCCGCGCCTGCCCCGAACTCTGCGCCACCACCCTCGTGATCGGCGGCAAGCTCACCGTCTGCGACGAAGCACCGGCGCGGCACGCCCGCGACCTGATGGCGGCCGGCTTCGACGCGGTCTTCCCCGACCGGTCCTCGAACACCACCGACTTCGAAGCCTTCGTGGCCTCGCTGCAGGCCCCTGCCCCACAGCTCTCGACCTCGGGGAGAGGCGCGTGACACGGGTGACGGAACGGCACCGCCTCCCGGCACAGGGAGGGTTCGGCGCGTTCGTCCGCTCCCGCGCAGCAGAAGGCACGCTGGTGGTGCAGCCGCGGATGGGCTTCAGCGACCCGGCACAGATGCGCGCCGGGCTGGCGGCGACGCGGGATGCCGATGCCCCCACCGTCGGCACCCTGACCCTGGACAGCTACACCCGGGTGGGCGAACTCGCCGCCGCCGAGAACGCGCTGCGTCAGGGTATCCCGCTCAACGGCTACCCCATCGTCAGCCACCCCGCCGCCACGACCCGGTCCGTCCTCGAGGGCGTGCAGGACGCGTCCTTCCCCGTTCAGGTACGTCACGGGTCCTCCCGGCCCGGCCACATCGTCCGCGCCCTCATCGGGCTGGGGCTGGACGCCACCGAGGGCGGCCCCGTCTCCTACTGCCTCCCCTACGGGCGAACCCCCCTGGCCGACTCGGTCACAGCCTGGCAGGAGTGCACCGCGGTCTTCTCCCGACTGGGAGTCCTGGGTGCGGAACCCCACATGGAAACCTTCGGCGGCTGCATGATGGGACAACTCTGCCCGCCGAGCCAACTGGTCGCCCTCAGCGTGCTGGAAGCCCTGTTCTTCCGCGAGTACGGCTGCCGCAGCATCTCGGTGAGCTACGCCCAGCAGACGCACGCCGGGCAGGACGAGGAAGCCGTCCGTGCGCTGCGGGCCCTGTGCGAGGTACTGCTGCCGGACGTGGACTGGCACGTGGTCGTCTACGCCTACATGGGGGCGTACCCGACGACCGAGGCGGGTGCCTGTCGCGTGCTGGACGGCGCCGCGGAGCTTGCCGTGCGGACCGGAAGCGAACGCCTGATCGTCAAGACGGTCGCCGAGTCGCGCAGGATTCCCACCATCGCCGAGAACGTGGCGGCACTGGAACGGGCCTCCCGCACCGCCGAGGCCTGCACCCCGAAGGCGTTCGCGGCGGCGGCCACGGATTCGCAGACCTACGCCGAAGCGCTGGCACTGGTCGAGGCGGTGCGGAATCTGGACGCCGATCCGGGTCGTGCGCTGCGCAGGGCGTTCGCACGCGGATATCTCGACATCCCCTACTGCGTGCATCCTGACAACCGCGGACGGACCCGCAGCCTGCTCGACGACGACGGCAGGCTGTGCTGGGCGGACATCGGTTCGCTGCCGCTCACCCACCTCATCCGACCGGGGCGGCGGCGCGAGGTCACCGCCGCGAGCCTGTTGGAGGACCTCTCCCACCTTCGCCGCAAGGCCGATCGGGACGCGGTGGAGGGCAGCTCTCCCACCGCCGTGGGCGGCGCCCCGCAGGACTGACGCGCGACACCCCGTTCCCGCGCCGGACGGCGCGCCGCGCGGAGCGGCCGACCGGGGCGGGGCAGCCGCTCAGCCTGCGGAGGGAAGGGTGGACGCGGGCACCTCGCGGACCTGCTGCCGCGCTCCGGAGCCGACGGAATCCGTCCCGCCGCCGTGGTCGGTTCCGGGCCATCCGACGAACTGTCGGCGCCCGTAGAGCAGCGGCGCGCCCGCGGCGCAGTCCACCCCCACGACCTCCCCGAAGACCACCACGTGATCGCCGACACACTTGGCGTCCATGACCCGGCACTCGGCGAACGCGACGGTGTCGCCCTCCAGCCGGGGCAGGCCGGTGCCGGCGGCCGGCTGCCAGGGCACCTGCTCGAAGTGGCGGCGCGAGGAGTCCGCGAACAGGCGCGCCACCGCGGTGCCGCAGGCACCGAGGAGATTGACCCCGAAGAAACCGTGGGTGCGCACCAGGGGCAGCGTCCGGCTGGTGACCGACAGGCACACGGAGAGCACCGGCGGGTCCAGGCTGACTCCGGACAGGGACGAGCAGGTCATGCCGCGCGGCCGGCCGTCGGTGTCGACGGTGGTGACGACGGACACGCCGGTGGGGAAGGAGCTCATGAACGCGCGATACGCCTCGTCACCGACCGGCTGCGGCTCCACTCCCGTTCCCTTCGTCGCTCCGTGTGTCATCACGGCCCACCGTCACCGGGCCGGCTCGCGGTCCCGCCAGGTCTGCCTGAGCCGGTCCAGGTGCTCCAGACTGCTCAGCACCGTGCCGGTCTCCACACCGAAGTCGATGAGGCAGGCGATCTCGTCGACGCCCACCTCGTGCAGCGTCTCGCACATGCGCAGGCAGTCCTCGACCGTGCCGAACATGCCGCTGGTCTCGAAGTAGCGGTCGAAGGCCTGGCTCACCAGGAAGTCGATGTCGGACGGCCCCATCTTGTCCAGGTCCAGGGCCACTTCGTTCGCCCCGGCCGCCTTTGCAGCGTGGATGACCAGGTCGAAGGAGCTGGCGAGGTACTTGCTGAACGGCTCGCGGACCGTCTCCCTGACCGTCTCGCGGTCGTCGCCGACGAAGGTGTGGAGCATCAGGGCGACATGGCCGTCGCCCTCGGAGGGATCGTGGTGGTCGCGGAAGGACTGGCGGTACTCGCTGATGCGCTTCTCCAGCACGTCCACCCCCTGTCCCAGCAGATGGGTGAGGACGCCGGCGCCCATCTCGCCCGCCTCACGGAAGGTCTGCGGGTTGCCTGCGCTGGTCAGCCATACCGGAAGCTCCGGCTGGACGGGCGGCGGGAAGACCGTGACGTCCACGGTCTCGCCGGCACCGTCGGTGAGAGATGCGGGCTCCTGCCGCCAGAGGCTGCGGATCGACTTCACGGAGTCGATCAGTCCCGACCGCCGGGTGGGGTAGGCCTCGGGCCGCAGGACGAAGTCCGCGGCGTGCCATCCGGAGGCGAAGGCGATGCCCACCCGCCCCTTGGAGAGGTTGTCGACGATCGCCCACTCCTCGGCGATGCGCACCGGGTGGTGCAGCGGTGCCACCACGCTGCCCGCCCGCACCGCGACGCGTTCCGTGACCGCGGCCACCGCCGCTCCCGTCACCGCGGGGTTCGGGTAAAGACCTCCGAAGGCGTGAAAATGGCGCTCCGGGGTCCACACGGAGGCGAAATCGTGACTGTCGGCGAACTTGGCGCCCTCGATGAGGAGCCGATATCTGTCATCGGCGTCTTCCTTGTCGTTCGCGAAGTAGAACAGGCCGAAATCCATGGCGCCTCCAGCCATCGGGCTATGTGCGGTCGGCGGTCGAGCAGAAAGGAAGTACGAGTATTGCTGCCATTCGGCACGCGAAGCCTAGTGGGGACGAAGTGGAATTCCCGGCCACTTCGAAAACTCTGTTCCCGGCGACGGGATTCCCGGTTCCCACGGGATCGCCGAACGGATTCAGCGTGCCCGCCCGTCGCGGTCGTAGACGCGTGTCGCCGCCGGGACGCCGAGAGCGAGCAGCGCCAGGCAGAACGCCACCGCCACGAGGCCGTGGTGCTGGGCGGGCCACGGCGCTGCCGCCGCGACGGACGGGGTGTCGCCCAGCAGCTCTCTCACGGTGCGGTTGACGGCGGTTACCGGGTTCCAGGCGACCACGGCCTGCAGCGGTCCGGGCAGGCCCCCGGGCGGCACGAAGGCGTCGGACAGGAAGGTCAGGGGCAGCAGGCACACCGGCACCACGGCGGTGACGGCCTCGGCGTGGCGGAGTGTCAGGCCGAGCACCACTCCCAGGCAGGCGCAGCCCATCGCCAGCAGCACCTCCAGGCCCATCGCGGCGAGCACGGCGTGCGGTGCCGCCGTGACGGGCCAGCCGAGCACCCGGGCCGCCACCACCACGCTGACCATGGCCGTGCCCAACGGCAGCGCGTCGACGGCGATTCGGCCGCAGAGCAGGGCGGAACGGTCGACGGGCAGCGACCGGAGTCGGTCGAACATCCCGTTCTGCAGATCGTCCACGACACCCAGTGCCGTCAGCGCCGCCAGCGAGACCGCGATGGAGCTGACGACGCCCGCCGAGACGTACGCACCGTAGTCCCCGCCGCCGGGAACCCTCATGCTGCCGCCGAAGAGGATGCCCAACCCCACCACCATGGCGACCGGCATGACGGTGAACCCGATCAGTTTCTCCGGAAGGCGCAGCAACTGGTGGAAGTGCCTGCCGGCGACGGCGCGGGTGGCGACGAGGAACTCGGTCACGGAGAGGACTGCCGCTCAGGCGTGGCCGACCAGCAGGACCCGGTGCATGGGCGTGTCGAGCACCGCCACCCTGCGCAGTCCCGTGGCGGCCAGCCACTCGTCGTACTCGTCCAGCAGGAAGGCGTCGCCTCCGCCGGTGGCCAGCATCGAGGCCGCGAACAGCATCGCGAAGCGGTCCTGGACCGACTTGGCGTCCTTCGCGTCGGTGACCATGTGGTCGGCGATGCAGATGAGGCCGCCGTCGGCCAGCGCCTTCTTCGATCTGTGCAGCAGCTCCTGCGCGGACTCCGGCGTCTGGAGGTGGAAGATGTTGACGAACACCAGCAGGTCGTGCCCGGTTCCCCAGTCCTCCGTCCAGAAGTCCCGCACCTGCACGTCGAAGCGGTCCGCGACACCGAGCCGCTCCGCCTGCGCCCGGGCGATGGGAGCGATGTGCGGGGCCTCCAGGCCGGTGGCGGACCACTGCTCGTACCTCTGCAGCAGCAACTGGCTGTAGAGGCCCGTACCGCAGCCGACGTCCAGCACGGAGGCCGCTCGGTCGGTGGGCCACTCGAGCGTCTCGAACCCGCCGCGCAGTGCCTCGACGATGGGCGGGGCCCAGAAGTTGATGCCCCGCACCAGCGACTCGTAGTTGTGCTCGCTGATCTGGTTGAGCTGGAGTTCCCCGGCCTCGCCCCGGTTGTCGTGCCGCACCGCGTCGGAGAGGTTGCGCCACGAGTGCCAGGCCAGCTGACGGTCGTAGTCCATCTTTCCCACCAGGCTGAACAGCCCGTCGGGAAGGAGGCATTCCCCCATCTCGTCCGACATCCGGTAGAGCGTGGGTCCGTCGTCCGACGGCAGCCGGTCCACGACGTCGTAGGCGTACAGGCCGTCCATCAGGACACGCATCGCACGCCGGTTGGCGCCGCAGGATTCCGCGAGCCGGTCGCTACTCTTCGGGCCGGTGCTCAGTTCGGCGAACACGCCGAGGTCGTGGGCCGACTCGATGATGCCCGGCGCCCACAGCGATATGAGGTGCTCGTAGATCCGGTGCGCCGAGTGCACGACGTTGCCGCTGCCGTGCCAGTCGGGAAGGAGCGCAGTGTCCACGAGCGGGCGGACGTTGTGCTCGGGTGCGGGCACGTCGCCCGCGTCGAGCTCGGTCGGCGTGTTGAGGCCAGGCGTCATCGCAGTGCTCCTTTGGGGTTGGCGGCGCTGTACCGCGGGGCGGTTCACCGGGCTTGGGCGGTCCGGTACCGGCGGGCGGCGAGCGGCATGGCCAGCGCGATCAGGGCCACCACCAGAACCACCGCGATGGGGATGGGGTGCGTCGAGGGGAAGGAGGTGTCACCGGAGGAGATCGGGTTGCCGAACAGTTCGCGCACGGCTCCGACGACCGAGGACAGCGGGTTCCACACGGCGATGGCGCGGAGCCAGTCGGGCAGTCCGCTGAGAGGGATGAAGGCGCTGGAGAGGAAGGTGAGCGGCATCATGACCATGGACATCACGGCGCTGACCGCTTCCACGTTGCGCAGGGAGAGCCCGAGGAGGGCGCCGAGCCAGGAGGCGCCGAGGCCCAGCAGCAGGAGGATGCCGAAGGCGCCCACCACGTCGGCGACACCGGTGTGCAGTCGCCAGCCGATGAGATAGCCGACACCGGACATCACCACGACGGCGACGGAGGAGAGCAGCAGGTCGGAGACGGTACGTCCGATCAGCACCGCGTAGCGCGACATGGGCAGCGAACGGAACCGGTCGACCAGCCCGTTGCGGAGGTCGTCGACCACACCGACGGCGGTGGTCTGCAGGTTGGCGAGCATGACCTGGGCGAAGATGCCGGCCATGATGTACTCGCGGTAGTTGCCGCCCTCCACCTGCATCGCGCTGCCGAAGAGGTACCCGAAGACGATCACGTACATCACGGGCATGAGCGTCACGCTCAGCAGGCGCTCGGGGACCCGGGCGATGTGCCGCAGGTGTCGGCCTGTCAGTGCGATCGAGTCGGTAAGGGCCTCGGTCACGAAACCGCTCCTTCGGTCACCGGCCGCGTGGCGGCGCTGGTCAGGGAAAGGAAGACCTCGTCCATCGAAGGACGGCTCACCTGGAAGTCGGCGACCGGGATTCCGGCTGCGGCCAGGTCGCCCGCCACCGTTGCGATGCCCTTGACGCCGTCGGTCATCGGGACCGAGACGGTGCGCTTCTCCTCGTCGACGAGGGGCTCCTCGCCGAAGCCGCCGAGCACCTTCGTCAGCGCGGCGACGTCAGCCGCGGCGGCGGCGGTGACCCGGAGGCGCTCGTCCCCGACCCGGTCCTTCAGTTCGTCGGGCGTGCCCTCGGCGATGACGCCGCCGTCCCGCAGCACGGCGATGCGATCGGCGAGTTGGTCGGCCTCCTCCAGGTACTGCGTCGTGAGCAGCACGGTGACCCCGCGGCTGACCTGGCTGCGGATGACCTCCCACAGCGTCAGGCGGCTGGTGAGGTCGAGGCCGGTGGTCGGCTCGTCCAGGAACAGCACCGGCGGCTCGGCGATCAGGCTGGCCGCCAGGTCCAGCCGTCGCCGCATGCCCCCGGAGTAGGTCTTCACGGGCCGGTCGGCCGCGTCGGTCAGCTCGAGCCGCTCCAGCAGTTCGTCGGAGCGGGCGCGGGTCGCCGCCCGGCCGAGGTGGTAGAGCGTGCCGATGAGACGGAGGTTCTCCCGCCCCGTCAGTCGCTCGTCGACCGCGGCATACTGGCCGGTGAGGCCGATACGGCGCCGGACCTCCTTGGGGCGGCGGCGCACGTCGAAGCCGGCCACGCTCGCCTCACCCCCGTCCGCGGCGAGCAGAGTGGTCAGGATGCGCACGACGGTGGTCTTGCCCGCGCCGTTGGGCCCCAGCAGCCCGAAGACGGTACCGGCGGGCACGGTCAGATCGACGCCGGCGAGCGCGTCCTTGACCACTTTGCCGCCGTAGCGTTTGCGCAGCCCCTCAGCCCGGATTGCAACGTCCACGCGTTCACCCCATTGATTCACAGTCCGCTGATCGCGGATCAACGGTTCAGCTCGGACAACCCCGGGTTTCCTTCGGGGAAACAAAAACGCTCACGGCTTCACCGGACCGCGGCGGTTGTCGCATCCACGCCGGCGACGCTAGCACCGGAGCTGCACCGCACCGGACTTCTCATCGAAGAATCCGATACGAACCGGAGGGGACTACGGTACGACCAGTGCTAGCATGCATCGGCGTGAACGGGCCGAACCGTGAGGATCTTGCATGACAAACGAGACGTCAACACCGCGGGAATACACCTCGAATTCATCACGGAATGGCCACGGAATAGCACTCGATCCGCGTCCGGGCTGGGTGCATTCCGCCTTCGTTTTCACCCTGGCGTTCACGGCGCTCCATGTCTACTGGGCCGTCGGCGGCACCTGGGGGCTGCCGCTGCTGGCACTGCACAATGCTGAGGCCGTGCGGACGGTCAACTGGGCGGTCTCCGCCCTCATGCTGATCGGCGCCTTCGTGGTCCTGGGGCTCAACCGCCCGGTCGCCCGGAAAGTGCCGTCCTGGATGCTGCTGGTACCGATCTGGGCGGGAACGGTGGTCTGCGTCTCCCATGCCTTGTACGGGTTCGTGACCAAGGGCCTGTACCTGAGCGGGCAGCAGAACGCGGTGGATTTCCCCGTCGTTCCGGGAGTGGACCCGGCGACGGCCGCGGAGAAGAACCACCTCTCGGCCCTGCACGATCTGCTCGTCTTCGAACCGGCCTTCCTGATCCAGGGCGTCCTTCTCGCCCTTGCCGGCCTGCAGTTCCTGACAACCGCGGCCGGGCGCCGCCGGTGGTCGGTGTCGCTGATCGTCGGCGTCCTCGCGATCGACGCCTTCGGTGTCGCACTGGCCCTCGCGGGTCTGCGCTTCGCGGTCAACTGACACCGCACCGACGGCGGCACGGCCGGCCCGTTCAGCCCGCCACGGCGGCCGGGGCGAGCCGGCCCGCGACGTCCAGGACGACGGGCTCGGGGTCCTGGAGGAGATAGAAGTGCCCCCCGGGAAACACCCGGTGGTCGAACGCGGTTCCCGTCGCCGCACTCCACATGCGCAGCCCCTCGACGGGGACGTCCTCGTCGTCCTCGCCGACGTAGGCCGTGACCGGTGTCGCCAGCGGAACGGCCGGCCGCGGCAGGTAGGTCCCGATCAGCCGGAAGTCGGCACGGATCGCGGGCAGTACGAGCTCCCTCAGGTCCGGATCGTCGAGGACCGTGCCGGCCTGCGGGTCGCCCAGCCGGCGGACCTCCTCCATGATCGCTTCGTCCCCCTCGCGGTGGACTCCCTTCGGCACCACCCGGTGCGGCGGGAGCTGGCCCGAGGCGAACAACCCGGCGGCGGCCCGGGATCCGGTGCGCTGCTCCAGCCGCAGGGCCACCTCGTAGGCCACGGAGGCCCCCATGCTGTGCCCGAAGAGTGCCAGGCGGCCGCCGGCCCAGCCCTGCAGCACGTCCGCCACGGCGCTGGTGAGCGGTCCCATCTCCTCGATGCACGGTTCCGTCACGCGGTCCTGGCGCCCGGGATAGCAGACCCCGACCACCTCGATGTCCTCGGGCAGCCACTGCGGCCACTCGCGGTAGACGCTGGCGGCACCGCCCGCGTGCGGGAAGCACACCAGACGCAGCCGCGGCTCCGGAACCCTGCGGTACCACCGCAGCCACCTCGAACCGTTCACGACCGCTGCGCCGTTCACCGTCCCGCCTCCGCACTCTCGTACGCGGCCAGCGCCGCCTCGTCCGGCTCGAAACGCACGGGCAGGCCGCACAGGCCGGTGAGGAAGTTGGAGTGGATGCGCTGCTCCTCGCCCACCACCTCGAATCCGGTGGTGTAGGTCCGCAGGGCCTCCAGCATGGCGTTGACCTCGACCCGGCCGAGGTAGGCACCCAGGCAGAAGTGCGGCCCGTACCCGAAGGTGATGTGCTTGTTGGGCGACCGGTTCAGATCGAAGGTGTAGGGGTTCTCGAACACCTCCTCGTCGCGGTTGGCGGAGCTGTTCCACAGGGTGACGACGTCGTCCGCGGCGATCACCCGCCCGTGCAGCTCCAGGTCGGTGACCGCACGGCGCCCGAAGTGCATGGCGGGCGTGGCCCAGCGAAGGACCTCCTCGGTGGCCGACTCCAGGGTCACCCTGCCGTCGCGCAGCAGCCGCCACTGGTCCGGATGGTCCGTCAAGGTCCGGACGGAGTCGATCATCGAGAGCCGGCTGGTCTCGTCACCGCCGAGGATCAGGCTGTAGCAGTTGAGAACGATCACCTCCTCGGACAGCGGTTCGCCGTCGACCACGCTGTTGGCCAGAACGCTGATGACGTCCTCGGTCGGCTTCGCCCGGCGCTCGGCGACCAGCTCTCCGAAGTACAGCAGGATCTCGTTGCGGGCGAGCCAGGCGTCGGTGTCCGACTGCCCCTCCTCGTCGGAACTCAGGGCGGATTTGGTGAGGGTGAGCAGGAAGTCGCGGTCCGCGGTCGGCACCCCGAGCATGTCGGAGATGGTGTTGAGCGGGATGTGCTCGGCCACGTCCTTCGCGAAGTCGCACTCACCGCGCCGGACGGCGTCCACCACCAGGCGGGTGGTGTTGGCCCGCACCCGCTCGGAGATGTACTGCAGCGCCTTCGGGGAGAAGGCCTTGAGCATCACGTTCCGCAGGTTGCGATGCATCTTTCCGTCGGTGACGGCCAGCATCTTGCCCGCCGCGGAGTCGCCCCCGGCCAGCAGCGTGACCAGCACGTTCCCCTTCTCCGACGTCAACTGCTTGTTGTCCTTGTACAGCGCCATGACGTCGGCGTAGCGGCTGATCACCCAGAAGCCGGGCCGGCCACCCGAGCCGGGGTGCCAGTAGAGCGGTTCCTCCGTCCGCAGATGACGCCAGTAGGCGCTCAGGTCGTTGTCCTCGAACGTCCTGGGGTCCGTCAGGTCCACCGTGGAGAGTTCGTCCGGTATCGGCATCGTCTGCGCGGTCATTGTCCCGCCATTCATAGTCGGCTGCCCAAGGGAGGAATACGACGGCGTGCTCGACGACTCGGCCGGCCGGCGCTGCCGGACGAAATACACGGGTTCGCATTTCCTTCCGGGCGCCGACCGGCCGACCGGTCCTGCGTCTACTTGCTTTCGCGGAGCCGCTCGGCGAGCACGCGGCCGATTTCAGAGGCCGGTTCCGCCTGCATCATATGCGGATGCGTGCAGCGCACTACCTGGTATTCAATTTTTCCAGTTACGTGGGGGCGCCACTGTTCCACCCGCTCAGCCAGTTCCGTTTCCGGTACGGATTCGTCCGGCTCGGCCACGAAGACCAGGAGGTCGCAGTCGAGCGTTCCGGGCTCGAACCCGCCCAGCAGTGTGCGGTTGTTCGCGAACACGTTGGCCAGCGCCCCGATCGCGGATTCGTCGAGGTTGGCGAAGACGCTCTGGCGTTCGCGCAGCACCTCCGCCACCATCGTGTACTCCAGCGGCTCGTCGCCGAGGGAGTCCACGTCGTACCCGACGTAGTCGAGCATGATGCGCAGCGCGTCCTGCTGGTCCGGCAGCCGCTCCGGCTCCGGCTGGCTGCGGTCGATCGGGTACTGGTCGAGGTTCGCGAGCAGTCCGACCTCCTCGCCGGCGGCTCGCAGTTGGGTGGCCATGGCGTGGATGACCAGGCCTCCCAGCGACCAGCCGAGGAGATGGTAGGGACCGCTCGGCTGGACGGCGCGGATCTGCGCCACATAGTCGGTGGCCATGTCCTCGATGCTGGAGGGGAGTTGTGCCTCCGGGTCGGCGAGGCCCCTGGTCTGCAGGCCGTACAGCGGCCGGTCGGACCCGATGGACTTCATCAGGTTCGAGTAGACCCAGCTCAGTCCGCCGGCAGGGTGCACGCAGAAGAGCGGGGCCCGCTCACCCGTGGTCCGCAGCGGCAGCAGGACGTCGAGGGTGTCCTCCTGCGTGTCGCCTCCCAGTTGCTCGGCGAGTTCCGCCACGGTGGGCGACTCGAAGATGGTGCGGATGCTCAGGCGCACTCCGAAGGTCGCCCGCACCTTGCTGACCAGGCGCATCGACATGATGCTGTCGCCGCCGATGTCGAAGAAGCTGTCGTCGACACCGACCGACGGCAGGCCGAGGACCTCCGCGAACAGGCCGCAGAGCACCTCCTCCCGCAGCGTGCGCGGACCCGTTTTGTCGCCGGAGGTGAAGTCGGGGGCTGGGAGGGCCTTGCGGTCGAGTTTGCCGTGCGGGGTGAGCGGCAGTTCCTCCAGCGCGACGAACGCCGCCGGCACCATGTGGTCGGGCAGCCGCTCGGCCAGGCCGCTGCGCAGCCCGGCGGTGTCGATCTCGGCGCCCTCCGCCGGGATCACGTAGGCGACCAGGCTCCTGGCTCCCTCGTCGTTCTCCCGGGCGACGACGACGGCCCGGCCGACGGAGGGTTCCTGGGTGAGTGCGGTCTCGATCTCGCCGAGTTCGATACGGAACCCGCGGACCTTCACCTGCTCGTCCGCACGCCCCACGAACTCCAGCACACCCTCGGCGGTCCACCGCACCACATCACCCGTGCGATACATCCGCTCACCCGCACCACCGAACGGACACGCCACAAAACGCTCCGCCGACAACCCACGCCGACCCAGATACCCCCGAGCCAACCCCTCACCGGCCACATACAACTCACCGGCCACACCCACCGGCACCGGACGCAACCCACCATCCAGCACGAACACCCGCGTATTCACCACCGGAGAACCGATCGGCACCCCACCACCCGGCACCAACGGCCCACTCATCGACACCGCAACCGTCGACTCCGTCGGCCCGTACGCATTCACCATCCGACGCCCCGGAGCCCAACACTCCACCAACTCCGGCGCACACGCATCACCACCCACCACAAGACCACGCAACCCCGACAACTCCCCCGCAGCACGCCCCGGCACACTCGCCAACGCAGCCGGCGGAATCAACGCATGAGACACCCGCTCCGACGCCAGCACACCCGCCAACGCCTCCCCCACCAACGGACCCGAAGGCGGCACCACCAAAGCAGCACCAGCCCCCCACGCCATGCACAACTCCAGCACCGACGCATCGAAACTCGGCGACGAGAACGCCAACACCCGCGAAGCAGCATCCACACCGAACCGCTCCACACACGACACAGCGAACGCCGCCAACCCACGATGCGACACCACCACACCCTTCGGCCGACCCGTCGACCCCGACGTATAGATCACATACGCCGGATGATCGACCCCCAACGGAGCCAACCGCTCACCCTCACCCACCGGCGAACCATCAACACCCTCCAACCCCGGAACCGCACCGACCGACCACCAACGCAACCCCTCGACCACACCGGCGAACCGACCCACCGCCTCCTGCGAGGACAACACCAAAGCCGGCGACGCATCCCCCAACACGAACCGCACCCGCTCCACCGGATACTCCGGATCCACCGGCAGAAAAGCACCACCCGCCTTCGCCACCGCCAGCTGCGCCACCACCATCTCCACCGACCGCGGCAACACCAACGCCACCACCGACTCCGGACCCACACCCGCGCCGATCAACACCCGCGCAAGACGATTCGCCCGCTCGTCCAACTCCCCGTACGACAGCGACTCCCCCTCCGAAACCACCGCCGGAGAACCACCACCACCCGCCACACACGCACCGAACAACTCCGGCAACACCACCGGCACCACACCAGCACGCCCCGAACCGTTCCACTCCACCAACACCCGCCGACGCTCCGAAACCGACAGGAGCTCCGCGTCGCCGACCGGCTGCTCGGGATCGGCGGCGAACCGGTCGAAGAGTTCGACCAGCCAGTCCATCCAGCGCTGCACCTCGGCACGGGCGAACAGGTCACCCCGGTACTCGAACTTCAGCAGCAGGTGCTGCGCGGTCGGTACGGCGATGAGCGAGATCGGGTAGTGGTTCGCGTCGCGCGCCTCGAGACCGGTGATCCGCTGCCCCTCCGTCGGCGTACCGAGGGCACCGGTGTCCATCGGGTAGTTCTCGGTCACGGTGAGGGTGTCGAAGAGTTCGTCGACGCCCTGTGCACGCAGGAGGTCGGACAGGCCGAGGTACTGGTGTCCCATCACCCGGGTCTGCTGCTCCTGGAGCCGGCCCAGCAGTGCCGCCCAGGAGTCGTCGCGGCGCATGCGGACCCGCACGGGAAGGGTGTTGATGAACAGGCCGACCATGTTTTCCACACCGGGGATCTCGGGCGGCCGGCCCGAGACCGTGCCGCCGAACACCACGTCGTCGCGCCCGGTCAGCCGGCCCAGCAGCACTCCCCAGGCGGCCTGGACGACCGTGTTGAGAGTGATGCCGCAGCGTCGCGCGGCAGCTCCCAGCGCGGTGGTCAGCTGCTCGGGGACACGGTGCAGCAGTTCCTCCGGGACTCCGCCCCGGCTGCCGCTGCCGTCGGGAGCGATCAGCGTCGGTTCGTCGACGCCGTCCAGCACGCTCCGCCAGGCGGCGAGGGCGGTGCTCCGGTCCTGCCTGCTCAGCCAGTCCAGGTAGTCCCGGTACGGCGTCGGGGTCGGCAGGTCGCCGCCCGCGTACAGCACGAACAGCTCACGCATGACCAGCGGGGCGGACCAGCCGTCCAGCAGGATGTGGTGCGTGGTGAGCACGAACCGGCACCGCCCGCCGCCGAGGTGCAGCAGGGTGAAGCGGAACAGCGGCGGCTGCTCGACCGCGAAGCGGTCCACCCGGTCGGAGGCCATGAAGTCGGCCAGTGCGGCCTCCTGCTCCTCGCCGGCGGAGGCGCTCAGGTCCACCTCGCGCCAGGGCAGTTCGAGACCGCTGCGCACCACCTGCACCGGTCGGTCCAGCCCCTGCTGGCGGAAGGCGGCACGCAGGTTGGCGTGCCGGCGCAGCAGACCGTGCGCGGCTTCCCGCAGCCGGGACGCGTCCAGGCCGCCCTCGACGTCGACGGCGATCTGGATGTTGTAGACGTCGGGTGCGTCCTCGTCGTACTGCGCGTGGAAGAGCAGACCCTCCTGGAGAGGAGTGAGCGGGAGGACGTCCTCGAGCTGCTCCGGGTCCGCGGCCTCCACCATGTCGATCTGTGTCTGGGTCAGCGGCACCAGCGACAGGTCGGACGGACTGTAGCCGCCCGCCGAGGGACGGTCGACGTGCGCGACCAGGGCCTCCAGCGCCTCGAACCAGGTGTCGGCGAGCTCGCGCACCTCCTCCTCGGAGAACAGTGCCTCGGCCCACGACCAGACGGCGATCAGCCGGGGGCCGTCGGCACGGTCCTGCGTCTGCGCGTTCAGGTCGATGCTGTGGCTCAGCGGAACGTCCGTGTCACCGCCGCCGCCGAGCCCCCCGGACTCCGGAGCCGGGCTCCACTCCTGCGGCGATGCCTGCGTCTCCTCCTCCGCGATGGCGAACCGGCCGAGGTAGTTGAAGCCGACCTGCGGCTTGGGCAGTCCCGCGAGCATGGAGCTGGTCTGCGGGTTGAGGTACCGCAGCAGGCCGTAGCCGATGCCGTTCTCCGGCAGCCGGCGCAGCTGCTCCTTGACCTCCTTGAGCGCCCTGCCCGCGGAGGGGCCTCCGGCGCGGAACTCGTCCCAGTCCAGTCGACCGGGGTCGACGCGGACGGGGAAGAGGCTGGTGAACCATCCGACGGTGCGGTGCAGGTCGACGCCGTCGACGATCTCCTCACGGCCGTGGCCCTCGAGGTCGACGAGCGCCGCCGTGTGGTCGCCCCTGCCGTGAGTCCGCCGCCACCGGGCCAGCGCGGCACCGAATGCGGTGAGCAGAACGTCGTTGACCCTGGCGTGGAACGCCGCCGGCACGGTCGTCAGCAGGCGTGAGGTGAGCTCGGTGGGCAGCACCAGCGACATGGTGCGCGCCGTCGCGGTGATGTCGCGCTTCGGGTCGAGGGGTTCCGGGGTGAGCAGCGGATCGGAGTCGCCCAGCACGTCGGCCCAGGTCTCCAGTTCGCGGACGCGTTCTGTGTCCTGTGCGGCCTCCGTCAGCTTCTGCGCCCACGTGCGCAGCGAGGTACCGACGGGCGCGAGTTCGGGAGTCCGGCCGGCAGCCGCCTGCGCCCAGGCCTCGGAGAGGTCCGGCAGCAGAATCCGCCAGGAAACGCCGTCCACCACCAGGTGGTGCACCACGAGCAGCAGCCGCCCGGCGGCGTCGGGGCCGGCATCGAACCAGACGGCCTGCACCATCGCGCCGGTCTCCGGGTCCAGCCGGTCCCACGCGGCCTGTACATGCTCCCCGATGCGCGCCTGGGTCTCCTCCTTGTCCAGGCCGGCGATGTCCACCCGGCTGACGCAGTCAGCGGCGCGCAGTTCGCCGCGCGGCGGGATGTCGAGGTTCCAGATCAGTCCACCGGTCCGCCGCAGCCGCATCCGCAGCGCGTCGTGGTGGTCGAGCACCGCCTGCAGTGCCGTCTCCAGCCGCTGCAGTCCCAGGTCGGCGGGGGCGACGACCATCATCGTCTGGTTGAAGCGCTTGATGGGCCCGCCACGCTCCCGCATCCAGTGGATGATCGGGAGCAGGGGCACGGTGCCGACACCGTCGTCGTCCCCGCGGTGCTCCTCGACGGAACCGGCGGCGCCGGCCGCCGCGGCGAGCCGCGCGACGGTCTTGTGCTCGAAGACGTCGCGGGCGGTGAACTCGATCCCGGCAGCGCGTGCCCGGCTGACCAGTTTGATGGAGACGATGCTGTCGCCGCCGAGGTCGAAGAAGCTGTCGTCGACACCGACCGACGGCAGGCCGAGGACCTCCGCGAAGAGGGTGCACAGCGTCCGTTCGGCTTCGTTGCCCGCCTCCCGGCTGCTCTGCGCGGGAGCGAAGTCGGGGGCTGGGAGGGCCTTGCGGTCGAGTTTGCCGTGCGGGGTGAGCGGCAGTTCCTCCAGCGCGACGAACGCCGCCGGCACCATGTGCGCGGGGAGTTCGCAGGAGAGCCGTTCGCGCAGCAGCGCCGCGTCGACCTCCGCCCCGGCGGTGGGCACCACGTAGGCCATGAGTTGCTTGCGTCCCTCGTCGTTCTCCCGGGCGACGACGACGGCCCGGCCGACGGAGGGTTCCTGGGTGAGTGCGGTCTCGATCTCGCCGAGTTCGATACGGAACCCGCGGACCTTCACCTGCTCGTCCGCACGCCCCACGAACTCCAGCACACCCTCGGCGGTCCACCGCACCACATCACCCGTGCGATACATCCGCTCACCCGCACCACCGAACGGACACGCCACAAAACGCTCCGCCGACAACCCACGCCGACCCAGATACCCCCGAGCCAACCCCTCACCGGCCACATACAACTCACCGGCCACACCCACCGGCACCGGACGCAACCCACCATCCAGCACGAACACCCGCGTATTCACCACCGGAGAACCGATCGGCACCCCACCACCCGGCACCAACGGCCCACTCATCGACACCGCAACCGTCGACTCCGTCGGCCCGTACGCATTCACCATCCGACGCCCCGGAGCCCAACACTCCACCAACTCCGGCGCACACGCATCACCACCCACCACAAGACCACGCAACCCCGACAACTCCCCCGCAGCACGCCCCGGCACACTCGCCAACGCAGCCGGCGGAATCAACGCATGAGACACCCGCTCCGACGCCAGCACACCCGCCAACGCCTCCCCCACCAACGGACCCGAAGGCGGCACCACCAAAGCAGCACCAGCCCCCCACGCCATGCACAACTCCAGCACCGACGCATCGAAACTCGGCGACGAGAACGCCAACACCCGCGAAGCAGCATCCACACCGAACCGCTCCACACACGACACAGCGAACGCCGCCAACCCACGATGCGACACCACCACACCCTTCGGCCGACCCGTCGACCCCGACGTATAGATCACATACGCCGGATGATCGACCCCCAACGGAGCCAACCGCTCACCCTCACCCACCGGCGAACCATCAACACCCTCCAACCCCGGAACCGCACCGACCGACCACCAACGCAACCCCTCGACCACACCGGCGAACCGACCCACCGCCTCCTGCGAGGACAACACCAAAGCCGGCGACGCATCCCCCAACACGAACCGCACCCGCTCCACCGGATACTCCGGATCCACCGGCAGAAAAGCACCACCCGCCTTCGCCACCGCCAGCTGCGCCACCACCATCTCCACCGACCGCGGCAACACCAACGCCACCACCGACTCCGGACCCACACCCGCGCCGATCAACACCCGCGCAAGACGATTCGCCCGCTCGTCCAACTCCCCGTACGACAGCGACTCCCCCTCCGAAACCACCGCCGGAGAACCACCACCACCCGCCACACACGCACCGAACAACTCCGGCAACACCACCGGCACCACACCAGCACGCCCCGAACCGTTCCACTCCACCAACACCCGCCGACGCTCCGAAACCGACAGGACGTCGACGGACCCCAGGGGGAGCTCCGGTTCGGCGACCACGGCCTCCAGGAAGCGGACCAGCCGCTCGCCCATCCCGTCGACGGTGGCGCGGTCGAAGAGGTCGAGGCGGAACTCCACGAGTCCCTCGATGCCGCGCGGCTCGCCCTCGCGGTCGATGCTCTCGTTGAAGCTCAGTGAGAGGTCGAACTGCGTGGACTTCACCGGGACCTGCCGCACGGTGCAGTCCAGACCGGCCAGACCCATGTCGCTGTCCGGGGTGTTCTGCAGCGCCAGTGAGACCTGGAAGAGGGGGTGGCGGGCGAGCGAGCGCTCCGGGTTCAGCACCTCCACCAGCCGTTCGAACGGGACGTCCTGGTTGGCGTAGGCGGCCAGGTCGGCCTCCCGGACCCGGCCCAGGAGCTCCTGGAAGGTCGGGTTGCCGGAGAGGTCGGTGCGCAGCACCAGGGTGTTGATGAAGAACCCGACGACGCGTTCGAGGGCGTCGTCGCGGCGGCCGGCGATGGGGCTGCCGAGCACCACGTCGTCCGTGGAGCCGAGCACGGACAGCACGGAGGCCAGGCCGGCCTGGAGCACCATGAACAGGGTGGTGCCGGTCCGGCGTGCCAGTGCGACGAGTCCGCGGTGCAGTTCCTCGGGAAGATGGACCAGGACGGAGTCGGCCCGGTAGTCGGCCTCCGTCGGGCGCGGGCGGTCGGTCGGCAGGCGGAGCTCGTCGGGCAGTTCGGCGAGCGTGTCCTTCCAGAACGCGAGCTGCTGGTGGATGCGGCTCTCCGGGTCGTCCTCGGCGCCCAGGATCTCGTAGTTCCACATCGTGTAGTCGGCGTACTGGGCGGGCAGCGGCTGCCAGTCGGGGGCCCTGCCGTCGGCCCGCTCGGTGTAGGCGCGCGCCAGGTCGGCGGAGAACGGGTCGAGCGACCAGCCGTCGCCGGCGATGTGGTGGAGCACGGTCAGCAGGACATGCGACTCCGGACCGGTCTCGAACAGCGTGACCCGCAGCGGCGTCTCGACTGCCAGGTCGAAGCTCTGTGCGGAGGCGGCGGCGATGGCCGTGTCCAGGTCCTTCTCGGTCGTGTGCACCACGGCGAGTTCGCAGCCGGCCTCCGGGGGGAGGATCTCCTGGCGCGGTTCGCCGTCCGTGTCGGGGAAGACGGTGCGCAGACTCTCGTGCCGGGCCACGACGTCGCGCACGGCGGCCCGCATCGCGTCGACGTCCAGCAGTCCGGTCATCTGCACCGCCAGCACGATGTTGTGGGCGGTGCTGTGCCGCTCGAACCGATTCATGAACCACAGCCGGCGCTGTGCATAGGACAGCGGGATCTGCGCGGGACGCTCCACGGGACGGAGCGGTGCCTGGGCCCCGGCGGCGCCGCCGATGCGCTCCACCAGTTCGGCGACGGTGGGCGCCTCCCACAGCTCGCGCAGGGGCAGTTCCACCTCGAAGACCGAGCGGATGCGGCTCACCACGCGGGTGGCGTGCAGCGAGTGGCCGCCGAGTTCGAAGAAGTCGTCGTGGACACCGACCGAGGGCAGGTTGAGCATCTCGGCGAACAGCCCGCACAGGATCTCCTCCTGCGGGGTGCGGGGCCCCTGGCGGGTGACCATGGCCGAGAAGTCGGGAGCCGGCAGGGCTTTGCGGTCCACCTTGCCGTTGGGGGTCAGCGGCAGGGCGTCGAGCGGAACGAAGGCGGCGGGGATCATGTAGTCGGGCAGCCGGGAGCCGGCGTGGTCGCGCAGCGCGTCCACCGGCGGCACGGGGCGGCCGGAGAGCGCCACCAGGTAGGCGACGAGGCGCTTCTCGCCGGACTCGTCCTCGCGTGCCACCACCGTGACCTGGGAGAGGTCCTCGTGCGAGGCCAGCACTGCTTCGATCTCTCCGGGCTCCACGCGGAAGCCGCGGATCTTGACCTGGTCGTCGGCGCGGCCGGCGAACTCCAGTCTGCCGTCCGGGGCCCAGCGGGCCAGGTCGCCGGTGCGGTACATGCGGGTGCCGGGTGCGCCGAACGGGTCGGCCACGAACCGTTCGGAGGTGAGGCCCGTCCGTCCGGCGTAGCCGCGTGCCACTCCGTCGCCCGCGATGTACAGGTCGCCGGCGACGCCACGGGGTGCCGGCGAGAGCGAGGAGTCCAGGACGTAGACCCGCGTCCCGGCGATGGGTCCGCCGATCGCGGGGAGTCCGGGACGCTCGCCGAGTCGTTCCGAGGTGGACCACACGGTTGTCTCGGTGGGGCCGTAGACGTTCGTGACGTCCGCCGCCAGTTCGCGGAGCCGGTCGGCGAGGGCCGCGGGCAGCGGCTCGCCGCCGACCAGTACCCGCAGTCCTGCCAGTGCGCCCGGGTACTCGGCGGTCAGCGCCTGCCACAGGGTCGGGGTCGCCTGCATGAGGGTGGCGCCCCGGTCCGTGATCAGACGGGCGAGAGCGGGCGTGTCCAGGATCTGGTCGCGGGAGGCCAGCACGACGGCCGCACCTGCGCTGAGCGGGACGAAGAGTTCGAGAGCGGCGATGTCGAAGGCGACGGTCGTCACCGCGACGAGGCGGTCCGTCGCTCCGACCGTGAACCGCTGCCGCATGTCGGCCACCAGGTTGGTGAGGTTGGCACGCGAGACCACGACCCCCTTGGGGCGGCCGGTGGAACCCGAGGTGTAGATCGTGTATGCCGGGTGGGCGGGGAGGGCGCGGCGGCCCTCCTCGGGGGCGGTGCACGGCAGTTCCGCCGGAGCGGCCGTCGCGTCGGATGCGTCCGGGGAGATGCGCGGCACCCCGGTGGTCTCGGGAAGGCCGGTGACCGACGAGTCCGTCAGCAGCGCGGCGGGACGCGCGTCGGCGAGGATGTGGGCTATGCGGTCGGCCGGGTACTCCGGGTCGAGAGGGACGTAGGACCCTCCGGCCTTGAGGACGGCGAGCAGCGCGGTGACCAGGTCCGCGCCGCGGGGCAGGGCCACGGCGACCCGGCTCTCGGGGCCGACGCCGCGGCCGACGAGGCGGTGGGCGAGCCGGTTGGCGCGCTCGTCCAGCTCACGGTAGGTCAGCTCGCCACCGGTGTGGACGAGCGCCACGGCCTCGGGCCGCTGTGCCGCCTGCTCCTCGAAGGCCTCCAGGAAGGAGCCGTCGGCGGCCGGGGTGTCGGTGGTGTTCAGCTCCGTCAGGAGGTGGTCGCGCTCGGCGGCCGGCAGTGCGTGGACGCGTCCGACGGGCGCGTCGGGGTCCTCCTGGATCCGGGTGAGGACGTCGACCAGAGCGTCCAGGACGCTCTGCGCACGGGTCCGGTCGAAGAGGTCGGGCCGGTATCCGAGCCGTATGCGCATGCGCCGGCCGGGTGCGGGGAAGAGGGTCAGCGGGTAGTGCGTGGCGTCCTGGCCCACCGCGCCGGTGATGCGCAGCCCCTCGGCGGGCTCGCCGAGTCCGTCGGCCTCCACCGGGTAGTTCTCGAACACGACGAGGGTGTCGAACAGTTCACCGACGACGTCCGAGCGGCCCTGTACGTCGGCGAGCGTGAGGTGGTGGTGGTCCAGTACCCGGACCTGCCGCCGCTGCTGGTGTTCCAGCACGCGGCTCCAGGTTTCCGACGGCCGGGCGGAGACCCGCACGGGCAGCGTGTTGATGAAGGAACCGACCATGTTCTCCACGCCCGGGATCGCGGAGGGTCTGCCGGAGACCGTGCCGCCGAACACCACGTCGTCCCGGCCCGTGAGGCGGCCGAGCAGCACGCCCCAGGCGGCCTGGAGAACGGTGTTGAGGGTGACGCCGCAGCGCTTGGCGGTCTCCGAGAGCCCGTCGCTGAGCTCCTCGGACAGGGTGACCAGCAGGTCCTCGGGGACCACGGCGCCGCGGTCGGCGTCGGGAGCGATCATGGTCGGCTCGGAGACGCCGTCCAGCATCTCCCCCCACGCGTCGAGCGCGGCACGCCTGTCCTGCCGGCCCAGCCAGGACAGGTAGTCGCGGTACGGGGTCACCGGGGGCAGTTCGGCGCCCGAGTAGAGCGCGAACAGCTCGCGCATCAGGAGCGGGCCGGACCAGCCGTCCAGCAGGATGTGGTGGTTGGTCATCAGGAAGCGGCAGCGGTTCTCGCCGAGCCGGATCAGGGTGAAGCGCAGCAGCGGGGCGCGCTTCAGGTCGAAGCGGCGCACCCGGTCCTCCACCATCAGCGCGGCGAGCCGGTCGTCCTGCTCCTCGGCCGGGCCCTCGGTGAGATCGACCTCGGACCACGGCAGGGCGACGTCGCGCTGCACCACCTGGACCGGTTCGCCGTTCCTGCGGCGGCGGAAGCCGACGCGGAGGTTGGCGTGGCGGCGCAGCAGGGCGTCAGCGGCCCCGCGGAGCGCGTCGACGTCCAGCGCTCCCTGAAGGTCCACCGCGATCTGCACGGTGTAGACGTCGAGGGCGTCCTCGTCGTCGCCGGCGTACTGGTAGTGGAACAGCAGGCCTTCCTGCAGGGGCGACAAGGGCAGAAGATCCTCGATGCGCGACTGCTTCACCATGACAACCCCTCGTCGTCCAGTTCGTTCTCGAAATCGTCCAGTTCGTGCTGATCCACCGTCAGGAGGGTGGAGCGGGCCGCCTCCGGCGTTGCGGGGCCGCCGTTCCGCGCCCGGTCGACCATCGAGGTCAGGGCACGGAACCAGGTCTCGGCGAGGCTCCTCACGTCGGCCTCGTCGAACATGCCGTCGGGCCATGCCCAGGCGGCCACCAGGCGGGGACCGTCCGGGTGGTCCTGTGTCTGCGCGTTGAGGTCCAGGCTGTGCGCCATCGGCATGGCGTCGTCGCCGCCGCCGGTCAGACCGGCCATCCCCGGTGGTGGACTCCAGTCCTGCGCCGCGGCCTCGCTCCCGCCTCCGGCGGTGAAGCGTCCGAGGTAGTTGAAGCCGAGCTGCGGGGTGCGCAGCGCCGCCAACTGCTCCGCGGTCCGTTCGTTGAGGTAGCGCAGCATGCCGTACCCGATGCCGCCGTCCGGCAGTTCGGCCAGCTGGGCACGTACCGCGGCGACGGCCGCGTCCACGGCCCGGCCACCGGCCCAGAAGTCGTTGAAGTCCACCCGGCCCGGGTTCAGCCGCAACGGGTGCGAGTCGGTGAACCACCCGACGGTGCGGGAGAGGTCGGCGCCCTTCACGACCGGTTCCCGGCCGTGTCCCTCCGTCTCCACCAGCACCGCGTTGCCCTGGGTGGGCTGCCGCTTGGCGCGCCAGGAGGCCACCGCCACCGCGAAGGCCGTCAGGAGCACGTCCTTGATGCCGGCGTCGAGTGCGGACGGGACGTCGGTGAGCAACGGTCCCGCGGTTTCGGGCGGCAGAGTGAGGCTGAGGGTCTGCGCGGACCCGAACACGTCACGTTCCGGGTCCAGGGCCCGTTCTGCGAGCTGCGGGTCCGGGCCGCCGAGCACGCGGCGCCACAGCGGCAGCTCCTCCAGCCGGCGGGGCGACCGTGCCTCGTCGGCGAGTCTCCGCGCCCAGGTGCGCAGCGAGGTGCCGACCGGCTGCAGCTCCGGTTCCCGGCCCTCGGCGGCCTGCGCGTAGGCGGAGGCGATGTCCGGGAGCAGGATCCGCCAGGACACGCCGTCGACCACGAGATGGTGGACGGCGAGCAGCAGGAGGCCCGGTCGGTCCTCGCCGGCGTCGAACCACACCGCCCGGACGAGCGATCCGGACTCGGGAGTCAGCAGCGCGGCCGCGGCCCGGCCCTCTTCCACGATCACGGCTCGCTGCGTCTCGGTGTCGGCCGCCGCGGTCCCGGCGAAGTCGACGCGCCGCACGACGTCCTCGGCCCGCACCGCGCCGCGGGGCCGCACCTCGGTGCGCCAGGTCCCGTCGCTCCGGTCGAGCAGGACCCGCAGCCCGTCGTGCCGGTCGAGGACGCTCTGCAGGGCAGTGGTGAGCCGGTGCAGGTCGAGCGCGGCGGGCGTCCGGACGATCATGGCCTGGTGGAATCCGTCGATCGGTCCGCCGTGCTCCCGCCACCAGTACACGATGGGCGTGAGGGGCAGGTCGCCGATCCCGGCGTCGGGGCCCTCGGCCCGGGTCTCCGAGGCGTCCTCGGCGACCGCGGCGAGTGCCGCGGGAGTGCGGTGCTCGAACACGTCGGGCACGCTCAGCTCGATTCCGGCGGCACGGGCGCGGCTGACGAGCTGGATGGAGACGATGCTGTCGCCGCCCAGGTCGAAGAAGCCGTCGTCGACTCCCACCGCATCCCGGCCGAGAAGCTCGGCGAAGAGGCGGCAGAGGGTCTCCTCCCGTTCGGACGCGGGGTCGCGGGCGGGCTCACCGGTGTCGAAGTCCGGCACCGGCAGGGCCGTCCGGTCGAGCTTGCCGTTGGCGGTGAGGGGGAGCCCGTCCAGGGTCACGAACGCGGCGGGCACCATGTAGTCGGGCAGTGCCGCTCCGAGTTCCTTGCGCAGCAGGGCCGGTTCCGGGATGTCCGTGCCGGCCTCCGCCACCAGGTAGGCGGCGAGCTGTTTCAGGCCCGGGGTGTCCTCCCGGACGATCACGGCGGCCTGTTCGACCCCGGGCTGCGCCAGCAGGACGGTCTCGATCTCGCCGAGTTCCACCCGGAAGCCGCGGATCTTGACCTGGTCGTCGGCGCGGCCGACGAACTCCAGCTCTCCGGCGACGTTCCAGCGGACCACGTCGCCGGTGCGGTACATCCGGGAACCGGCCGGGCCGAAGGGGTCCGCCACGAACCGCTCCGCGGTCAGGCCCGGCCGCCCCAGGTAGCCGAGCGCCACGCCGTCGCCGGCGAGGTGCAGTTCGCCCGCCACGCCGACCGGTACCGGCCGCAGCCGCCCGTCGAGCACCCTGACCCGGGTGTTGGGTACGGGGCGTCCGATCGGCGGCACGGCGGTGGCCGGGAGGGGGGCGCTGAGGGTGGCGGCGACCGTGCTCTCCGTCGGACCGTAGGCGTTGATCACGGTGCGCCCGGCCGTCCAGCGGGAGAGCAGTCCCGGAGAGAGCGCCTCGCCGCCGGAGACGATGCAGCGCAGGGTGGGCAGTTCGCGTGCCGGCATGGTGCCCAGCAGCGGAGCCGGCAGCATCAGGTGTGTGGCGCGGGCCGCCTCGACCGCGTCGGCGAGGCCGTCCCCGACCAGCTCCCGGTCCGGCCCCGGCAGCGCGAGGGTGGCCCCGGACAGCAGGCTCATCGCCACGTCGCCGACGGACACGTCGAAGTTGGTGGACACCACCTGCAGCACCCTGCTGTCGCCGTCCAGGCCCAGTCGCTCGACGTGGCCGGCGACGAACGGCGCCAGTCCGGCGTGCCTGACCAGCACGCCCTTGGGTCGGCCGGTCGACCCCGAGGTGTAGATGAGGTAGGCCGGGCTGTCGCTGCTCCACGTCGTCGCGGGGGCGGAGTCCGGGCGCGCCGCGACGGCGGCGTCGAACTGCGGGTCGTCGGCCGTCAGCACGGGCACGTCGGCGGACGGCATCCGCTCCTGCGACGCGGCGGTGGCGAGCAGCATGCACGGGGCGGCGTCGGCGAGCATGAACCTCACCCGCTCCGCCGGGTAGTCCGGGTCCACCGGCAGGTAGGCGGCTCCGGCCTTGAGCACCGCCAGGAACGCGGTGACCTGGAGCGGGGAGCGGGGTACGGCGACCGCCACGATCCGGCCCGGCTCCGCGCCACGGGCGATCAGTTCGTGCGCGAGCCGGTTGGCACGCGCGTCGAGTTCGGCGTAGGAGATCTCCTCGCCCTCGCACCACAGCGCCGGCGCTCCGGGGGTGCGTTCCGCCTGCGCCCGGAAGAGTTCCCCGAGGGTGCCGACGGGCACCTCGGGGCCCTCGCCGCTCCAGGCGCCGAGCAGCCGGTCCTGCTCGCTCCCGATCAGCAGGTCGTGCTCGCCGATCGGCCGGTCGGGCTCCGCCAGCATCCGTTCCAGCAGGACCACGAGGCGGTCGGCGAGGAGTTGGACGGAGTCGGCGGTGAACAGGTCGGTGCTGTACTCGACCGTGCCGACGATGCCGTCGGGGGCACCGTCCCGGTCCCAGGTCTCGGCCAGGTTGACGGCCAGGTCGAACTTGGCCACCCGCAGGCCGTTGGGGTGCTGCGTGATGGTCACGTCGTCCCCGAGGCTCAGTTCGGCCGGCGGGGTGTTCAGCAGGTTGAGCATGATCTGGAGCAGCGGGTGCCGGGAGGTGGAGCGGCTGGGGTTGAGCACCTCGACGAGCCGCTCGAACGGCACATTCTGGTTCTCGTGGGCGGCGGCGTCGGTCCGGCGCACCCGCTCCACCAGTTCCCGGAAGGTCGGTTCGCCGCTGGTGTCGGTGCGCAGGACCAGCGTGTTGACGAAGAACCCGACCAGTTCGTCGAGGGCGTCGTCGGTGCGTCCGGCGACGGTGGTTCCCAGGGGCACGTCGGTGCCCGCGCCGAGACGGGTGAGGAGGGTGGCGAGTCCCGCCTGGAGCACCATGAACGGGCTCGATCCCGTGGCCCGGGCCAGCTCGGCCAGCGCGCGGTGCTGCGCCGGTTCCAGCCGCAGCCGCACCAGTTCACCGCGGTGACTGGGCCTGGAGGGCCGGGGGAGGTCCGTCGGCAGGTCCAGTTCCTCCGGCATGCCCGCGAGCTGTTCGCGCCAGAAGTCGAGTTCGGCGACCAGCCGGGAGTCGCCGTCGTCCTCGTCGCCGAGCATGTCGCGCTGCCAGAGGGCGTAGTCGGCGTACTGCACGGGCAGCGGGGTCCACTCGGGTGCCGCTCCGGCCGCGCGGGCCCGGTACGCCCCGGACAGGTCGCGGAGCAGCGGGCCGAGGGACCATCCGTCGGAGACGATGTGGTGCATCAGGAGAACCAGCACGTGGTCGCGTGGGCCGACGCGGAACAGGTGCACCCTGAAAGGCAGTTCGGCGAGCAGGTCGAACCCGTAGGCGGCGGCGCGTGCCACCTCCTCGTCCAGCTCGTCCGGCCCGACCTCGGCGATCCGCAGCCGGGGGGTGGCTGCCGCGGGCTCCAGGATCTCCTGGCGTGCGGAGCCGTCGGTCTCCGGGAAGACGGTGCGCAGGCTCTCGTGCCGGGCGACCAGGTCACCGAGGGCCGCCTGCAGCGCCTCGGGGTCGAGGGGCCCGGTAAGCCGCATGGTGAGCGGAATGTTGTAGGTCGGGCTGGGTCCCTCCAGCCGGTTGAGGAACCAGAGCCGGCGCTGGGCGAAGGACAGCGGGATGCTCTCCGGCCGCTCCTGCGGCACCACGGAGGTGCGGGCGTCGTCGGCTCCGCCGACGAGCACGGCCAGTCCGGCGACCGTGGGGTTCTCGAAGAAGCCGCGCAGCGGCAGTTCGGCGTCGAACTCGCTGCGGATCCGGCTCACGAGTTTCGTCGCCTGGAGCGAGTGGCCGCCGAGCTCGAAGAAGTTCGCCTCGACGCCGATGTCCTCGTCGCGCAGCACCTCGGCGAAGATCCGCTGCAGCCGGGCTTCGGTGTCGTTCCGCGGGGGGCGTCCGGCACCCGGTGCGGCGGACTCGGGCGCGGGCAGCGACTTGCGGTCGATCTTCCCGTTCGGGGTCAGCGGTAGTTCGGGCAGTACGACGAAGGCCGACGGCACCATGTACTCCGGCATGCGCGCGGCGACGTGCTCGCGCAGGTCCTCGGCGGCGGGGGCGGCACGGCCCGTCGCGGCCACCGTGTAGGCGACCAGGCGCTTCTCGTCCGGCTCGTCCTCCCGCACGACGACGGCCGCCTGCACCACGTCGGGGTGGTCGACGAGCCGGGACTCGATCTCGCCCGGTTCGATGCGGAAGCCGCGGATCTTGACCTGGTCGTCGGCGCGGCCGACGAACTCCAGGTTCCCGTCCGGCAGCCACCGGACGAGGTCGCCGGTGCGGTACATGCGGGAGCCGGCCGGGCCGAACGGGTCGGCCACGAACCGCTCGGCCGTCAGCGCCGTCCGGCCCGCGTAGCCGCGCGCCAGTCCGGCGCCGGCCAGGTACGCCTCGCCGGGCGTGCCCACCGGAACCGGTTGCAGCAGCGGATCCAGGACCAGGACGCGCACGTTCCACAACGGCCGGCCGATGGGCGGAGTGGTGCCGCCGGTGAGCGGTGCGCTGACGGTGGCGCACACCGTCGCCTCGGTCGGGCCGTAGGCGTTCAGCAGGCGTCGACCGGATGCCCAGCGGGAGACCAGGCCGGGGGCGGAGGCCTCACCGGCCAGGATGACGTTCATGCCGTCCGGCAGCGCGTCGTCGGGCAGCACCGCCAGCGCGGCGGGCGGAATGTTGGCGTGGGTGACACGTTCGCGGTGCAGCAGCGCGGCCAGCGGATCGCCGACGGCCAGGTCGTCGGCGGGTGCCATCACCAGGGTGCCGCCGACGAGCAGCGGAGCGAGGATCTCCCAGATCGCGGCGTCGAAGCTGGAGGAGGCGAACTGCAGCATCCGGCTGCTCGCGTCCAGGGCGAACTGTTCGCGGATCGCTCCGAAGCTCCCGATGCCCTCGTGGGAGACCACCACGCCCTTCGGTGTGCCGGTCGATCCGGAGGTGTAGATCATGTAGGCGGCGCCTGCCGGGGAGAGGGCACCGGTCTCCGGCGCGGTCTCCGGCAGGTCGGCCAGCTCCGCACGGACGTCCGCATCGTCGAGCAGCACACGCGGCACGTCGGAGTCCGGCAGGCCGGCGGCGGCGTCGGTCCGGGTCAGCACGGCGGCCGGAGCGGCGTCGCCGAGGAGGAAGGCGATCCGCTCGGCGGGGTAGTCGGGGTCGACCGGCAGGTACACGGCCCCTGCCTTGAGGACGGCCAGCAGGGCGACGACGAGTTGCGGTGTGCGCGGCAGAGCGACGGCCACGACGTCCTCGGTGCCGACGCCCCTGCGGGCGAGGAGCTGTCCGAGGCGTGAGGCTTCGGCGTCCAGTTCCGCGTAGTTCAGTTCCTCGCCGTCGTGGCTGACGGCCACCGATGCCGGGGTGGCGGCGGCCTGCCGCGCGAACTGCTCGGCGACGGTTCCGCCGGGAACCGGATGCCCGGTGGCGTTGAAGTCGTGCACCACCTCGCGCCGCTCGGCCGGGGAGAGCACGTCCAGCGCGGCAATGGGCAGGTCGGGGTCGGTGCACGCGGCGTCGATCAGGCGGAGCAGCCGGTCCGCGATGCGGGAGACGGTCTCCGGTTCGAAGAGGTCGTCGCTGTACTCGACGAGTCCCGTCATTCCGGCGGGGCGGCCCTCGTCGTCGTAGCGTTCCCGCAGGCTGAAGGCGAGGTCGAACTTCGCGGCCCCGATGCCGCAGTCCTGCGCTCCGATCTCGAGCCCGGGCAGGCTGATCTCGGTGTCCTCGGTGTTCTGCAGGTTCAGCCACACCTGGAACAGCGGGTGCCGTCCGAGCGACCGCTCGGGGTTGAGCACCTCCACCAACCGCTCGAACGGCACCTCCTGGTGCGCGTACGCGGCGAGGTCCGCCTCCCGGACCCGGCCCAGCAGCTCGCGGAAGTCGGGGTCGCCGGACAGGTCGGTGCGCAGCACCAGGGTGTTGACGAAGAACCCGACCAGTTCGTCCAGGGCCTCGTCGTTCCGTCCCGCCACCGGCGTGCCGAGCGGAATGTCCGCGCCCGCCCCCAGGCGGTTCAGCAGTGCGGCGAGCGCGGCCTGGCCGACCATGAACAGGCTCGTCCGGCTCTCGCGGGCCAGCCGTGCCATCCGGGCGTGGAGTTCCGCCGGCACCGCGAAGGGCACGGTCGAGCCCTTGTGGCTGGCCACCGGCGGCCGGGGGCGGTCGGCGGGCAGCCGCAACTCGTCCGGCAGTCCGGTCAGCGTGGCGCGCCAGTACTCCAGTTGGCGGGCGATCTCACTGCCCTCTTCGCTCTCGCTGCCGAGCACCTCGCGCTGCCACAGCGTGTAGTCCGCGTACTGGATGGGCAGCGGCTCCCACTCCGGCGGGGTGCCCGCGAGCCGGGCGCCGTAGGCCTCGGCGAGGTCACGTGCCATCGGAGCCATGGACAGGCCGTCGCCCGCGATGTGGTGCATCACCAGCAGCAGCACGTGCCGCTCGGCACCGAGCCGGTACAGGTGGACGCGCAGCGGCAGTTCGGTGTCCAGGTCGAAGCCGCTGAAGGCAGCCTCCTGCATGGCCGCTTCGAGTCCCGGCTCGTCCACGTCGCGGACGGCGAGGGCCGGGGCGGCCCGGTCCGCCGGGACCACGTGCTGGCGGGGCGTGCCGTCGACCTCGGGGAAGACGGTCCGCAGGCTCTCGTGCCGGGCCACCACGTCACCGAGCGCGGACTGGAGCGCCGACACGTCGAGCGCCCCGGTCAGGCGCGCGGCCAGCGGCAGGTTGTAGGTCGAGCTGGGGCCCTCCAGCCGGTTGAGGAACCACAGGCGGCGCTGGGCGAACGAGAGCGGCACGTCCTCGGACCGGGGCATGGGCCGCACCGCGGCGCGGGCTCCGGCGGCACCGTCCGTCCTGACCGCGAGGGCGGCGACGGTGGGCGTCTCGAAGACGTCGCGTACGGCCAGTTCGACGCCGAGCGTGCTGCGGATGCGGCTCACCAGCTTGGTGGCGAGCAGCGAGTGGCCGCCCAGGGCGAAGAAGTCGTCGTCCGGGCCGGCCTGCGGGACGTCGAGCACCTCGGCGAACAGGCCGCACAGGATCTCCTCCCGCGGGCCGCGCGGGGCACGCCCCCCGACGACCTCGTCCTCGGGCACCGGCACGGGCAGTGCGGCCCGGTCGAGCTTTCCGCTGGGGGTGAGTGGGAACGCCTCCAGGTGCACGAACGTGCCGGGGACCATGTGGTCGGGGAGCGCCGCGGCGACATGGGTGCGCAGCGCCTCCCTGCCGATCCCGCCGGCCGTCGGTACCACGTAGCCGACCAGGCGGCGGCTGCCGTGCCGGTCCTCGTGCGCGGCGACAGCGGCCTGGGCCACCTCGGGGTGGGAGTCCAGGACTGCCTCGATCTCGCCGAGTTCGATGCGGAAACCGCGGACCTTGACCTGGTGGTCGGCACGGCCGACGTAGGCGAGTTCGCCGTCGGCGTTCCAGCGCACCAGGTCGCCGGTGCGGTACATGCGGGCGCCGGGCTCTCCGAACGGGTCGGCGACGAAGCGCTCGGAGGTGAGGCCCGTGCGGTTGAGGTAGCCGCGCGCCAGCGGTGCGCCGGAGACGTACAGTTCGCCGGTGACGCCGTCGGGAACCGGCCGCAGCACGGAGTCCAGCACGTACACGCGGGTGTTCCACACCGGCCGGCCGATCGGCGCGGCGCCTCCGGCGGTGCCGGAGGTGTCGGCCGGCGCGGAGTGGGCGGTGACGACGTGCGTCTCGGACGGGCCGTAGTGGTTGTGCACCACGCCGTTCCCCACGGCGCGGCACAGGTCGCGCACCCGGTCGCGGAACACCAGGGCCTCGCCGGCCTGGGCGACGTGGCGCAGCACGGGCAGCGGTATCCGCTGCTCCGCGACGGCCTCACCGAGGGCGTCGAGCATCATCGTCGGCGCGTACAGCTCGGTGATCCCGTGCTCCCCGAGCCAGCGGGCGAACCGCGCCGGATCCCGGCGGGTTTCCTCCTCCGGCACCACGAGGGTCTTGCCGTCGAGGAGGGCGGAGAGGATTTCCTGTGCGGAGACGTCGAAGCTGATCGCGGTGAACTGGGCGACGCGGGACCCCGGTTCTGCGGGGATGTGTGCGGCGTGCCAGGAGATCAGGTTGACCAGGGCCCCGGCAGGCATCACCACGCCCTTGGGGCGCCCTGTGGAACCGGAGGTGTAGATCAGGTAGCCGGGGTGCCGGGGCAGCAGGGGCCCCGTGCGCTCGCCGTCGGACAGGTCGCCGGGATCGGCCGCCGCGAGCAGGGCGGTGACCTCGGGGTCGTCCAGGGCCACCGTGGGGGCGGCCGCGGGCAGGCCGGCGGCGCCCGCGCGGGTGGACAGCACCGTGCCCGGTGCGGCGTCGGCCAGCATGAAGGCGATCCGCTCCGCGGGGTACTCCGGGTCGATCGGCAGGTATCCGGCACCGGACTTCAGCACGGCGAGCAGCGCGACGACGAGGTCGGCGGAGCGGGGAAGAGCCAGGGCGACGATGCTCTCCGGCCCGACGCCGCGACCGGTCAGCAGCCGGGCGAGCCGGTTGGCGCGGGCGTTCAGCTCGCCGTACGTCAGCTCCTCGGCGCCGCACAGCACCGCCGGTGCGTCGGGCCGACGTGCGGCTGCGGCCTCGAAGAGGGCCGGCAGCGACAGTTCGGGGACGTCGTGGGCCGTCTCGTTGCGCGTCACGAGCTGCTCGTGGCGGGCGACCGGGTCGAGGGCGTCGACCCGGCTGACGGGCCGTGCCGGATCGGCGACGACCCCTTCGAGGACGCGGACGAAGGAGGCCGCGATCCGCTCCGCGGAGCTCTTGTGGAAGAGGTCCTCGCTGTACTCGACGAAACCCTCCAGGCCGCCGGGGCGTCCGTCGGGGGTGTAGGCCTCCCGCAGGCTGAACAGCAGGTCGAACTTGGCCACGCCGGTGTCGAGGCGCTGCGTGCCGACCTGCACGCCCGGCAGCCGGAACGGCGCGGTCGGGTTGTTGTGCAGGGTGAGCATGACCTGGAACAGCGGGTGCCGGGACAGCGACCGGTCGGGGTTGAGCACCTCCACCAGCCGCTCGAACGGCACCTCCTGGTGCGCGTACGCGGCGAGGTCGGCCTCGCGGACCCGGTCCAGCAGCTCGCGGAAGTCGGGGTCGCCGGACAGGTCGGTGCGCAGCACGAGGGTGTTGATGAAGAACCCGACGAGATCGTCGAGGGACTCGTCGTTCCGTCCGGCGATCGGGGTGCCGAGCGGGATGTCCGTACCCGCCCCCAGGCGGTTCAACAGCACCGCGAGCCCCGCCTGCAGCGTCATGAACACACTGGTCCGGCAGGTGCGGGAGAGCGCCACCAGACGCTGGTGCACCTCCTGGTTGATCCGGAAACCGACGCTTCCGCCGCGGTACGAGGAGGTCGCCGGGCGCGGACGGTCCGCGGGGAGGTTGAGTTCCTCCGGCAGTCCGGCCAGCGTCTCGCGCCAGAAGGCCAGTTGCCGGGAGACGGCACTGTCCGGGTCGTCCTCGCTGCCCAGCACGTCGCGCTGCCACAGGGCGAAGTCGGCGTACTGCACCGGCAGCGGCTCGAACGCCGGCTCCGCGCCTTCGCGCCGGGCGCCGTAGGCCGCGGACAGGTCGCGGCCGAAGGGGACGGCCGACCACTCGTCCATGACGATGTGGTGCATGACGACGAGCAGCACCCACTCCTCGTCCCCGAGGCGCAGCAGCCGCGCGCGGACCGGCGGTTCGGCGGTGAGGTCGAAGCCCTCGGCAGCCGCCGCGCGCAGCGCCGCCTCCACCTCGGAGGGGGCCACTTCGGTCACCGGCAGATCCGGGACAGCGTCGCTCACCTGCTGGCAGGGGACACCGTCGCGGTCCGGGAAGACCGTGCGGAGGCTCTCGTGCCGGGCGGCGACGTCGGCGAGTGCGGCACGCAGCGCACCGACGTCCAGCGGCCCGGTCAGGCGGGCGGCCATCGGCACGTTGTAGGCCGGGCTGGGGCCTTCGAAGCGGTTGAGGAACCACAGCCGTGTCTGCTGCTGCGACAGCGGCACCTGTGCCGGTCGCGGCCCGGGCTCGATGCGCTGCGTCACGGGGCCCTCGGCGGTGAGGTGGCCGGCGAGCCCGGCGACGGTGGGCGCCTCGAAGAGGTTGCGGAGCGAGAACTGCACGCCGAACACCGAGCGGATCCGCGTGACGAGGCGGGTGGCCAGCAGGGAGTGGCCGCCGAGCTCGAAGAAGCTGTCGTCGATGCCGACCACGGACGCACCGAGGATCTCCGCGAACAACCCGCACAGGATCTCCTCCTGCGGGGTCCGCGGGGTACGGCCGGCGCCGACGCCGGAGAAGTCCGGGGCCGGCAGCGCCCTGGTGTCCAGCTTGCCGTTGGGCGTCACGGGCAGTTCGTCCAGGACCACGAACGCGGCGGGCACCATGTAGGAGGGCAGCGATTCCGCCACGCGCGTCCGCAGGACGGCCGCCCCGGGGGCGTCGGAGCCGTTCTCCGCGACCAGGTAGGCCACCAGGCGGCGGTCGCCGGGGCGGTCCTCGCGGACGACGACCGTCGCCCGGGCGACACCGTCCTGCGCGAGCAGGACCGACTCGATCTCGCCCAGTTCGATGCGGAAGCCGTGCAGCTTGACCTGGTTGTCCGCCCGCCCCTGGAAGACGAGTTCACCGTCGGTGCTCCACATCGCCACGTCACCGGTGCGGTACATGCGGGCCCCCGGCCCCTCGAACGGGTTGGCGAGGAACCGCTCCGAGGTGAGCCCGGCGCGCCCCAGGTAGCCGCGGGCGAGGCCCTCACCGGCGATGTAGAGCTCGCCGGGCACGCCGGGCAGCACCGGCCGCAGCGCGGCGTCCAGCAGGTAGACACGGGAACCGGTGATCGGTGCGCCGATCGGGGGTACCGTCTCTCCGGCCAGGGGTGCGCTCATGGTGGCGCAGACGGTGGTCTCGGAGGGGCCGTAGGCGTTGATCATGCGGCGCCCGGGCGACCAGCGGCCGACCAGTTCCGGCGAGGTGGCCTCGCCCGCCACCACCAGTGTCATGCCCTCGGGCAGCGCGTTCCGGTCGAGGACGGCGAGCGCGGCCGGCGGGATCGTGGCGTGCGTGATGCGCTGCTCGGCCAGCAGTTCCGCCAGCGGCTGCCCCGGGCGCAGCCGTTCGGACGGCGCCAGCACCAGCGTCGCGCCGGTGAGCAGGCCCATGACCAGCTCCCAGAAGGCGGCGTCGAAGCTGATCGAGGCGAACTGGAGCACCCGGCTGCCGGGGCCCACCTCGAAGCGTTCGCTCTGGGTGCGGGCCAGCGCGGCGATGCCGTGGTGGGAGACCACGACCCCCTTGGGGCGGCCGGTCGAGCCCGAGGTGTAGATGAGGTACGCGGGCTGATGCACGGACGTGGTCACGTCGGGTGCCCGGTCGTCCGGAGCGTCGGCGAGGAGTGCCGCGGTGCCGGCGTCGTCCAGCAGCATCGGCGCCCGGTCCGTGGCCGGCAGCGTCTCCGCGACGGCGCCGGTGGTGAGCACCGCGGCGGGACGCGCGTCGTCGAGCATGTAGGCGATGCGCTCGGCGGGGTAGTCCGGGTCGACGGGCAGATAGGCGGCACCGGCCTTGTGGACCGCGAGCACGGCCACCGCCAGGTCCGCGGAACGCGGCAGCGCCAGTGCCACGAACTGTTCCGGCCCGACCCCGGCGGCCACGAGACGGTGGGCCAGGCGGTTGGCGCGCCGGTCGACCTCGGCGTAGGAGAGGGTGGTGTCCCCGAACACCACGGCCGGATCCCGCGGTGCCCGCGACGCCCGGTCGGCGAACAGTTCGGGGAACGTGCGCGGCGCCTCGCCGCCGGTGTCGTTGCGGGAGGCGAGAATCTCCTTCCGCTCCTCGCCGGCGAGCACGTCCAGGGTGCCGACCGGGCGGTCCGGGCCCCGCACCACGGCCTCGAGCATCCGTACCAGGCGGGCACCGATCGTCTCGACGTCGCCGGCGGTGAAGACATCGGGCCGGTACCCGAAGCGGATCCGCAGCGTCTCGCCGGGGAGCGCGGCCACGCTCAGCGGATAGTGGTTGGCGTCGGCGCCGTGGGCGTCGACGATCGTCAGATCGGCGAGTTCCCGGAAACCCTTCTCGTCGAACGGGTAGTTCTCGGTGACGGTGATGGTGTCGAACAGCTCACCGTGGACGCCGGCGAGGGCGTGCACGTCGGGCAGGTTGAGATGCTGGTGCGACATCAGACCGGCCTGCTGCCGCTGGAAACGGGCGAGCATGTCCCCGACCGGCTCCGCGTGGTCGATGCGCAGCCGCACCGGGAGCGTGTTCACGAACAGGCCGACGATGTTCTCGACGCCGGGGATGTCCGCGGGGCGTCCGGAGACCGTGCCGCCGAACACGACGTCGTCGCGCCCCGTGAGGCGGCTGAGCACCAGGGCCCAGGCTCCCTGGAACACGGTGTTGAGGGTGAGGTCGTGCCGGCGGGCCGTCTCCGACAGGTCACGGCTCAGCTCCGCGGGGACCTCCACGAGCAGGCGCTCCGGCGGGACGGGCGTGTGCAGCCGCTCCTCGGACACCAGCCGGGTGGGCTCCTCGACGCCGCGGAGCACCGTGCGCCAGGCGTCCTCGGCCGCGTCGCGGTCCTGGGCGGCCAGCCAGGCGAGGTAGTCGCGGTAGGGCGTCACGGGCGGCAGGGCGGAGCCGTCACCACCGGCTGCGTAGAGGGTGAAGAGGTCCGTCATGAGGCGGCCGACGGACCAGCCGTCGAGCAGGATGTGGTGGTGCGCCATCACCAGGCGGTACCGGCGGTCGCCGTGGCGGATGAGCGTGAAGTGCAGCAGCGGCGGCCGGGTCAGGTCGAAGGTGCGGTCCGCCGCGGCGTCGGTGTGCTCGGCCAGTCCGGCGGCCCGCAGCTCCTCGGGCACGTCCCGCAGGTCGATCTCCTGCCAGGGCAGAGGAACCTCGCGCGGGATGAGCTGCACGGGCTTGCTCAGGCGCTCGTACCGGAACGCCGCTCGCAGGTTGGAGTGGCGGCGCAGCAGGCACGAGACGGATTCCCGCATCGCACCGGCGTCCAGCTCGCCCTCGAGGTCGAGACAGAGCTTCGCCGTGTAGATGTCGAGCGAACGCTCGTGGTAGACGGTGTGGAAGAGCAGGCCCTCCTGCAGAGGTGAGAGCGGCAGGACGTCCTGGAATCCAGGCTTCGTCATGATCAGAAGAACCTTCCGTCAGCTTCCAGCACGTCGATGTCGTCCTGGTCCAGGCCGACCAGGGAGAGGTCCGACGGGGTGTGCCCACCGGCCTCGGCCGTCGCGGAGTGGGAGGCGACCGCTCGCAGGGCGTGGAACCAGTCGTCGACCAGTTCCCGCACGACGTTCTCCTCGAGCAGCCCGCCCGGCCAGGCGCAGGTCGCCGTCAGGCGTGGCCCCTGGGGACCGTCCACCACGGCGGCCGTGAACTCCAGGGCGTGCCCGGGCGGAGCCTGAGCGTCGCGGAGAGGTGCCGAGACGGCGAGGCCACCGGTCGACACCGCCCACGCGGCGTCCGTGGCGGAGTCGAGGCGTCCGCGGTAGCCGAAGAGAATGTCGGGCCGGGGCAGGGCCGCCAGTTCGGGAGCGGTGCGGGGGTTGAGGTAGCGGAGCATGCCGAATCCGGCGCCGGAGTCCGGCACGGCGCGCACCTGTTCCTTGACCGTCTTGACCGCCGTGCCCACGGCGGGTCCGCCCGCGGTCAGTTCGGTCCAGTCGATGCTGCCGGGATCCAGCCGCACCGGGTGCACGGTGGTGCACCAGCCGACCGTCGCGGAGAGGTCCTGGCCGGCGGCGAACGGCTCCCTGCCGTCCCGTTCGAGGTCCAGCAGCACTCCGCTGCCGCTGATGTGGTCCCTCAGGTAACGGCGCCGCCAGTGTGCGGCGGCGAGCGCGAACGCGGTGAGCAGGATGTCCTCGACGGCGCAGTTGTACGCCTCGGGGGCACGTTCCAGCAGTACGGCCGTGTCCTCGGCCGCCAGTTCGCCCTCGAGCGTCGACGGAGCGCCGTCGGTGGCCGTGGTGGCCGTGGTGGCCGCGGCCGGCGCGGCCGGCGCGGCCGGCGCGGCCGGCGCGGCCAGCCGCGGCTCCTGGCCGGCCAGCAGCGCGGTCCACCGGTCCAGTTCCCGCTCCCGCTCCGGGTCCTGTGCCGCGGCGACGAGTTCCTGGGCCCAGCGCCGGTAGGAGGTGCCGACACCGATCGGTGCGGGAGCGTCGGACACCACCGCCTGCCAGCAGGCGGCCAGATCGGCGCGGAGCAGCTGCCAGGAAGCGGCGTCGACGACGAGGCGGTGGAGCGTCAGCAGCAGATGACCCCGGTTTCCGGGACCGGCGTCGAACCAGACGAACCGGGCCACGTCGCCGGTCTCCGGGTCGAGTTCCCGTACGGTCTCGCGGGCGTGGTCCTGCACTGTGGCGGCCAGCTTGCCGGCGTCCAGACCGGCGACGTCCACGTGGCGGGCCCGGGGCACCGTGCCGGCCGATCCGGCCGGGCGCACCTCGAGGGTCCAGGTGTCCTCGTCCCCGTGACGGCCCAGCACCAGACGCAGGACGTCGTGGCGGTCGGTGAGCAGGGCCAGCAGTGCGTGCAGGCGCTCGGCGTCCAGATCGGCCGGGGCGTCCAGCAGCAGCGACTCGTGGTACGTGGCGGCCGGTCCGCCCTGCTCCCGCAGCGCGTGCACGTTCGGCGGCAGCGGGACTCCGCCGACGCCGCCGCCGGGCGCCTCGGCGACGATCCCGGACACCTCGGTCGCCACCCGGGCGATCCCCTCCACCGTCCGGTGGACGAACACGTCCTCCGGCCTGATCCGCAGTCCCCGCTTCCGGGCGCGGCTGACCAGCCGGATGGAGACGATGCTGTCGCCGCCCAGGTCGAAGAAGCTGTCCCGGATGCCGACCGACGGCAGGTCGAGGACCTCGGCGAACACCTCGCAGAGCGCCTCCTCGTGCGGGGTGCGCGGTCCCTCGTCGGAGACGAGTGCCCGGAAGTCGGGATCCGGCAGACGGCGCTTGTCGACCTTGCCGTTGGGGGTCAACGGCAGCGCGTCGAGCGGGACGAAGGCCGCGGGGGTCATGTAGTCGGGCAGCACCCGGGCGACGTGCGTCCGCAACTCGCCCGCCTCGGGGACCTCCTGTCCGGCGACCGGCACCAGGTAGGCCACCAGGCGGTTGTCCCCCGATCCGTCCTCGCGGGCAACGACCGTGGACCGGGCCACGGCGGGATGCTCGGCCAGCACGGTCTCGATCTCGCCGAGCTCGATGCGGAAGCCGCGGACCTTGACCTGGTCGTCGGCCCGGCCGGCGAACTCCAGCTCGCCCGCGGTGTTCCAGCGGGCGAGGTCACCGGTGCGGTACATCCGGGAGCCGGCCGGACCGAACGGGTCGGCGACGAAGCGCTCGCCGGTCAGCCCGCTCCGGTCACGGTAGCCGCGGACCACACCGTCGCCGGCCAGGTAGAGGTCGCCCGCGACGCCTACGGGTACGGGGGCGAGACGCGCGTCCAGGACGTACACCCGCGTGTTGGCGATCGGGGTGCCGATGGCCGGCGCGCCCTGCCTGCCGTCGGCCTGCCAGGTGGTGGACCAGACCGTGGTCTCGGTGGGGCCGTACATGTTCCGTACACCGGCCGAGAGTTCCTGCAGCCGGCCGGCCAGCGCCGCCGGCAGCGCCTCGCCGCCGACGAGGACGCGCACCCCCTCCAGCACCTCGGGATGCTCGGCGGCGAGTGCCTGCCACAGCGTCGGCGTGGCCTGGACGAGGGTGGCCCCGGTCCGCTCGATGCGCTCCGCCAGCCGGTCCATGTCCCGCACGTCCTCGGTACCGGCGACCACCAAATGCGCACCGGCCGCCAGGGGCACGTACAGCTCCAGTCCGGCGATGTCGAACGCGACGGTCGTGACGGCCACCAGGGTGTCCGCCGCGCCGACCGGCAGCCGGTCGCGCATGTCCAGGACGAAGTTGGCGATGTTCGCCCGGGTGACCACCACGCCCTTGGGCCGGCCGGTGGAACCGGAGGTGTAGATCACGTAGGCGGGGTTCTCCCCGGAGGCCGTGACCGGCGGGGCGCCGTCGGGCAGTCCGGCGAGTTCGCGCCGCAGCTCGGGGGCGTCCACGGCGACGGTGTCCGTGCCGGGCGGCAGCGGCAGTCCGTCGGACGCGGCGGCCGTGGTCAGTACGAGTGCCGGCGAGGCGTCCGCCAGGATGTACCGCACCCGCTCGGCGGGGTAGGCCGGGTCGAGGGGGATGTAGGCGCCACCGGACTTGAGAACGGCCAGCAGCGCCACCACCAGGTCCAGCCCGCGGGGGAGGCTGACCCCGACCGGGACCTCGGGCCCGACCCCGTGCCGGATCAGGAAGTGCGCCATGCGGTTCGCGCGGGTGACGAGCTCCGCGCAGGTGAGCCTGCCGTCCTCGGCGGTGACCGCCACCCGCTCGGGCGTACGGCCGGCGGCCTCGTCGATCGCGTCCACCAGCGAACGGGTGCCGAAGTCGGTTGCCGTGGCGTTCCAGCCGTCCAGCATCAGCGTGCGTTCGGCGGGCGAGAGGATGTCGAGGTCGGCGACGGCACGATCGGGCTCCGCAACCATCTGCCGGAGCAGGTGCGTGAGTTGCCGGGTCGCCCGGACGACGGTGCCGTGGTCGAAGAGGTCGGCGCTGTACTCGGCGACGGCTTCGATACCGGCGGGGGCGCGGTCGTCGTCCAGCTTCTCGCGCAGGTTGAGGTTGAGGTCGAACTTCGCCACGTTCAGGTCGAGCATCAGGCGCCTGGCGGAGACGCCCGGCAGGTCGAACTCGGCCTCCGGGTTGTTGTGGAGGCTCACCATCACCTGGAACAGGGGGTGCCGGGCCATCGCACGCTCGGGACCGAGCACGTCGACCAGCCGCTCGAACGGCACGTCCTGGTGCGCGTACGCCGCCAGGTCGACGTCGCGCACCCGCTCGACGAGCTCGGCGAACGTGGGGTCGCCGGACAGGTCGGTGCGCAGCACCAGCGTGTTGACGAAGAATCCCACCAGATCGTCGAGGGCCTGGTCGGTGCGGCCGGCGATGGGTGTGCCGAGCGGGATGTCGGTGCCCGCTCCGAGACGGTTCAGCAGCACCGACACACCTGCCTGGAGGACCATGAACATGCTGGCCCGGCAGCGCCGTGCGAGTTCCGCGAGGTTCCGGTGGAGCTCGGCGTCCAGCTCGAAGGTGACCCAGCCGCCGCGGTAGGACGGGGTGGCCGGGCGCTGCCGGTCGACGGGGAGGGTCAGCTCGTCCGGTATCCCCGCCAGCGCCTCGCGCCAGTAGGCCGTCTGGCGTGCCGCCAGGCTCTCCGGATCGTTCTCGTCTCCGAGCACGGAACGGTGCCACAGCGCATAGTCCGGGTACTGGACGTGCAGGGGGTTCCAGTCAGGGGTGGTGCCGGAGCATCGAGCTCCGTACGCGACCGCCAGGTCCCGGCCGAACGGGCCGGTCGACCAGCCGTCGACCGCGATGTGGTGCATGACCACGGCCAGCACCGGAGGGGTGTTCGGGGTGCGCAGCAGGGTCGCCCGCAGCGGGGTTTCGACCGTCAGGTCGAAGCCCGTGGCGGCGACGCGTGCCAGTTCGTCGTCCCGCCGGTCGTCGGGCACGTCGAGTACGGCGAACTCGGGTGCGGCGACCGCGGGATCGAGCACCACCTGATGCGGGCGGCCGTCGCGCTCGGGGAAGAGCGTGCGCAGTGCCTCGTGCCGGGCGACCACGTCGCCGAGCGCCGCCCGCAGCGCCGCCACATCCACTGGGCCGTCGAGTTCCAGCGCGACCGGGAGGTTGTAGGTGGCGCTGCGGCCCTCCATCCGGTTCAGGAACCACAGCCGGGTCTGACCGTGGGAGAGCGGGAGTCGGTCGGGCCGGGGGCCGGGGAGCAGCGGGTGCCGGCCCTGGGGCGCCTCGTCCAGCGCATCGGCGAGGGCAGCCGCGGTGGGTGTCTCGAACAACGCCCGGATCGGCATCTCGGTACCGAAGACCGTGCGCACCCGGCTCACCAGGCGGGTGGCGAGCAGCGAGTGGCCGCCGAGGTCGAAGAAGTTGTCCTCCACCCCGACCTCGGGAACCTTCAGCACTTCCGCGAACAGGCCGCAGAGGATCTCTTCCTGCGGGGTCCGCGGTGCCCTGCCGGTGACCGTTGCGGACCAGTCGGGTTCCGGCAGCGCACGCCGATCGACCTTGCCGTTGGGGCTCAGCGGCAGCGCGTCGAGCGCGACGTAGGCGGCGGGCACCATGTAGTCCGGCAGGTCCGCCGCCGTCCCGCGGGCGAGGGCGGTCCGGTCCAGCGCCCCGTCCTCCGGAACCACGTAGGCCACCAGACGCTGGTCGCCCGGGGTGTCCTCGCGCAGCACGACGGCCGCCCGCGCCACACCGGGGCGGCGCAGGACCGCGTTCTCGATCTCTCCGATCTCGACGCGGAAGCCGCGCACCTTCACCTGGTCGTCGACGCGCCGCAGGAAGTACAGGTCGCCGTCGGGGGTCCACTTCACCACGTCGCCGCTGCGGTACATGCGGGAACCGGGCGGGCCGAACGGGTTGGGGGCGAAGCGCTCGGAGGTCATCCGCGGCCGGTGGAGGTAGCCGCGGGCGATGCCCTCACCGGCCACGTAGAGTTCGCCGGCCACGCCCACCGGAACCGGCTGCAGCTGCTCGTCCAGGACGTACAGCCAGGTGTTGGGCATGGCGCGGCCGATGGGCTGCGGCCCGTCGGCGACAGGTTCACCGGCGGGGATGACGAGCTGGGTGCAGTTGACCGTGGTCTCGGTCGGGCCGTAGCCGTTGTAGATGTGGGCCTCGGGATTGCGGGCCCGCCAGTCCGTGAGGGCTTCTCCCAGCAGGGTCTCGCCGCCGAGCATGAGTTCGCGGCTCGGGGAGAGCGCCTCGGGGAGGGCCTCCAGCAGCGGCAGGTGGCTGGGGGTGGCCTTGATGAAGGTGCAGGGGTCGTCCTGGACTTTTGCCAGCGTCGGCGGGTCGACGTCGTCCAGGGTCGCCAGGACGACCCGGCCTCCGACGGACAGCGGGGTGTAGAGCGCGGTGACGGTGAGGTCGAAGGAGATCGGACTGTGCAGGATCGCCGTGCCGGTGGTGCCGGGGTAGGCGGAGGTGCTCCAGGACAGGTAGTCGCTCATGTTGTGCTGCTCGGCCAGCACGCCCTTGGGCCGCCCGGTGGACCCGGAGGTGTAGATGACGTAGGCGGGGTGGTGCGGGCTGACGGGGTGCAGCCGGTCGGCGTCCGAGGGGTCGCTCGCCGGCCGGCCGTCGAGTGCCGCGACGACGTCCGCGGCGTCCAGCAGCAGGCGGGGGAGGTTCTCGGTCTCCGGGATGTCGGCTCCGACCGTGCCGTCGGTGAGCAGCAGTCCGGCGCGGGCGTCGTCCACCATGTAGGCGATGCGTTCGGCCGGGTAGTCGGTGTCGACGGGGAGGTAGGCGGCGCCGGCCTTGAGGACGGCCACCAGGGCGACCACGAGTTCCGGTCGCCGCGGCAGCGCGACCGCGATCATGTCCTCGGCGCCGTGGCCGAGGGCGATCAGATGGTGCGCGAGGCGGTTCGCACGCTCGTTGAGCTCCCGGTAGGTGACCTCCTCACCGCGGCAGAGCAGAGCGACGGCGTCGGGGGTCTTCGCCGTCTGCTCCTGGAACCGCTCGACGAAGGTCGGCGGGACCTCGGTGCGGATCTCTCCCGTGCCGAGGGCCAGGAGCCGGCGGCGGCCCGCCGCGCCGAGCAGGTCGAGCCTGCTCACGCGCTGTGCCGGGTCGTCGGCGGCGGATTCGAGCAGGCAGCTGAATCGCGCGGCGATGTCCTCGGCGCTGCTGCGGTCGTACAGGTCGGTGTTGAAGTTGAGCAGTCCGGTGATGCCTGCCGGGCTGCCGTCGTCGGCGTACCGCTCCCCCACGGAGAACGACAGGTCGAACTTGGCGGTCAGGGTGTTGACGGGGTGCAGCCGGGTCCGCACTCCGGGGAAGTCCAGCTGCATCTGCGGGGTGTTCTCGAAGTTCAGCAGCACCTGGAACAGCGGGTGGCGCGACAGCGAACGCTCGGGCCGGAGCGCCTCCACCAGCAGCTCGAACGGCACGTCCTGGTTGGCGTAGGCGGAGAGGTTCCGCTCGCGCACGCGGCTCAGCAACTGCCGGAACGTCGGGTCGCCGCTCAGGTCGTTGCGGAGCACCAGGGTGTTGACGAAGAAGCCGATCAGGTCGACCAGGGACTCGTCGTTGCGCCCTGCCACCGAGGTGCCGATGGGGATGTCCTCGCCGCCGCCCATGCGGCTGAGCAGCGCCGCCAGCCCGGCCTGCATGAGCATGAACACGCTGGCACCGGAACCGCGGGCGATCTCCAGCAGCCGGGCGTGCACTTCCGCGCTGATGGTGAGGGGGACGAAGTCCCCGTCGTGGCTGGGGACGGCGGGACGGGGGCGGTCCGTCTGCAGTTCCAGCTGGTCGGGGATCCCGTCGAGGGCTTCCTTCCAGTACGCGACCTGGCGCCCCAGCTCGCTGTCGGGTTCGTCGATGTCGCCCAGGACGTTCCGCTGCCACAGTGCGTAGTCGGCGTACTGGACCGGCAGCGGCGCCCAGTCGGGGGCGTGTGCGGCCCGCCGCGCGGCGTAGGCCCGGGAGAAGTCGTTGACCAGCGTCGCGTAGGACCAGCCGTCGGCGACGATGTGGTGGACCAGGACGAGGAACACCTGCTCGGTGGGGCTGAGCACGAACAGCTCGGCCCGGATAGGCAGTTCGTTCTCCAGGTCGAAGCCCCGGCGGGCAGCGGCGGTGAGCGCGGTGTCGAGTTCCGGTTCCGTCAGCTCCGTGACCGGGAGCTGCGGCCGGGCCTCCTCCGGGGCGAGGATCTGCTGGACCGGAACTCCGTCGCAGTCGAGGAAACGGGTGCGGAGACTCTCGTGCCGCCCGATCACGTCGAGCAGCGCCTCGTGGAGCGCGTCGCGGCTCACCTGGCCGCTGAACCGGAGGGAGACCCCGAGGTTGTAGGTCGGGCTCGGGCCTTCGAGGCGGTTGAGGAACCACAGCCGTTGCTGGGTGAAGGACACCGGTACGCGTGCGGGGCGTTCGGCGGCGACGACGCGGGACCGGGCGGTGCCGGCGCGGGCGATCAGCTCGCCCAGTTCCGCGACGGTCGGAGCCTCGAAGAGGTCGCGGACCGCCAGATCGGCACCGAGCACCGCCTGGATCCTGATGATGAGCCGGTTGGCGATGAGCGAGTGCCCGCCGAGGTCGAAGAAGCTGTCGTCGATGCCGACTGTGGACAGTTCCAGGATCTCGGCGAAGAGCCCCACCAGCACCTGCTCCTGAGGGGTCCGCGGCTCCCGTCCGGTCCGGTCGCCCGCGAACTGCGGGGAGGGCAGCGCGTTCCGGTCGAGTTTGCCGTTGGGGTTGAGCGGGAGCCGGTGCAGCACGACGAAAGCGGCGGGCACCATGTACCCGGGCAGCCTGCCGGCCACCAGATCGCGCAGGCGGGCGGTGTCGGCCTCGGCACCGGTGGCGGGGACGACGTAGGCCACCAGCTGCTTGTGCCGGTGACGGTCCTCGCGTGCCACGACCACGACCTGTGCGACCGCGGGGTCCTCCGCGATCGCGGCCTCGATCTCGCCGGTCTCGATGCGGAATCCGCGCACCTTCACCTGGTCGTCGGTGCGGCCCAGGTACACCAGTCGGCCCTCGTTGGTCCAGCGGACCAGGTCGCCGGTGCGGTACATGCGGGTGCCCGGCGCGCCGAACGGATTCGCCACGAACCGCCCGGAGGTGAGCGCCGACCGGTTCAGGTATCCGCGGGCCAGCCCCGCTCCCGCCAGATACAGCTCGCCGGCGACACCGGCGGGAACCGGCCGCAGGCGGGAGTCCAGCACGTGGACACGGGTGTTGGTGACAGGAGATCCGATCAGCGGCTCGGCGGCGGAGCCGTCCGAGAACCAGGCCGTGGCGTACACCGTGGCCTCGGTGGGCCCGTAGATGTTGGCGATCCGGGCCTGCGGCATCACCGTGCGGATGTCGGCGACCGCGCGGGCGGTGAGGGCCTCTCCCGCGAGTGCCACCAGTTCGGCGGAGGCGGGAGCGGCGTCCTGCCCGATCAGCTGGGCCAGGGCCGACGGAACGGCGCTGATGAGGCCGCCGCTCCAGCCCTCCTGCCGTTCGGTGAGTGCCAGCAGGTCGCGGACCACGTCGATGCTGCCGCCCGCGGCCAGCGGCCCGAAGATCTCGAAGACGGACACGTCGAAGTTGAGGGAGGTCGACGCCAGCGCTCGTGACAGCGCCGACCGTCCGATCTCCCCGGCCGCCCAGGTGACCAGGTTGACGACGTTGCTGTGGGCGACGACGACGCCCTTGGGGGTTCCGGTGGATCCGGAGGTGTAGATGACGTAGGCGGCGTTGCCGGGGTGCAGCGCGGCATGCCGGTCGGTGTCGGTGGGGTGTGCGGCGGGACGTGCGGCCACCGCCCGCTGTGTCGCGTCGTCGTCCAGCGCGAGGGTGGGCACGCCGCCGACCACCTCGTCGGACCAGCCGGCGAGCACACCGGAGGTGCTCAGCAGCAGCGCCGGGGCGGCGTCGGACAGCAGGAAGGCGACGCGCTCCTCCGGGTAGCCCGGGTCGACGGGGAGGTAGGCAGCGCCGCTCTTCAGAACCGCCAGTACGGCCACCACGGCGTCCGCGGTGCGCGGCATGCCGAGTGCGACCACGCGTTCGGGGCCCGCACCGCGCCCGATGAGCTCGTGGGCCAGCCGGTCGGCCTCCTCGTGCAGTTCGCGGTGTGTCAGCGACCGCACGTCGTCGCGCACCGCCGGGGCGTCCGGATGCTCCGCCGCTGCCCGCTCGAGGCGGTCGACGAGTGTTCCGCCGGGCAGGTCGCGGGCGGTGTCGTTCCACTCCTCGAGGATGCGGCGGCGTTCCGGCAGCGACAGCACGTCGATCTCGCGGACGGGTGTGCCCGGGGCGGCGGCGACCGCCTCCAACAGCCGCGTCAGGCGGCCGGCGAGTGCCGCGACCGTGGAACGGTCGAACAGGTCCGTGCGGAATTCGACGACGCCCTCGATTCCTGCGGGGGCCCCCGTGACGTCCGTGGACTCGCTGAATTCGAAGGAGAGGTCGAATTTTGCCATGGTCCGCACACCGGGTTCGGCCACTGCCTGCATCCCCGGGAAGGCGAGCTCATTGTCCATCTTCTTCTGGAGGGAGAAGAGCACCTGGCACAACGGATGGCGCGCGAGGGAACGTTCGGGGTTCAGGACCTCGACGAGGCGCTCGAAAGGCACTTCCTGGTTCGCGTAAGCGGCGAGATTGTTCTCCTTCACCCGGTCCAGGAGTTCCGAGAACGAGGGGTCGCCGGAGAGGTCGGTGCGGAGCACGAGAGTGTTCACGAAAAAGCCGACCAGGCTCTCCAGCGCGTCGTCGGTGCGTCCGGCGACGGGACTTCCCAGCACCACGTCGGAGCCGGCACCCAGTTTCGACAGCAGCGAGGCGAGACCCGCTTGGAGGACCATGAAGAGCGTCGACCCGTTCTGCCGCGCGAGAGCACCGAGCCCCCGGTGGAGTTCCGGCGGGATCCGCAGCTCCACCGTGCCGGACCGGTAGTCGGCCTCCGCCGGACGGGGCCGGTCCAGGGGCAGCGGCGTCTCCTCCGGCAGACCGGCGAGTTCCGTACGCCAGAAGGCGAGCTGACGGGCCATCGTGCTGTACGGGTCCCGGTCGTCCCCGAGGACCTCCCGCTGCCACAGCGTGTAGTCGATGTACTGCACCGGCAGCGGCTCCCAGTCCGGGGCCGTACCGTGCACCCGTGCCGCGTAGGCCGTGGACAGATCACGGGCCAACGGGCCCAGCGACCAGCCGTCCGCGGCGATGTGGTGCACCACGACGGACAGCACGTGCTCCCGGGGGCCGAGTGAGAACAGGTCGATGTGCACCGGCAGTTCGACCGCCAGGTCGAAGGTTCCGGCGGCACAGCTGGCCAGCGCCGCAGGCAGTTCCTCGGCGCTGATGGCGGAGACGGGCAGGTCGACGGTCACCGTCTCGGTGTCGAGCACGACCTGGCTCGGGATGCCCTTCACGTCCGGGAAGACCGTGCGGAGGCTCTCGTGCCGGGCCAGCACGTCGCGGAACGCGGCGAGCAGGGCCGCACGGTCCAGGTCGCCGTGCAGGCGCAGCACCAGCGGGATGTTGTACGCCGAACTCGGGCCGCCCAGCCGGTCCACGAACCAGAGCCGGTTCTGAGCGAACGAGAGCGGCACCTCGCACGGGCGCGGCATCGGGGTGATGCCGGACCGTGCGTTCTCGGCGCAGGTGACGCACTCCGCCAGGGTAGCCACGGTCGGAGCCTCGAACAGGGCCCGTATCTGCAGTTCCACGCCGAAGACGGAGCGGATTCTGCCGACGAGCCGGGTGGCGAGCAGGGAGTGGCCGCCGACGTCGAAGAAGTTGTCGTCGATGGTGACCTCGGGCACGCCGAGGATCTCGGCGAACAGTCCGCAGAGGACCTCCTCGGCGGGGGTGCGGGGTGCCCGTCCCGCAGCGCCGGCGACGACCTCCGGTTCGGGCAGTGCCCTGCGATCCAGCTTGCCGTTGGTGGTCATGGGGAGCCGCGGCAGCACCACGAAGGCAGAGGGCGCCATGTGGTCCGGCAGCGTGGCGGCAGCGGTCGCACGGAGCGCCTCGACGTCCACGCTGCCGGCGTCGCCGGCGGGCGTGACATAGGCGACCAGCCGCTTGTCGCCCGGGCGGTCCTCGCGGACGATCACGGCCGCCTGCCCGACGCCGGGAGCGTTCTCCACCACCGCCTCGACCTCGCCGAGTTCGACGCGGAAACCGCGGATCTTCACCTGCTGGTCGGCCCGCCCCACGAACTCCAGTCCGCCGTCGGGCGTCCACCGGGCGACGTCACCGGTGCGGTACATGCGGGCGCCGGGCGCACCGAACGGATCGGCGACGAACCGGTGGGCGGTGAGCCCGGCCCGGCCGTGGTAGCCGCGGGCGAGCCCCTCGCCGGACACGTACATCTCCGCGGCGACACCGGGCGGAGCCGGACGCAGCGCGCTGTCCAGCAGGTACACGCCCAGGTCGGGGAGGGGGGAGCCGATCACGCTGCCCTGCCCGGCTGCCGCGGCTCCACGGTCCAGTGCGATGTGGGAGACGTGCACGGTGGTCTCGGTGATGCCGTACATGTTGACCAGCACGGGCGCGTCGTCCGCATGCCGCTGGTACCAGCGCTCCAGGCGCCGCAGGTCCAGCGCTTCGCCACCGAAGACCACGTGCCGCAGCGCCAGTTCCGCGCCGGCAGCGGGATTCTCGTCGTCGGCCTGCAGGAGCTGGTAGAAGGCGGTCGGCGTCTGGTTGAGGACGGTGACCCGTTCCCGGGCCAGCAGCCGCAGGAAGTCCTCCGGGGAGTGGCGGACCTCGTCGGGAACCACGACGAGCCTCCCCCCGTGCAGCAGTGGTCCCCAGATCTCCCAGACCGAGAAGTCGAACGCGTAGGAGTGGAAGAGCGTCCACACGTCGTCCGGTCCGAAGCCGAACCACTGCTCGGTGGCGGTGAACAGGCGCAGGACGTTCCGGTGGGGCACGGACACGCCCTTCGGACGGCCCGTGGACCCCGAGGTGTAGATCATGTAGGCCGGATGCCGCGGGTCGAGGCGGTGGCGGCGCTCCGAGGCAGCAAGGTCCCCGGCTCCGTGCCCGGCGATCTCGGCGGCGGTGTCCGGAGCGTCCAGTACCAGCGCCGAGCCGGCCTCGCGGGGAAGGCGGCCGAGGTGGGCGGAGTCGGTGATCACCAGGGAGGGCGCGGCGTCCTGGCACAGGTAGGCGATCCGCTCGGCGGGATAGCCGGGGTCGATCGGCAGGTAGGCGGCTCCGGCCTTGAGCGTGGCGAGGATCGCCACCACCGTGTCCGCCGAGCGGGGGAGCGCCAGCGCAACGAACTGCTCGGGGCCCGCGCCGCGCGCGATGAGGGCGCGGGCGAGCCGGTTGGCGCGGGAGTTGATGTCGCGGTAGCAGTGGCCGACACCGTCGGAGACCACGGCGGTGCGGTCCGGGTTGCCGGCCGCGACCTGCTCGAACAGTTCGGGCAGCGTCGGCGCCACCGGTTCCGCGGCGGGCTGCGGCGCCGCCGGCGTCCGCTCGCGTTCCTCCTCGGTGAGGGTGTCCAGACGTCCCACCGGCGTCGAGGGGTCGCAGGCGCACAGGCGGGCGAGCAGGTCCAGGAACCGGCGCTGGTGCCGGGCGAGCGACTCCTGGTCGTAGAGCGCGGAGTTGCCGTCGAAGTCGAAGCGCAGACCGCCCCCCGTGGAGCGGGTGTCCATCACGACCGCCAGGTCGGTGATGGGGCCGTTCGGCAGGTTGTGCGCGGTCGCGCCGTGCCCGGCGAACTCGATCCCGTAGTCGAACAGCACCAGGTTCACGTGGGGTCCGACCAGGTGCTGGTCCGGGCTCAGTCTGAGGTCCCGGCGGATGTCCTCCTGCCGGTAGCGCTGGTGGCGTACGGCTTCCCGCATCCGTGCGGCCACCGTGCCGAGGAGGGCCTCGACGTCGGTGTCGGGTCGGATGCCCAGGCGGAGCGGCACGAGGTTGGACACGCTGCCCGGCACGTTCCTCGTCGCGCGGGTGCGGCGGGCCGCCACCGGCAGGCCGATGACGACTTCGTCGGTGCCCGTCAGGCGCTGCACGTAGAGGGCGAGTGCGGCCACCACCACGGTGGGCCAGCCCGTGCCGGCCTCGCGGGCGGCGTCACGCACCTGCTCGACGGCGTCCGCACCGAGCGTCTCGCTGCGGCGTATCAGGCTGCGGGGCATGTGGGGGGCTCCCCCGGCGAGAGCCGCGGCGGGCCGGGCTCCCCGCAGGCGGTCCTGCCAGAAGGCGCGGTCGCGTTCGCGGTCGGGGTTTCCGGCGTACTCCCGGCTGTCCTCCACCAGCTGCCGCAGCGGCGGGAACGGAGTGTCCGGGATCGTCCCACCCGTGGCCAGCGCGGTGTAGACCTCGGCCACGCGCGGCACGAACAGGGCCACCCCTGCCCCGTCCAGCAGGATGTGGTGGACGCGGTGGTACCAGAGCCAGCGGTCGTCGGCGACCTTGAAGAGCGCGAAGGTGAACAGGCGGTCGCCGAACAGGTCCACCGGCCGGGCGCCGTCCTCGTCCATCCAGGCCCGGGCGCTGCGGACGGGGTCCTGCTCGCCGGTGAGGTCCCGGACCACGAAGGGGAAGTCGATCCGCGGCATGACGTGCTGCTCGGGAGTTTCCCCGTTCTCGGTGAATCGCACCCGCAGGGCGTCCGTTTCACCGACCACGCGGCGCAGCGCCGTTTCGAACAGGTCGGAATCCACCGGCCCGGCGATGTCGAGATACTCGGCGATGTTGTAGATCGTGAGGGAGGAGTCGATCCGCTGCGCGAACCAGATACCCGATTGGGCCGGTGTCAGAGGGAGTCGGATCTCACCGGTTCGAGGCACGACTACTCACTCCCCTTGATTCGGAAAACACAATGGGCACGGCCTCGCTCCGGCCGCGCCGAATCGGCGCATCTGCGCTGCCGGACAGGAAGACCCGCCGCGCGCTTGGACGCTACCAATCGCCCCGGAGGGCGGGAACGCCTGAATAAGAAGCCTCAATAAGCGATTTCCGCAGGTCGCCCAGGATGCCCGGCTCCATTCGGGGAAGGACGGGTGCTGCGCGGGCGGCACCGGGAATGGGCCGACGGCATTCCGCCGTCGGCCCGGTCGCCCCGGCGTCCTGTCAGCGGACGTGCGTGCCGCGGGGCGCGCTTCCGCCGCACACGTGCAACGGGTCCCAGTCGGGGCCGCGTTCGGGGAGCAGGCCCGGATCTCCCGTCACCGCGCCGGCGTGCACCTCGGGCAGGAGTGGCCGGTCGAGGATCTGCCCGGCGCAGGCGATGCCGCTGACGGCGGCCCCGGTGATTCCGCTGCCGTAGCGTGTGCTCTGCCCCACCACGTACAGGCCGGCCACGCCGGTCCTGGTGTCCGGCCGGGCCCCGGTTCGGCCCCAGCGCGCCAGTCCGAACGGCGACCCTCCGGTGGAGAGCGTGTAGCGGCGCTGGGTGGGAGGCGTCGCGAGTTCGAGGTGCGCCACATGGTGGCGGAACGGGCCGAGTGCGGCCTCCGCGGTGGCGAGCATGGCCTCGGTGACGCGTTCCTTCTCGGCGAGGTATTCCGGGTCCCGGCGGTATCCGCGGCCGTCGCCGGTGGCCGCGGACGGCCCCCACCGGTCCAGTTGTCTCGGACACAGGGCCATGACCTGGAAGTTGGCGTGTCCAGCCGGGCGGAGCGCCGCGGTGCCGGGGTCCTTGTCCGAGGCGAAGGAGATGAAGACCGATGTCGGCGCGTCGAACCGGTCCTCGGCCAGGGAGCGGAAGGAGGCCTCGATGTCGGCGTTCCCGTGCCACCACAGGTTGGCGTTGGTGTCACGGGGCAACTCCCGGTCGAGGCCGACGTAGAGGACGGCCAGCGGGTGGCCCATGACGGCGTTCCGGGCACGTCCGACGACGGGTGCGGGGAGGTGGTCCTCGCCCACGAGGTCCAGGACGGTGCGGGGGTAGTCGGCGTTCGACACCACGATCGGGGCCCGCAGCTCCTGGCCCGTGTCGAGAACGACACCGCATGCGCGGCCCTCCTCGACCCGTATCCGGGCGACCCGCCGGCGGGTCAGGAACCTGCCGCCGTGTGCGGTGAGGGCCTCGGCGAGGGAGGCGGCGAGCACCTGGCCGCCTCCGACGGGGTAGCCGGCTCCTCGGAGGTAGTGGTCGGTCACACTGGCGTGCATGCCGACGGTCGCCTCCTCCGGTCCGATGCCGTAGTTGAGGGCCTGCGCCGCCAGGACGGTCCGGGCCGCGGCGGAGAGTGCGCAGTGCCCGAAGAGGTCGTGCAGGGTGCGGCGCCCCCAGGACACCGCCGTGGAGGTGCGCTTCAGTATCTCGGCGGGTTCCACCCCCACGGCCGAGAGCAGCGCCCAGCGCATCTCGGCCCCGACGGCGGAACACACCTGCACGAAGGTGTGCAGTCCCTCCTTGTCCTCGGGAAGCACCTCGACGAGCCGGCCGAGGTAGCGGTCCCAGCCCACGGGGACGCGCATCCTCAGGCCCGGCAGCACGATCTCGTCGAACCCGTCCGGATCCATCGGGCGGAACGTCACCCTGTCGGCAAGCCCCAGACCGCGCAGCACGGACGGCAGGACGCCGTCGGGCCCGCAGTCCCCGATGTAGTGCACTCCGGCGTCGAACTCCCAGGCGGCACTCCGGCGGAAGACATGACTGTTCCCGCCCAGCACGCCTGCCTGTTCGAGCACGAGGACGCGGCGTCCCGCCGCCGCGAGGTACGCGGCACAGGTGAGTCCGCCCATGCCGCTGCCGATCACGATCGCGTCCCAGTCGGAGGGCAGCCGGCTCTCGTCGCTCATCGCAACCTCTCGGGTCCGTACTCCCACACCTGCTGGGCGCGGCCTCAGCCGCATCCGCCGGCGTGTCCGGCGTCGGCTCCGGCGGGGGCCGTCCCCGGCAGCGCTTCCCGCTCGGCCTCCGACACCGGGGCCGCGGCGCGCGGAACGCCCCGCAGAGCGGCGACGAAGGCCTCCACACGGTCCACGCCCCAGAACTTCGCGTGGCCGTGCACGAAGAACGGCACACCGAAAACACCGTCGCGGGTGGAACCGGCGAGAACGTCGGCGCCGCGCTCACGCAATTCCGGATCGTCGACGGCGCCCGCCGCCCGGTCGGCGTCCAGACCCAGCGAGGCCGCGATGTCACCGATGACGGCCGGGTCGCTGATGTTCTTCGCCTCCTGCCAGCGGGCCCGGTACACCAGGTCCACGAACGCGCGGCCCTTGCCGGCGTCGTCGGCGAGCAGGTACGCCAGGTGGGAGACCTCCCAGACGGGCTCCCGGTCGATGGGCCAGGTGACTTCCAGCGCACGGTCCTCGGCCAACCGGCGGGCGTCCTGGAGGATGTAGAAGTTCTTCTCCCGCGCCATCGGGACCAGGGGCAGCGTGCTGCCCCGCTGCTCGAGCAGCTTCTCGGTGCGCTCGTCGGGTTCCCAGAAGGGAATCCACTGCACGCTGTCGAGGACGTCGGGGTGTCGCGCCGTCAGGTCCCGGTAGGCGAACCAGGAGTAGGGGCTACGCAGGGAGAAGTACCAGCGGGGCGGCTTCTTGGCCATGACCGTGTCCTTGGGTGGAAGGGGTGTCGGCGTCGATCGGCGTCAGATGGTGATGCCGCCGTCGATGTGGAAGACCGAGCCCGTGACGTAGCCGGCCCGGTCGGAGGCGAGGTAGGACACCATGTCCGCCACCTCGTCGGCGCCGCCGAACCTGGCGAGGGGGATCGACTTGAGCATCTCGCCGCGGATCCGGTCGTTCAGCACCGAGGTCATGTCGGTCTCGATGAAGCCGGGCGCCACCACGTTCGACCGGATGCCGTAGCGGCCGGCCTCCTTCGCGACGGACTTGGCGAAGCCGATGATCCCGGCCTTGGTCGCGGCGTAGTTGGACTGCGTGGCGTGGCCGTGGACGCCCGCGACCGAGGAGATCATCACCAGGGAACCGGAACGGGCCTTCATCATCTCGAAGACCACCGACCGGCACACGTGGTACACGCCGTCGAGGTTGACGGACCGCACCTGGCGCCAGTCGTCGTCGCTCATCATCAGCAGCGGGTTGTCGCGCGTGATGCCCGCCGCGGTGACGGCGACGTCCACCGTCCCGAGCGTGTCCTGCGTCTCGGCCACCCACTCGCGCACCGCGTCGGCGTCGGCGACGTCGACCTTCCTCGCCAGCACGCGGACGCCGAGCTCGCCGAGTTTCTTCTCCAGGGCGTTCGCGGCCTCGTCGTCGGACCGGTAGCAGAAGCTGACGTCGTGGCCGTCGGCAGCGAGCCGCTCGACCACGGCTCGTCCTATGCCCCGCGATCCGCCACTGACCAGCGCGACCCGCTTGTCGTCCTGCGTCATGGGACTCTCCTCCTTGTGTGCTCAGCCGGTCGACGACCGGAGCCGGTCGGAGGAACGGAAGGCCATCACCATCCGCTCGACCGACATCACCAGCTCGCCGTCGCACAGCGTCGTGCCGTCGAAAATCACGGTGTCGGACAGGGCCCGGTCGATCCGGGCCTCGTGGCGGAGCACGTCGCCCGGCAGCACCGGCCGGTGGAACGTGATCCCGGTGAGCCCCCCGAGGAGCATCACCTGGTCGGTGTCGGTGCCGGGCGCGTCGTGGGAGTCGTCCAGCGGGCGCCGGGTCGCGAGGATGCCGGCCGTCTGGCCCCACGACTCGACGAGCAGTGCCTGCGGGTATTCCAGCGATGTGCCGGCCGCGTGGGCGCCGACATGCCGATAGCACTGCTCGGTGCGCGTGACCGCCTTCACGGCGGTGATGCGCTCTCCCGGAACCAGCTCCAGCACGCGGTCGACGAGCAGCATGGGGAAACGGTGCGGCAGCAGCTGCTCGACCTCGTGCAGCACGGTCATGCGCTCTCCCCCGCGTACCTCAGGCGGACGGTGGCGGCGTCGCCGCGATCGGTGCTCGCGGTGGCCCTGCACCGCAGGCCCTCGTCGTGGTCGCGCAGTTCCAGTCGCACGGCGAGCAGGTCCCCCGGATACACCGCTCCCACGAACCGGGTGGACTCCACCGCGGACAGCCGCGGCTCCGGCATCCCCGCCTGCTGCGCCACGGCGAGAACACCACGATGCACGCAGTCGACGATGCACACCCCGGGGAAGATCGGGAAGTGCGGGTAGTGGCCCTCGAAAACGGGCTCCTCGACCCCGACAGCGACGGTGACGACGGCGGACAGCGTCCGGCGGGCCTCCGGCGACCCGTCGTGGCCCTCCAGCGAGGCCACCTCGACGGGCGCGTCCACCGGGGTCGCGCGCAGGACCGACGAGCCGGTGGCGACCGGGCCGGCCGCCACCTCGGTCGTCGCCGTCATGCCGTCACCGTCAACTTCCCCCGGAGCAGCTCCTGGGCGTGCCGGAAGGTGCGGGCGCCCCGCATCTCCTGCTCGGAGAACTTCACCCGGTAGCGCTTCTCCAGCACCACGACGAGCTCCAGCAGAAGAAGCGAGTCGACCTCCAAATCGTTCACGAAGTCGGTGTCGTCGCCGATCTCTTCGGGGCCGACGTCGATCACGTCGGCCAGGACGCGGCGCAGTTCCTCGGAGTCGAGCGTGGCGATGGGCTCTGACGTCATGACTACCTCTCTGGGTTCGATTCGGCCGGACGGACCGGCTCTCAGCGCAGTCTCAGCAGCGCACAGCCCACGCCTCCGTCACGCTCCACGGCGGTGACCACCGCGACGCGGCCGGCAACGTCGGGAGTGCGCTCGGCCACTGCGAGGACCGAAGCGATCTGCAGGCTCACCGAGGCCGCAGAAGCGTCCCCGAACAGCGCGGTGTTGCGCAGCGGCTCGAGTGTCCCGGGACCGAACATCCCGACCAGCACGTCGCGTTCCTGTTCGCCGAATGCGTCGGTGGCACTGCAGGGGCTCGCGGCCCACACCTGAGCCGCATCCACGCCGGCACGGTCCATCGCCCGCCGAAGGCAGGCCGCCAGCACGTCGGGCAGCGCGTTCGGGGCCTGCGCACCGAAGACGCCGCTCTCCACGGCCAGCACCTCCGCGAGGACGTGCTCCGAGTCGACGTCGTCCTCGGACTCGAGCAGGACCATGCCGGCCCCTTCACCGAGAACGGCCGGCTCCGTCCCGGACGGGCGGGTGTGCCACTCCAGCCAGGAACGCTCGTCGGAGTACTCCTCGGCCGAGCCGCACAACACGGACGAGGCCCGGCCGCCGCTGAGCAGGCGGCGCGCGTAGTTCAGGGCCAGCAGGCCTGCGGGTCGCCCCCCGGCGATCGAGGCGTTGGGCCCCTTGATCTGGTGCCAGATGGCGCACTGCCCCGCAGCGCAGTTCATGACGGTGTTGGGCATCTGCGCCGGGTCCACGAAGTACGGCTTGGCCCCGGTCAACGAGTCGCGCGTGAAGTCCATCATGCTTTGCGCGCTTCCCGTGGTGGTGCCGAGGACGACGGCGCCGCGCTCTCCGGTGGCCACCTCCCGGTTGCGCTCGGCGTCGTCCAGCAACGCTCCTACGGCACTCACCGCGAGGCCGGTGACCCGGTCCATGGACCGGGTCCCCTTGCGCCCCAGCGCCTCCCGCGGCGTGAACCCGGGAACGAGGCGGGCCCGTTCGTCCGGCACCTGCCACTGCTCCCGGTCCACCGGGGCAGCGGTCTCACCGCCCTCCAGCAGGCCCTTCGCGAACGCCTGGCGACCGATCCCGAACGGGGAGACGGCCGACCACGCGGTGATCACGGGGTTGCGGACAGCAACAGCGACGTCGCCGCTCATGACACCAGCTCCTTACGACCGGGAGGGGCTCAGTTGGCGGGGAGGTTCTTGCCACTCAGTGCGGCCATGACCTCCTCGTCGAAGGTGACCAGCGACCAGTCGCGCTCCGGGGACTCCTTGGTGACGTAGCCGTGGGTGATGCGCCCGGTCGAGACCTGGACCAGGCGGCCCTCACGCACCACGTAGCAGTCCATACGGGCCGTGAACAGCATCTTCTTGAAGATGTCCTCGACCGTGAAGACGGTGTAGAGCTCGTCCTCGATCCCCACCTCGTCGGTGAGCTCCACCTCGCACTTGGTCACCACGGGGATCCAGTTGCGCTCGTCGAGCAGCCGGTGGATGGCGATGTCGCGGTCCGCGACGAACAAGTGCAGGACTTCCTCCATCTGCCGCAGGAAGCCCGACATCTGCATGTGGCTGGTGAAGTGGCAGTAGAAGTAGGGAACACGCCACTTCCAGCCGAAGGCGTTGTCGTCGCCGATGAGCTCGGCGAGCACCGGGTCGCCGGAGCGCGTGGTGACCCCGCGCTGCGCGGAGAGGTCGATGTTGTCCACGGGGACGGCTTCGAGGTGCTGCGGGGTGGCGGCGCCGAGCCGCGGGGTGACGAAGGGGGTCAGCTGCTCGGGAAGCGGCTTGGGGTTCTCGACGTGCTCGATCTTCCGGAGGGCCACCTCGAAGGTGGTGGAGACGGCCTTCCGCTGCTCCCCGTCCCGCTCGACCGTCGCGGCGATCCTGAAGCGGAGACGGCTGTCGCCCTCCTTGGTGACGGGCTTGACCTCGACCGCCACCGCGTCGTCGAGAGTGAGCACGGTGTGCAGGCGGGTGTTCACCGACACGACGTCGAAGCCGACGCCGTACTCGACGTACAGGGTCGTGGCGCCCAGGCCGGCGGCGCGGAAGTGCTCCAGCACCGCCGCCTCGATGAGGTAGTGGACGTGCTTGAAGCCGATGGTGGTGCTGATGTTGCCGCCCTCGTAGCAGGGCCGCAGCGAGTGGTTGCTGACGTCGAAGAAGTCGCGCAGCGTCTGCTCGGTGGGCACGGGCGGGTTGCTGATGGGTGACGTCATCGTGCTGAGGCTCCTCGGGAATCAGGCGGGTTGGTCCACGGAGGCTGTTCGGGCACGGCTCAGGGAGCCGGTGAACTCGCCGAGAGCGGCGGAGAAGGCCTCGGCCCGCTCCACCATGGGGAAGTGGCCGGTGCCGGGGATGACCCGGCAGCGGGCGTGCGGCAGGTCCGCGGCGAGGGCGAGGCTCTCCTCGGACCGGGCGATGAAGTCCTCTTCCCCGCTGATCACCAGGGTGGGCACCGTGATCAGGTCGGTGCGCAGCCACGGGGTGCGCAGGTAGCTGCGGAAGAAGCCGAGGTACCCGTACGGGCCGACGCGTTCGCAGACCCGCTGCGCCATGTCGTGGCGCAGGGACGCCTCCAGACGCGGTCCGGCCATGACCCGGATTCCTTCGTCCATGGTGCGGCGGAAGTTGTCCAGCAGCTCGGCGACCACGCCGTACTCGAAGGCGTCCGCCTCCCGACGGTAGAAGGGGGAGGCGAGCACCAGGCCGTCGATGCCGTACCGGTTGAAGGGATCGCCACCGCGCGACAGTTCGTCGCTCAGCAACTCCAGCAGGAGCAGCGCGGAGAACGAGTGCGCGACCACCACGGACGGCTCGTCGCCGATGCGCTGCAGCGCGTCCGCCACCGCCGAGGTGCTGTCGGGCGCGTACCCCCAGTCGGGTGGGTGACCGGCACCCCAGGGCAGGTCCGCGGTCCACAGGTCGAGTCCGCCTGCCTCGGTGGCTGCCAGCGGTTCCCAGACCGAGGGGCTGTTGGCCAGCCCGTGCAGCAGCAGCGCGCTGCGGCCCGGCCGGGGCCTCCGGTGGCTGACCGTACAGGTCACCGTCCCGGACGGCCCGGCCGCCGGGACCGACGGGTCGGGTCTGCTCACGACGCGTCCCCGGGAGCGAGCAGCAGGGCACCGGCGACCCCGTCGTCGACGCGCCCCGCCATGAGGTGGACGGGGCCGCTCTCCCCCGCGTCGAACCGTGCCACCGCGGCGGCGCACTGGGCGGTGCCGAGGGCTGCCGAAAGGGTGCCCCGGACGGCAGACATGTCGTGACGGACGAGGCCGGACCGGGGGTGCTCGGCACGTGGCGTGCCGTCGCCCGGCTCCTCCGGGGCGTACCAGGCAGCGGGACTACCGGCGCCGAACCGGTCGAGCCGGTGCGCCGTCCGCTCGACGCCACCGGTGCGGGCGTAGCCGCCCCACACCGCCCGAGCCTTCACGCCACGTTCCTCCGCGGTCGTGGCGCTCTCCAGCACGAGGGCGACCGCGCCGTCGACGAGCCGGTCCGTCCGCACGAGCCGGCGCACCATCTCGTTGTCCGGCTCGACACCGATCACCAGCACCTGGTCCGCCCGCGCCGAGCGGAGCAGGCTCGCCGCCCAGTGCAGGGCGTCCAGTCCCGAGGAGTCGCCGTTGCAGACCGTCATGTTGGGGCCCTGCAGGCCGAACCGGATGGCGACCTCCGAGGCGATGATGTTGCTGGAGGCGTTGGGCGAGTCCATCGGGCTGGTGCCGCGGGTGGTCTCTTCGGCGATGGTGGTCACGACCCTGCAGATGGTGTCCGCATTGCCGTAGTTGGAGGCCACCACGCAGCCGACACCGCGCGGCGGGACCAGCGGGCCCTCCGCGTTGCGGAGTCCGGCGTCCTGCAGGCCGAGGGAGGCTGCGCACAGGCCGAGACGGGTCGCCCGGTCCTTGTACTTGAGCCCCTTCTTGCCGAGCAGCGCTGCCGGGTCGACCGGCTCCGCCGGAACGCTCGGGCCGGTCACCAGGTCCTGGACCCCGGCCACGCCCGGCAGCGCCGGACCGACTCCCGTCACCACGATCTGCGGGATCTCGTTCATCGGGCCGCCTCCACGACTGCGACGGCGTTGAGGCCGCCGAAGCCGAATCCGTTGACCTGCGCCACGTCGACATCGCCGCGGCCCTCCTCGGTGTGCACCAGACGCATGGCGCTCACGTTCTCCGTCGGCCGGTCGAGCTCGGTGACCGGCGGGATCCGCCCGGTGGACATGGTCCGAAGGGCCGTGATGAGGCTCAGCACGCCCGCCGATCCAGCGGTGTGCCCGGTCATCGACTTGATGGCGGTCACCCACGGCACGGACTCGTCCTCACCGAAGACCTCGCGCATCGCGCGGATCTCGACCTCGTCGTTGAGCGGGGTTCCGGTCCCGTGCAGCATGACGAGGTCCACGTTCGCGGGCTTCACCCCGGCCCGGTCGTGCGCGTCACGGATGGCGGCGGCCACGCCCGCCTGGTCGGGTGCGGTGGTGTGGTAGGCGTCGCAGTTCACGCCCACCGAACGGAGGCGCCCGTGGACCCTGCGGTCCCCGCGGTCCGCCCTGCCCAGCACGACCGCGCCGGCGCCCTCTCCGAGGATGGTCCCCTTGCGGTGCACGTCGAAGGGCCGGAGCCGCCCGGGCGGCTCCAGCTGGAAGGCGTCGGTCAGCCCGAACATGCTCTCGGTGATGGAGTCGGCCCCGGCCACGATCACGTGCTCGGCCGTGCCGGATTCGAGCTGTTCCTCGGCCAGGGCGAGAGCGTAGAGGGAAGCGGAACAGGCGTTGGAGAAGGTGTGCGTGTCCACCGCACCGAAGCGCTCCCGCAGTGCGGTGCCGAAATGCATGCGCTCCGCGCCGAACTCGGCGCCGTCCCGCCACCACAGTTCCAGGGAACGCAACTCCCGCAGCCCGGTGCCGACCAGGATCGGCACCTCGCTCAGGTCCTCGCCGAGCCCGGCGTCGTGCGCCGCCTGACCGACCGCGTCCAGCAGGAACGCGGTCGCCCTGCCGGGCCGGTCCTCTCCCGGTGCGGGGCGGTCGTCGATCTCGAACAGGTGCCCCGCCTTGAACTGGGCCGGGTCGAAGCCCCGTAGCGGGGCCAGACCGCTGCGCCCCTCGCACAGCCCCTGGAAGAGTTCCTCGGCATTGCGGCCGATGCTCGCCACTGCGCCGTATCCGACGATGGGCCGGCTCATGACGTCTGCTCCTCGTACTTGGCGAGGATCACGACCGCGTTGTTCCCGCCGAACGCCATACCGTTGTTCTGCACGATCTCCAGCGGTGCGTCCACCGCCTCGTTGGGAACGCAGTCGACCTCGCACTCGGGGTCGGTCTCACGGTGGTTGATGGTCGGCGGCACGAACTCGTGCGTGATGGCGAGTGCACAGGCGATGGTGGCCAGAGCGCTGGCGGCACCCATGCTGTGGCCGAGCATGGACTTGAGGGAGACGGTGCGCGGCGGGGTGTCGCCGTACACGTCGCGCACCGCACGGGTCTCGGTCACGTCGTTCGCCTTGGTGCCGGTTCCGTGGGCGGACACCAGGTCGACCTCTGCCGGCTTCACCCCCGCGTTCTCGAGGGCGAGTTCCATGCACCGGGCGATGCTGCTCTGGTTCGGTGCCACGGGATGGTCGGCGTCGCAGTTGAGTCCGTAGCCGAGCACCTCGGCGTAGATGGTGGCCCCCCGCCGCAGCGCGGAGTCGAGGCTCTCCAGCACCAGTACGCCGGCGCCCTCCCCGGTGAGGATGCCCTTGCGGTCCTTGTCGAACGGTCGGCACAGGTCGGGTGCGATGGTGCCGAGCCGGTAGAACCCGGCGAAGGTCTTGCGGCACATGGCGTCCGCCCCACCGCACAGCGCGAACTCCGCCTCGCCGGTCCGCACGGCGTCGAAGCCGTAGCCGATGGCGTAGTTGCCGGCGGCACAGGCTGTCGGGATCGTGACGGCCTCGACGTCGTGCAGCCCCAGTTCGTGGGCGATGCCGGTGGCCAGCCGGCTCGGGGCGATCCGCCGGGCCACCCGGGCATCCGCTGCCGCGTGCCCGTGCGCGATCTGCGTCTCGACCAGGCTGTCGAGATCGTGGGACTCACCGTCGGTGGTACCGATGGAGATCATCCCCCGCCGGCCCCGCAGATCCTCCTCGGCCCACCCGGCGTGGTCGATGGCCATCCGGGCCGCAGCGACGGAGAAACGCGTCGCGGGACCCAGGTCGTCGACGTCCAGGTTCCGAATCCACTCGCGCGGGTCGAAGCCGACCACCTCGCACCCGTTGGCGTGGGCGAAGCCCTCGGTCTCGAACTTGGTGATCGGCTTGGCGCCGCTGCGCCCGGCACGCAGGCCCTCCGCGAAATCGGCCGCGCCCACACCGATGCTCGAGAAGACACCGAGTCCGGTCAGGACCACACGGTTCTCGGGTGGTGCCGACCTTGTACTGCTCGCACTTGCACGCATGGTCTCTCCGTCCGGTTCCGATCGGCGATGCCGCGGCGGTACGCGCCGGTCGTGACTTACTTGCCGGCCGACTCTTCGACGACCTCTTCGACGCCCTTGAGGTTGACCATGCGGCCCAGCTCGGCCTGGTCGATGACGATGCCGAACTGCTTCTCCAGCGCGGCGAGAATCTCGATCGCGCGGAGCGAGTCCGCGCCGTGGTCCTCGTTGAACAGGCTCGTCTCGGTGACCTCGTCCTCCTCGAGTTCGAGGATGTCGCAGACGATTTCCTTGATCTTGGCGGTCTTGCTCTCCGCAGAGGTCGTCATGCCGCTTCTACTCCTTTGTGAGGATGCCGCACACCGGGGAAGTTCCGCACGGGAACCGACTGGCGATTTCGTCCGTACCGGCACGGCCCTTTCCGGCCCCGCACTGGCGACTTCTTGGTGAATTCAGCACGTGGTGTCACGCGCCTCGCTGAACCTAACGGGGCCGCGCCGTACCCACCACGTCGGTACGAAGAATTCGAACCAGCCTCGTACACCGGGGCGACGCAGTCGGCGTTCCCGTCGTTCGCGGGCCAGTGGAAACAATCGCACCCGCACCCGACAACCCTGGAACGAACTTTTTGCAGCAGCTGTTCTCCACTCTGCCGCGCCACGGTGTATTGAAATCTCCGCAGCGGCGGTGACGCCTCCCTCCGCCGCGTGCCAGGCTGCCCCGCGACGCGCCCCGTGAGCGGTGCGGACGCCCAACCGGACGATCGCAGGGAGAGCATCGATGGCAGCCGGCGGAGCGCTTTCGAAGTACTGGATGTTCAGCGACGAGTACACGCAGGACCCGTATCCGTTCTTCGCCAGACTGCGCAGCGAACAGCCGGTCACCAGGGTGGACACGCCCGACGGGGCCCGGGCGTGGGTGCTCACCCGCTACGAGGACATCCGCAGCGCCCTGGCCGATCCGCGGCTGAGCCGGGACATCGGCAAGCTGTACGAGGCACTCGGCCGGCAGATCGGCAAGGACCTGAAGCCGGCGGACGAGATCTCCCACCACCTGGCGAACTCCGACCCGCCGCGGCACACCCCGCTCCGCAAGGCGCTGGTGTTCGCCTTCACCCCGAAGCGGGTGGCGAACATGCGTCCCCGCCTGGAGAAGGTGGTCGACGAGCTGCTCGACGACCTGCCGTCCCAGGGGGAGACGGACCTGCTCGGCGGACTGACCGAGCCGCTACCCATCATCGCCATCGCCCAGCTGCTGGGTGTTCCGGACTCCGACTGGCGGCAGTTCCGGACCTGGTCGAACACCATGCGGTCGGCCGACGCCTCGGACCCCACCGGCATCCTCGCGGAGCACACCCGTGAGCTGTCCGCCTACATGGCCGACCTGATCGCCAGGAAGACCGAGCATCCGGCCGACGACCTGCTGTCGGCGATGGTGCACGCGGAGGGCGACAAGCGCCTGGAACCGCAGGAGATCCTCTCGACGGCCTTCGCGCTGATGACGGGAGGCAACGAGACCACGACGGCGCTCATGACGGGATGCTTCGTCGGGCTGCTCACGCATCCGGAGCAGGCGGCACGCGTCCGCACGGACCCCGACCGCATCCCGCAGGTGGTCGATGAACTCATCCGCTGGTCGAGTCCCATGCTGTACACACTGCAACGGCTCACGCTGGAGGACGTCGAGATCGCCGGAACCACGATCCCGGCAGGTGAGATCGTGATGCTCTCGCCGGCCAGCGCCAACCACGACCCCGAGGCGTTCCCGGACCGCCCCGAGGAACTGGACATCGAGCGTCCCAAGCCGGTCCATCTCACGTTCGGACACGGCATCCACTACTGCATCGGAACCCATCTCGCACGGGCACAGGCGGAAATCGCCATGCGCCGGGTCTTCCAGCGTTTCCCCGACATCCGCCTCGCGGTCCACCCGTCGGAGCTCCGCTACCAGCCCACGCTGCTCGCCAGGGCGCCGTCCGCGCTCCCCGTGAAACTTCGATAACGCCCCGTCCGCCCCTCGACGACGTCCACAACGGCCGGAAGAACAGAAATGTCGAAGCAGCGGGAACCTCCCGCCCCGGCACGGAGATGATTCTTCGGCAACACTCCGCCGCAACGACGGCGAAGTCCATGCCGTACGGCACCGGTTCGCAACGCAGGATGGAGAGAAACATGAGCACGAATCCCTTCGAGGACAACGAGGCCCGCTACTACGTGCTGGTGAACGACGAGGGCCAGCATTCACTGTGGCCGGCTTTCGCCGAGGTCCCCGCCGGCTGGACGGTTGCACACGGACAGGATTCCAGGGAGGCATGCCTGAACTACGTTGAGGAGAACTGGACCGACATGCGGCCGCTCAGCCTCGTGCGGGAGATGGAAGCCGCCGGCAAGTAGACGGCGCGGGTGCCGGTCCGCGCGTCCGCGGCGGAAGTCGTCGGAGCACGGACCGGCACTTCTGCGTGCGCGCGACGCCGGCTCAGCGCTGTGCGCGGAACACCGTGAAGAGCAGCCGGAGACCGATCAGTGTGCTGATCACGAGAAGGTTGTATCCGAAGACCTGGTACAGCGTGACGTCGGACGCCACGCGCGGCCCGTTGGTGGCCGTCAGCAGCACGGACATCACACCGCTCGTGGCACCCACGCACACCAGCGCGATCAGGTGCACGATGTCGTGGACGACCCTGCGGTCCCGTTCGTCGGCGAGGAGCCGCACATTGACCGACAGCCTGCCCTTCTCCATCGCGGCGGTGATCCGGTCGAGCCGGCGCGGCAGTCGCCGTACGACGGGCAACAGCGCCATGAGTTCACCCGAGAGCGTGTCGCCCGCGTCCCCGGCACGCAGGCGTTCGGCCACCCTGCCCGACATGAAGGCGCGGGCCTCGTCCACCAGCCCGAAGTCCGGATCGAGCAGTGACAGGGTCCGCTCGAGCGTGGCGAGCGCCCGGAAGACAGCCGCGACCTCAGGCAGCACAGCGAGCCCGTGGCGCGTGACCAGCCCGAACAGGTCGGTGAACATGTCGATGTCGGCAGCGGTACCGGTGGCCGTGCAGTACTTGGCCAACAACTGACCGACCGCCCTCTCGAGCCGGTCCTCGTCGACCCCTTCCGGCCGGCTGACGATCTCCCACAGCCCGTCGCAGGCAGCCGCCGTGTCGCCGCGGTCGACGGCGAGGAGCAGATGCTGCAGCCCCGCTCGCAGGGATCCGTCCAGCCTGCCGACGGACCCGAAGTCCAGGAGGCCGAGCCGTCCGTCGTCCAGCAGCAGCACGTTGCCGGGATGAGGATCGGCGTGGAACACCCCGGACACCAGCACCTGGTCGAGCACGCAGCCGAGCAGGGCCCGCGCCAGGGCGGTGCCCTCCGGGCCGCTCCGTACGGTCCGTCCGGCTGCGGAGCCCAGCGGCGTGCCGTCCATCCGCTCCATCACCAGCACCCGCCGCGTGCAGAGGTGTTCGTGCACCTGGGGCAGTACCACAGTGCCCGAGTCGGGGTGGCCGGTCGCGACGGCGGCGATGTTTCCCGCCTCGATCCGGAAGTCGAGCTCCTCCCGGAGCGCCTCCGCGTAGCCGCGCACGAGTTCCCGAACGCCGAGCCGACGGGCCCACGAGGTGCGCCTCTCCAGCGAACGCGCCACCCGCTGGAGGATGTCCAGGTCCCGTTCCAGGACGCAGCGGGCTCCCGGACGCTGCACCTTCACCACGACGTCCACCAACTCGCCGGTGCCGGCGCGCAACCGCGCCCGGTGCACCTGAGCGACGGATGCCGCCGCCAGCGGCACGGGGTCGACTCGCCTCACCTCCCAGGAGCTCGGGGCGAGTTCCTCCCGCAGCACGGCCTCGACGTCGGCGCCCCCGACGGGAGCGACCTGGTGCTGCAGGCGGCTGAGCTCCTCGATGAACGGCGGGGAGAGCAGATCCGGGCGCGTGGACAGCAACTGCCCGAGCTTGACGAAGACCACGCCGGCCTCCTCCAGGGCGTACCGCAACGACCGGGCCAGGCGGAGATCGCGCTGGAGACTGCCGTACCGCGCGACGCGTCGGCCGCGCACGTACGGCCCCAGACCGTGGCGGACGGCGATGCCCGTGATGTGGGCGTAGCGGCGTCCGCGCTCTCCCCGGCGACGCAGGGCCCGTCCCCATCCCAGAACCCCCCAGCCCTTCCCGGCGGGACGGATCAGTTCGGCGATGAAGAGCACGACCAACGTCGTGATCAGAGAAACGCCCGCGATGGGAATGCCGAGTGCGATCGCCTGGCCCGTCGTGCGCATGGCCGGCAGTGCGGCGAAGGCGGTTCTCACCGCGACCAGCCATCCCACGGCGGCGGCGAGCAGCGCCCTGGGGGCGCTGATGCGTACGGCGAGGACCCTGCGGGCACCCGCCACCAGCGGCCAGACCGTGAGCAGCCAGATCGGCAGACCGAGCAGGGTGATCAGGAAGCGCATCCGGGCACCTCGTCCGTTCGGGTCGCGGCGGGTCCTGCCCTCCGGTCGGCGACAGCGCAGATCCGCCGCCTCCCCGCCGTATCGGCGGCCGGGAGGGCGACGGACCGACGCCTACCGGGTCACGGGGTCCGGACCGGCGCGAGGGGCTCCCGCTCCTCCTCGTCCACCGGGTCGGCCCCAGTCTCCGGCGATTCGGGCGCCGCACGGTTCCCGGGCCACCACGCCTTCCGTCCCAGCAGCGTGGTGAGGGCCGGCACCAGCAGTGTCGCCATGACGAAGGCACTGAGCAGGATGCCGAACGCGACCGCGAAGCCCATCTGGCGGAGCATGGAGTTCTCGGCGAGCATCAGCACCCCGAAGGTGCCCGCGAGGATCACCGCGGCCGCTCCGATCGTGGGCGCGGACTGCTTGACGGCCAGTGCGGCCGCCTCCCGCGGGTCGCGGCCCTCGCGGATCTCCTCCCGCAACCGGGCGACCATGAGGATGTTGTAGTCGGTCCCGATCGCGACCACGAAGAGGTAGACGATCACCGGCAGCATGAACAGCAGGCCGTCGTCTCCGCGCTGGAACACCCACACCGTGGCGCCGAGTGTCCCTCCGAAACCGAGGCCGACAGAGAGCATCAGGAACCAGGGGGCCACCAGGCTGCGCAGCATCAGGGCGAGGATCACCATGATCGCCAGGGCGGCCACCGGGAAGACGAGTGCGTAGTCCCGGTTGACGGCGTCGCGGATGTCGGCGAGCACGGCGGTGGTGCCGCCGACGTACTGCTCGGTGGCCTCGGGCGCCGCCGCGTGCGCGGTCTCCCTCAGGTCACCCGCCACCAGGTCGATGGCCTGGTCCTGGGTCGGCCGGAAGTCCAGGACGACGCTGAAGCGGGCGACGTCCCCCGTCTCGTCGAGCTGCGCCGGGGACACCGTGTCCACTCCGTCGACCCCGGCCAGTGCGGTGCGGTACTCGGCGAGGCCCTCCTCGTCGAGGGAGGCGTCCCCCGCGGCGCGCACGTAGACCATGGTGGGGTCGGACTGCCCGGCTGCGAAGCTGTGCCGCATGTCCTGCATCGCCTGCACGGACTCCAGTTCGCTGTTCATGGAGCTCTCACTGTCGTACTCCGCCTTGAAGCCGAGGACGCCCGCCGCCATGACGGCCAGCAGAGCGCCCGTGACGCCCGCGACGATCGGCGCCCGGCGGGAGGCGAGGCGGCCCACGCGTTCCGCCAGCGTGTGCCGGGGCTGCTTGCGCCAGGACTTCGAGGGCCAGAAGGCCTTGGTGCCGAGGAGGGAGAACACGGCGGGAACGAGCGTCAGCGCGGCGAGCAGGGTGACTGCCACCGCCAGCGCCAGCGAGAGACCCATGTTGCTGAGCATCCCCATGGAGGACAGCAGCAGCGCGAGGAAGGCCACGATCACCGCTCCGGCGGCCGAGGCGATCGTCTCGCCGACCCGGCCGGCGGCAGCCGCCAGAGCTTCCTTGGGCTGTTGCTCCTGGCGGAGGTTCTCGCGGTAGCGGAACAGCAGGAAGAGCGTGTAGTCGGTGCCCACGCCGAAGAGGACCACGATCAGGATCGCGGAGATCGACGAGGAGGCCTCCAGCCCGGTGACGTCGCTGGCGATGCCGATGACGCCCATGGCGACGAGGAACACGAGCCAGATGATGAGCACCGGGAGCAACGCGATGACGGGGCTGCGGAAGATGGCGAGCAGCAGCACGACGATGAGCACCAGCGTGGCCATCATGATCATGGCATCGGTGCGCGACGAACCCTCCTGGGCGTCCAGGGCGGTCGCCGCCGGGCCGGTGAGGCCCAGCTCCAGTTCGGTGCCCTTCAGTTGCCCCGGTACGGCCTCGCGCAGCTTCCGGACGGATTCGACCAGTGCCTGGTCGTACGCCGTGTCGGTGGTGGCGAGGACGTATCCGAGGGCGACCTTGCCGTCGGGGGACACGGCCGAGGGGTCGGCCACCACCTTGTCCACCTTCGGGAAGTCCTTCGCCTGCAGGCCGGAGGCGACCTCGACGACGTCCTTGCTGTCGGCATCCGTCAGCTTCCCGCCGTCGGCGCGCTGGAAGACCGCTATGGCGGCGGGTTGCCGTCCCTGGGGGAACGCCTCCTGCTGCAGCGAGACGGCGCGCACCGACTCGTAGTGGGAGGGGAGGAACTCCGATTGGTCGCTCGTCGCCTTCAGCTGCGGCGCCAGCACCACAAGGGCGACCGCCGCCACGAGCCACCCGAGGGTGACCAGCCAGGGGCGGTTCACCGAGAACCGCCCGATTCCTTGGAACATGGGAATCCTCCACGAGTTCGTCCGCGGGCCGTCCCCGCCGCCGAATTCCGACACTTGGACGTCCACGCTCCGGGGAGCGCAACGGTGGTGCAACGGGCTGTGCAGTTACCTGCAGGCGGTGCCCCGTCCGGGCATCGGTGCCGCACTCTTGACGAGTGCCCGCCGCCTCAGCGGCGTTGACGGGGAATGACCTCGGTCGAGGCCCGGTTCCGGGCCCCGCCGTTGCCCCGCACCCCGGCGCTGCAGGCCGACAGCAGGCCCAGTTCGGCGGCACGCACACCGGCCTGGAACCGCGAACTCGCGCCGAGCAGGGTCATGATCTCCGCGACGTAGCGCCGGTAGGTCCTCACCGAGACCCTCAGGTCGCGAGAAGCGGCCTCGTCGGTCACGCCGGCCTGGAGTTTCGCCAGGATCTGCTGGGTGAGGTCGGACCGCGCGCGGCCGACGAAGTCGGCGCGCTCGGACGCCACGGCCGCGTTCCGCCAGACGCCGTCGAAGAGCGTCATCAGCGTACCGATCACCGAGGAGGCGCGGATGACGGACGCCCGCCGCCCTTGGACCGATTCCGCGCAGGTCAGGGCTGTTTCGCCGTCGGAGATGATCAGCGACAGGGCGGGGACTCTGCCGACACGCACCTGGCAGCGGTCGTCGGCCGGGCACAGCATCGCGTCGAAGACTCCGGTGTCGAGGAAGGCCTGCGTGCTCAGCACGCGTATGCGTGGCCCGGCCGCGCCTCCGGCGGCGAGGTGGGGCATCGCCCGCTGCACCGCCCGCGCGGGTTCACCGGGAGCCGCGAGCACCACGTCGAGACTGCCCGCCGCGTGCCGGACCATCTCCGCGGCCGTCTTCGCGATGGCGGTGTCGTCCACCTTCACCTCCGCGACGAGGTTCCGTTCCGACGACTGGTCGCGGTGCTTCGACACCGTGGCCTCGATCAACCTGCGGACCTTCAGCAGCGTCTCTTCGAGGTCTTCGTCGTGCTCCACAGTCCCGGTCTCCCCTCTCGCCCGCGCCCCGGGTCCTGCCGGCAGGTGCGGGCTCAGCGAATGATGCGGTTCGGCCACTCCGGAGGCTTCGGAGGACGCAGTGCACAGCGCGGTGCGGCGGGCATGGTCCGCCGCCGTCGCGCAGGCAGCCTCACCGTCCGGGTACCAACCCCAACTCGACCGCTCTTACGCCGGCCTGGAAGCGCGAACCTGCTCCGAGGACCCGCATGATCTCTGCGACGTGCCGCCGGTACGTCCGCAGAGAGACACTCAGCTCACGAGCGGCGGGGCCGTCCTTGCACCCGGCACACAGCCTCTCCAGGATGCGCTGTGCGAAGCCGCTGCGCAGGCACTCCTGCAGCCGCATGAACTCCGTGAGGCGTGCGGCACTCCCCCAGGCGCCTGCGAAGAGGAAGTCGAGGCCTCCCACGGCGGCGGGGACGCGGAAGACGGCCATTCCGCCGTGCGACCGGTCGTGCCGTACGACCGCCAGCCTGCCGTCCGCGACGAGCATGGACTGCAGTTCGACGTGCACGAGCCGTACTTCGCAACCATGGGTGCGACGACCGAGGGCGACGACGTCCTCGTTGCGCAGCAGGCGCGGCGAGCACAGCAGGCGGACGGTCACACCCCGGCCGGCGGCTTCCCGCAGCGCGGCGAGGGTCGCCGCGAACACCTGGGGCCTGCGGTCGGCATCGGTGGGCAGGGTGACGCTGACGTTGTGCCGGGCGCCGGCCACCGCACGGACGATGGCCGCAATCCGCGCCCCGTCGTCCGCCCGGGTCACGGTCACCATGCCCGCGGCGGTCCTGCTGCGGCACAGGGAGACAGTCGAATCGATCAGGTCCTGAGCCTGCATCAGGGCGAGCTCGACCTCGTCGGTTCTCCCACTCACAGGTGACTCCAGCACGTCAGGCACGACTCTCCCCCGATATCATCGGTTTCCGCGGACAGCAGGCGATATAAAACTTTAACGTTGCACAAACTCGAAATCTGGCTTCACTCATTTCGCGTTCACTCCAAATTGGGCTCAGCGGCACAGCTTTCCGGGCCTCCACAAGAGTGGGTCACGCACCTTTCTTCGGCGCGCACCCAGCCCTTCGAGGCTCACTGGCCCTCAGCCAGTCAACGCGATTCGAGAGCAGAATAATCGAGCGCCTGACGGTACTCAACAGTTAGCCAGAGAGGGTCAATCGAGGCGCAGCAAGATGCCAAGTCCGTGTTATCCACAACCGGCTTTCCGGCCCTGACCCCCACAGAAAGTCACCATATGCGACGATCGCGTGACGCACAGCGAGAATGACGTGCGGGGCGTGTCCCCTTGCTGTCACGGCGAAGAGCCGCCGCACCTCCGGCACCCCGGGCCCTGACCCCCGCGACAGGAACCGTGCGCTACGAACACGCCGCCGGGACACGTGAGTTCGGCTGCCCCAGGGGCTCCTGCGGGCTTCAGGTGGAGCGCCGGCGACGGAAGCCGCCCCGCGGGCCTCGACGCGACCGCCGCGTCCTAGCCACGGGGAGCACTCGGCGCACATCATCCGCTCACGCACCGGGAAACGGAGACCTCCGCAAGAGGCCCGACCACAGCAGAACTGCCTCACGTACAGCGGCCGAACCGGTGAATTCGCCTCGACGTTCGGAGATTTCTGACACCGAGACCCCGGAGAAGGGGAATATCTCCTTCTCCAGGGAGCGCAGCGCATTGCGAAGGCCGTCAACTCCGAAGCGGCACATCGATCTTCGACCGCGCCCGAGGAGCACATTGCGCGACCGAGACGTCGCCGGGCAATGCAGTCGCCCGGCCGCACCGCAATCGAATCGTGACTTTCTCTCAGGTGCCGGAGCCAGAGATTAATGACGGTCCTGGCAGTTGTAAACACGTCGCCGGCGCCGACCATGACCTCCCTATGGCGGATGCGGCCGCCACGGACACCCTCGACGAGCCGGGAGGCAGGCAGCCGAGCAGGTCGCGGACCGGTGACGCGCTGCCGCGCCGGTGCGGCGCGGAGCCCGCCCGGGGGCCCCAGCCGCGTGCGGTGCATGACGTTTGTCATGCAGTGCCATGACGGGCTTGCGGAATCCCCGGCGGGCCGGGGCCGGTGACACCCCGTCACACTCGGTGACAGCGGGAGCGGGAAGGACGCACGAGGTCGGGGCGACTCCGGCACGGTGCCCCAGCCACAGTGAAATACAACGGAGTTGTTCGCGCCGCCCACTCGACCCCACATTCCGACCCGTTCCGGAACAAAGGGACATCATGCACCGCACCGGGACACCTCCGTTCCCGGCCGGAGTCCCGACCGTCCGGGCCCTGTCCTGCCGGGCTCGCTCGCCTGACGTTTGTCCCGCTCTTCGTGACAGAGGTCACCCCGGAAGGGTCATTCATCCGGGGGATGCGCTATCGTCATTTCCCGAGCAGCGAGAGAGGCGACGCTCTACAGCAGGCCGCGGCCACCGGCAATGCGAGCGGCGTCGAAGCGGTTTCTGCCCTCGAGCTTCTTGATGGCACTGGAGGTGACATTCCTGACGGTACCGGGAGACAGGTAGAGCTCGGCCGCTATCTCCTTGATCGGAGCTCCGTCAGCCGTCAATCGCAGCACCTCCCTCTCCCGCTCGCTCAGCGGACGACCGGTGCGCCGCGCCCTCAGGAGCGACGGGTCGATCGTGTGACAGCCCGCCACGATCCCCCGGATCGCATGGATCAGATGGTTCAGTCGCGCATGACTCGGGATCACGCTGAACGCGCCGCCCGCAGCACGTCTCATCACCTCCCTGGACGGACGTGAGGTGATGACGGCAACTCCGCAGCCGGGCACGGCGACGCGGAGTTCATCGGCAAGCCGGATCTCGTTCCCGGCGGGCTCGCAAACCCCCAGAACCGCAACCGACGGTTTGGTGCGCCGCACCGCAGGAATGATCTGGCGGCTGTCGTCGAGCGTTTCCACGACTTCGAAACCCCGTACCTGCGCGAGTGCTCCCGAAAGGGTCTCCGCGATGAGGCGTCGATCGTCGGCCACAATGATACGAATTGTCACTGCTCGGTCTCCCCGCGAAGACCCCGGCCGTTCCCGACGCATCGAGGCAACCGAAATCCAGGCATGTGAATGCGAACGTACACTGGCCCGTACCGTCGAAACGCCGCGGAGAGTCACCTCTCCGACCCCCAGTGCCGGCACACAAGTTCAAGAGGAAGCAGACTTCACTCGGTAATTTCTGCCACCTTCCATCCTTGGTTCTCCCCCTGCCGGCCACCCCGAACAGGGTGCCTCCATGGACGGCGACCACTCCGCCCATGGCGATCGTAGCGTTACAGATCGACCGCGAAGCGGTCAACGCACCTTCACGCCCCGGGCCACCCGAGACGTCGACATATGCCCGTTCGTGCCCGTTTTCACATCGAGAATTTGAGAGCAGGCACCCCCGCGCCACACACGTTCGTCACACGGCGGACGCCTCGGTGTCGGATCGACGCGGCGTCAGGACCGCCAGTGGCGCGTCGCATTCGGTCTGCGCCCACCCGGGTGACGTCCCGCCGAGCGCCCCCTGTTGCCGACACGCCGCACCCACCAGCGCGAACGCCTGGCGCCACAGGTGCGACACCAACTCCGCACCCCGAATGTCGGTTTTTGAACACTCCGGTCCGATGTGCTTACGGTCGCATCGCTCGTCACCTGACGGGCACCGCGACCGTCACGCCGAATCCTGCCGGCGGTCGCGGCAACTCCGTCGCGTGAGCGCCGTAGGCAGGAGCGGGGGACCCAGGTAGGCCGCCGCACCCGAAGGAGGGAGCGGCTCGGGGCGTATCCGCCCGCGGCAGCGGACGGACGGGCACTCTCCGGCCCGAGCCCGACAGCTCACCTCGCAGGCGTCGGTGAGGAGACATCATGCTGTTCACTGGCAAGTATCGCGCTCGTCTCTCCAGTACGCGTGCCCGCATCGCCACTCTGGCCGGAACGGCGGGTGCCGCGTTCGCCCTCCCCCTGATCTCGGCATCGAACGCCAGAGCGGCTTCCGTGGACACCTGGGAGCAGGTCGCCCAGTGCGAGTCGAGCGGCAACTGGGGAATCAACACGGGCAACGGCTACTACGGCGGCCTCCAGTTCTCCCAGTCCAGCTGGGAAGCGGCCGGCGGCACCCGGTACGCCTCGCGTGCCGACCTGGCGACCAAGAACCAGCAGATCAGTGTGGCCGAGGAGCTCCTGGAGATGCAGGGGCCGGGTGCCTGGCCGATCTGCGGCAGCCAGGGCGGTCTGACCTCCACCGCACCGTCCGCCGACGTGGCGCCGGAGCCCGCTCCCCAGCCGCCCGCCCCCCAGGAGACGGCCCCGCAACCGGCGCCGCCGCAACCGTCCGCTCCCCAGCAGAACACCCAGGGGCCCGCGTCGTCCGGCACGGCCTACACCGTGCGCTCCGGCGACACCCTCAGCGGAATCGCCGCGGCCCACGGCACCACTTGGCAGCAGATCTACCGCGACAACCGCTCCGTCGTGGGGGGCGACCCGGACCTGATCCTGCCCGGGCAGCAACTCGTGATCAGGTGACCGCCGCGCGCGGACCCCGCCCGCGCCCTACCCGAACTCCCGCTTGAGCTCGGCCCAGCGGGTCCGCTGGGCCGGGCCGAGGCGTCCCCGCAGCTCCGCCAGCTTCAGCAGCGCGGCCTCTGCGCCGGAGGCCAGCGCTTGCGCCTCGGCCGCGTAGTGGTCGTCGAGCAGCTGCTCCAGCTCCTCGTCGTTCATGACTCCGGAGAGACGTCCGGCCAACCGGTTGGTGTCGCGGTAGGACCCCTGGAGCAGGAAGGGTGGCTCCGTACGGAACTCCTGCGCCTCTCCCGCCGACGCGATGTAGGCGGCGTTCACGCGCAGCACGGTGTCCCGCACCCGCAACAGGTTGCGCAGCACCGCGACGACGCGCTGCCGCTCCTCCGGGCCGTAGGGGTGGACGAGACGGTCGGCGGTCGCGCCCGGGTCGCCCTCGGCCATCCCGACCAGCAGGTCCAGGTCCTCCCGCTCCCGGTCGGCCAGCGGCGCCAGCACCGGGTGTGCGGTCAGGGCGTTCTCGACGTGGCTCAGTGCGAACAGGTCCTCCCTTCCTCCCAGCACGTCTCCGAGGTTCCACACGTCCGCCCGGTTCGCCAGCATGTCCGGGATACGGAAGCGGCCGCCCGACTCGGTGAACGGATTGCCCGCCATGCACACGGCGAACCGTTTGCCCCGCAGGTCGTAGGCGCGGTCGGCGCCCTCGATCCGCCGCTGCGCATCGCACAGCGGGATGAACTTCTGGAGCAGTTCCGGCGAGGTGTGCTGGATGTCGTCCAGATGGAGCAGCACGTTGTCCCCGAGGCGCAGCGCGAGGTCGATCTTCTCCAGCTCGCGCCGCGCCGCCGCGTCGGGTGCCGCCGCCGGGTCGAGCGAGGTGGTGCGACGGCCGAGCGCCGGCCCGTCCACCGTCACGAAGAGCATGCCGAGTTGCGCCGCGACGTACTCCATCAGCGTGGTCTTGCCGTAGCCGGGCGGGGACAACAGCAGCAGCATGCCCTGCCCCGCGGCCCCGCCGTCCGCTCCCGCCGTGCCGATCTGGCGGGCCAGCGCGTCCCCGACGAGCGGCAGGTACACCTCGTCGATCAGCCGGTTCCGTACGAATCCGGGCTGCACGCGGGGGCGGAACCGGTCGAGGCCCAGCCGGTCGCGGGCCGAGGCCAGGACCGCCTCGCGCCGCTCGGTCCAGGCACGGTGGGCCGGCACGCGCACGGTGCGGAACTCCTCGGTGCGCGCCAGGAACTCGTCCAGGCGGACCGTCAGCCTCCCTTCCCGCACCCGGGGGTGGACCCCGAGCAGGCCGTCGACGGTGACGGGGCGCTGCGCCTCGGCGTCGTGTCTGCGCAGCACGGTGCCGCAGGCTTCGACAGCCGCTGCCTCGACGAGTACCGACCGGTCGGCGTCGTGTGCATCGGCATAGGCGTCGAGCCAGGCACGGATGAGATGACGCCGCGCGGACAGGTCCTCGCCCAGGGTGCGCAGTTCTTCCGCGTACTCCTTGACCCCCGCCGAGTCGGGTCCGCCCAGCGCTTCGCGGAAGTCGCCGAGGAGGGCCCGCGCGGCGCTGTCCGTGACGAAGCAGGGGCCGTCCGGTGCTGCGATCTCCTCGAAGAGGTAGGCGCCGGAACCGGGGCGGCGCTCTCCCGGCAGGAACCCGGCGATCAGCGCGTCCAGTTGCTCCACCAGTTCGCCGATGGCGGGCACCGGCCCGAAGGTTCGGCGGGCGCGTCCCAGGGAACGGGCCCGCGCGGCCCAGACCTCACGGGTGCGGTCGTCGGTGCCGTGCGCCCAGTAGAGCTGTGCGGCGGCCCGCGCCTCCGGGGTGAAGCGGAGCAGTCCGGCGCGGCGGCGCAGCTCCAGCACCGTGTGCAGGATCCGCGCGGCGTCGTGGTCGTGCACCCCGGCGTCGTATCCGCAGTCGTGGGCCGTCCCCGCCGCGCGACGCACCAGGTCCGCCGGTGCTTCCGGGTCCACGGCCCCGGAAGCGGGGTCCACCGGCCCGGGGCGGGAGGCCAGTGCGGTCGCCGCCAGGTACTCGGCCCGGTAGACCGAGGGAGATTCCGAGACCAGTGGCTGGTCCCAGAACTCCTCGGTCCCGGCGAGGGCGTCCTCCGGTACCGGCTCGCAGAAGTCGGTACCGGTGACGGCCAGATGGAGGCGGCCGCCGTGGCGTGACAACGTCAACGACATCCTGCCCCCGTGCACCGGGAACCGGTGGCGTCCCAGCCGTACGGTGCCGGGCACGTCGTGGAGTTCGGCGCGGTCCCGCAGGGCGCGGCCGGCCTCCTGCCGGGCGGCGCCGAGGCGTCCCTCGAACTCTGCCGCCCGTACGGTCTCCCCCGCGTCGCGCAGTTCCGCGAGGGTCTCCCGCAGCCGGGACACCATGGGGTCGGCGGCGAAGTACGCCCGGATCTCCTCCGGCCCGGTGAGTGCCGCCGCGCGCCGTGCCACGGTGGCCAGGCCGCGTTCGGCGGAGGCTGCCAGCCGTTCGGCACGGCGTGCCTGCTCGTCGACCAGCGACTGCCGGCGGGCGGCGAACGCCTCCTCGGCCTCCTCCCGTCGTGCCTCCAGCACTTCGGCCCGCTCCGGCAGGCCCCCGAACCGGGTGGTCAGGCCCTCGATGCGGACGAGGAGGGTGCCCAGGTGCTCGTCGCAGGCCTCCGAGGTGTCCGCGGCGGCCAGCGCCTGGCTCAACGCCTGTCCCAGCAGGGCGAGTTCGGCTTCGAACTCTGCACGCCCCTCCGTTTCGAGCAGCGTCCGCCGTCTGCCGTCCGCGACGGCGCGTGCCCGGTTGAGGGCAGCGGTCACTTCACCGAACCGGCTCAGCAGAGCGGTGCGCACCGTCGTGTCGGCGACCTCCAACGCCTCGAACACGTCGGTGATCCCCCGCAGGCGGGCGGCATGCTCGCCGAGTTCCTCCAGGGGCCGCTCCAGGGCAGCGACCCGGGGCGCCCGGGTGGCGGCCTCCTCGATCCGGGCGATCTCGTCGACGATGCCGGAGAAGGCGTCCGGCTCGGCGAGGTGGCCCACCGCGCGATGACCGGCCGCCGCGAGTGCCTCGGCGACCTGTTCCTCGAGGCCCGCCACCCGGTCCTGGTCGGTGTGCCGCAGGTCGTACAGGGCTTCCACATCGCCGCGGGCGCGCCGCAGGCCGGTCAGCAGGGCGACCCACCCGGTCGCGTCCGCGGGAGTCTCGCCGCCGGCGCGCCGCAGCAGGCCGTGCACCTCGTCCTCCGCGGTGTCCAGGGCCGCGGCGGTGCGGGCCCGGGTCTCCTCCTCCCTGCCGTACTCCGCGACGATGTCCACGGCGGTCTCACGCAGCAGGCGGAGCGGCTCGTCCAGCGCGACCGGGTCGTTCTCGCCCAGCCAGGGGTAGCGGTCCTCGGCCCGCGCCGCGGACTCGGCGATCGAGGCGAACACCTCCGCGCCGGGTGCGAGTTCGGCCGCCATGCGCGCCACGGCCAGGCACTCGGCGATGCAGCGGACCAGTTCGGCGTTGCCGATCCGGGCGAGCGGTCCCGCCTCAGCGGGCGGTGCGACGGCGTCGTGGCGCTCCTCGGCGAACGGAGTGTCCCAGACCTGGACGGGGTGCACGCGGACCGTCCCGCCCTCCCCGTCGTCCGGCCCGCCGCGGAGGACGGCGAGGGCACCGTCGTCGAACAGCGCCCAGCCGAGACCGGTGACCGGCGCGGCCGGCTCCTGCCGGACGCGGTTGTACGGGAGGAGCAGGACGCCCCCTCCCGCCCGGTCGCGGCAGACGTGCAGCACGTCCTCGCCGTTCGGCGCGTGCAGTACCCGCTCGAACTCCCACGCACCGGAGGGGACGTCGAAGGTTCGGGCGGCTTCGCCCGCCGGGGCGTTGGCGAGGTGGAAGCCGCCGGGGAAGACGATGCCCTGCTCGTCGGGAAGCGGTCGGCAGCCACGGGCCATACCGTCGAGCCGGACGACTTCCCCGGTCCGCCGGTTGTGCACCAGATACCGGTGCCGGGGCTCGTTGTAGGGCAGGATCCGCAGCAGCACCAGCGGACCCACGCGGGCGCGGGCGATCTCGGCGTCGGCGAGGGACTGGAGCGGTTCGTCGACGGGCTCGGACCAGATCCCGTCCCGCGTCTCGGTGTCGTTCTGCGTCCCGAGCGTGAGCGATCCGCCCTCGGTGCTGACGAACAGGGCGTCGTCGACGCGCACGTGGGGGTGCCGGCCGGCGACGTGTGCGTCACGCCCGATCTCCCTCCACACCAGGTCGCCGGCGGCGGGCGCGGTGTCGTCGCGGGAGCCGCGGGCCTCCAGGTACGCCGGCGGTCCGCCGTCGGCGGGCATCCGCCACCGCAGCACCCGCCGGTCCCCGGCGCCGTCGCCGGTACGGAAGACCGCCAGCAGCTCGGAGTCCGTGCGGCGCAACCGCAGCAGTCGGGCGTCGCGGTAGTAGCGGTACAGCTCGGCGAAGTCCTGCCGGAAGCGCGGATCGTCCAGGAGTCCGGGCACCGCCTCGGAGGCGGACTGCTCGAAGCCGTCCTCGGGGCCCCGGTGCAGCGTGAGAACGTCCTCCACGGCCACCTCACCGGTACCCGGCGCAGGGTCGCCCCCCACCAGGAGCAGACCGCCGACCTGCACGAGGTCCCGCACGGTGCGTGCCCGTCCCGGGGCGAGACGGTGGGTCGCCACGAGCGCGAACCGGCGAGCTCCGAAGGTCTCGGTCCGGCGTTCGTTGAGCAGCTCGGCGCGTCGTGCGAGCTCCTGTCCGGCGCTCTCCAGGCGCCGCCGCAACACCTCGTACGTGCCCTCGTCGACACTGGCCGTCCCGGCGTCCGCCGTGGCTGTCCCGCTGCTCATGCTCCTGCCCCTTCGCCCTCCCGCACCCGTCCGGCCGTCCGCCGCGCCCCTGCCCTACCGGGGCCGCTCCCGCCCACCACCGTCCGGCCGCTGCGGCCCGGAGGCCGGGACCGCAGCGGCAGTGCGGAACAGGAGCGGAGCGGCCCCGGGGAGGACCTCAGGCGGCCAGCCGCGACAGCGGCACCTCTGCCGCCTCGGTGCCCCGCACGGCGTCCAGCAGCGACGTCAACTGCGCCGTGTGCGGGCCATCCTGGGCAGCGAGGCGGCCCAGCAGGCCCGCCAGGGTCATGTCCCGCATGCCGTGCGCACCGAGACCGGCGACCATCCGGGTGAGGTCCTGCGTGAACGTGGAGCCCTCACCGTCGCTGTCGCCCAGCCAGGGCCCGGCCATGGCCTGTACGGACTTGCTGCCGCCGACGAAGGCGTCCACCCCGCGCCCGGCCGCGAGCGAACCGACCAGCTTGTCGAAGAACACCGAATCCCCGCCGACGATGTCGATGTTGGCCTTCTCCAGCCCGGCGGCGACCATCGTGGCCTGGGCCTCCGCGATCTGCCGGTGCACGTCGATGCCGGCGATGCGGACCTCCTTCTCAGCATCCAGCCGCAGCCGGTACTCCTCGTGCTCCCGGCCCGCCTCGTCCAGGGCCGCCATCGCCGCGGCCTTCTCGTTGAGCCCTTCGGCCTCCGCCCGCAGCGCCTCGCGCCTGGCCTCCGCCTCGGCCACGCCCATGTCCTTCGTGGCCTGTGCCTCGACCTGCCGGGTGCGGGCGAGCGCGTCGGCCATCCGCTCCTGCACCTCCGCCTCGGCCAGGCCGGACGCGGCGGACTCGGCACGCTTGCCCTCGGCGAGGCGCACGGCCGCCTGCGCGTCCAGGTCCGCGGCCTTGCGCCGTGCCTCGGCCATCGTCAACTCCTCGGCGGCGCGGTGTTCCGCGGCCTGTTCGGCAGCCTCCGCGGCCTTGATGTCCTTCACCAGACGCTCCTGCGCCTCGGCCTCGGCGGCGATGATCAGCGCCTGCCGCTCGCGCTCGGCCTCCTCCACCGAACGCAGCTTCTTGATCTCCTCCTCCTGCTGCGCCACGGTCTTCTCCACCGCGATGCGCTCGCGCACCACGTCGGCGATGTCGCGCCTCTCCGCCTCGACCTCCTTGTCGGCGGCGATGCGGCGCAGTTCGGTCTCGCGGTCGCGGGCGATGACCTCCAGCAGCCTGTCCTTCTCGATGCGCTCGTTCTCGATGGCGACGACGCGGTCGCGATTGAGTTTGGCGACCGCGATCTCACGCTCGCGGTTCTCGCCCTGGACTCCGAGAGCCTCCTCGGTCTTCAGGTGCGCGGTGTGCGCACGCAGCCGCTCCTCGGCCTGCACCCGGGCGGTCTCCGCCTCCTCCCGGGCCCGCACCGTCTCCACTTCGCGCTGCTGCCGGATCTCCGCGTCGGCCTGGCGCCGCTCGAGTTCGAGGACGGCCTCCCGGGCGTCGACGTTCTGCCGGGTGATCTCCTTCTCCTCGTTCCGCGTCCATTCGTTGGTGCGGATGTGCTCCGCCGCGGTGAGTTCGGTGATCTTGCGGATGCCCTGGGCGTCCAGGATGTTGTCGCGGTCGAGCTGGGCGAGCGGCGTCTGCTCCAGGTAGTCGATCGCCGCGTCCTCGAGGCTGTAGCCGTTGAGGTCGGTGCCGATCACGGCGACGATCCGGTCGCGGAACTCGTCGCGCTTGGTGTAGAGGTCCGAGAAGTCCAGCTGCTTGCCGACGGTCTTGAGGGCCTCGGAGAACTTCGCGTTGAACAGGTCCTGCAGGGTCTCCCGGTCGCTGGCGCGCTCGGTGCCGATCGCCTGCGCGACCTTGATGACGTCCTCCGCAGTCTTGTTGACGCGCACGAAGAACGAGATGCGGATGTCGGCCCGGATGTTGTCCCGGCAGATCAGTCCCTCCTGCCCGGTGCGGCCGATCTCGATGGTCTTCACCGAGATGTCCATGACTTCCGAGCGGTGCAGCACCGGAAGCACGACGGCACCGGTGAAGGTGACGTCGACCTTCCGCATCCGCGAGACGATCAGCGCCTTGCCCTGCGGGACCTTGCGGAACAACCGGCCGATCACGAGCAGCAGGGCTATGCCCATCAGCAGGACCACGGCGACCATCAGGCCGAGTCCCGTCGAGATCACATCCATACGGACCTTCCTCGGTTCAGGGAGCGTCGTAGGGCGCGACCAGGAAGTGGCCGCCCTCGGCGTCGTACGCGTAGATCAGGGCACGGGTGCCGGCGGTGAGGCCGGCGGCGAGTGCTTCGTCCGCCCGCACCTGCAGCAGGGAGGAGGCGCCGTCCGGCGCCGCTGCCTCGGCCTGGCCGAAGCGGTCGTCGACCCTTCCGGTGCGGATGACGCACACGCGGCCGACGAACTCGGCGTGCGAGACGCCCTCCTCGCGCCGTGCCAGGTGACGCAGGGGCCGGAGCAGCAGCCGGGTGATCACCCAGGCCGCGCTCACGACGAACGGCACGGCGACGGTGCGGAGCAGTGTGCCGGGCACCGTGACAGCGACCACCAGGGACAAGAACCAGGCAATCACCGTCAGCAGGGAGAGGCCGAGCGGGACGGGTGCGCCCCTCAGCCCCAGGGCCGCCCACGCACCCGCCGCTCCGGCTTCCGGCGTGTCGGCGCCGATACCCCCACCCCCGTCGAGGGTATCGGCGCCCACGCCTCCCACCAGCACGAACAACCAGTATCCGAGCACCACCACCAGGGCGGAGCCGAACAGAACGGCGGGGAACTCCCACGCGGTGCGCAGAAACCCACCCATTGCCGAACCCCCCGTGCCGGTTGCCGTGTGACGTCATCGTGGCATGCGGCAGGCTCGCGTCACATTGCCAGATCCCGGCAATTTTCACGCAGTGTTGACGTCCGGCTCCGGTGCGGGACCCTCGGGCACGCGGTCGGCACGGCGGGAGAGCGCGGGGACAGCGACTACAGCGCCTCGGCGGGCCACCCCAGCAGCCGGGCGCCCATGGCCGCGGTCTCCAGGGTGTAACGGTGCAGGGAGTCGCCCGGGTCGTACCCGGTCAGGGTGCGGATGCGTTCCAACCGGTAGGAGAGGGTGCGGACGCTGACCCCCAGCTGCCGGGCGGCCTCGGCGTTCACGTACCCGGCAGCCGCGCATTCGGTGAGGGTGTCCAGCAGCGGTTCGGCCCCGCCCCGGGCCTGGGTGAGCGGCCCCAGCACCGTGCGCACCAGGTCCGCCATGGCAGCCCGGTCCCGGAGCAGCACCGGGAAGACGAGCAGCTCGGAGGCGTGCAGCCGGACCGTGCGCAGGGCGAGCCGGTCGGCGAGGTCCAGGGAGTTCAGCGCCTCCTCGTAGGAGCGGACGACACCGCCGGCCCCGCTGTGCTGCCGGCCCAGCGCCACCCGCCGGGCGGGCGTGTAGCCGGGTCCCGGGGACTCGGCCTTGCGGGCGAAGGCGTCGAGCACGGCCGCCTCGCTGCTGGGGGCGATGCAGATGAGGCGTCCGTCCTTGGTGGAGAGCAGCACGTCGCGCTCCCCGAACCGCCCAAGCAGCTCCCGCTCGATGCTGCGCACCATCGGATGGACGTCGTCGTACTTCTCCGGGCCGGTCGCGACGGCGACGGCGTGGGCTCCCGCCAGGCGGAGCCCGAACCGCTGGGCGCGTTCGGCGAGGCGTCCGAGGTCGCTGCGGCCGTAGAGGAGGTCGTCGATGAACTCGCGCCGTTCGCCCTCCTCCTGCCGCATGGCGATCCGCACCGCACGCTCGTGGCCGTCGCCCAGGGCGGCGGTGACGGCGTCGAGCGTGGCGAGCAGCGCGTCGCCGGTGCGGGCACGCTCGGTGGCGGTGGCGGACCGGGCGATGCCGGGCAGGCCGCCCCAGAGTCCGCGGGTGCTGCCGATGAAGAGGCCGACCAGGTGGCGCAGGCCGTATCCGCGTTCGGCCGCCTGCTCACCCAGCGCGCGGAAGGTGTCGAGTTCGTCCCGGCGCGGGAGGCGTCCCGTCTCCGAGACTTCCGCGAGCAGCTCCGGGTAGGGACCGAGGAATTCCTCCGACTTCGCGTCGTCCTGCACTGTCCGTCCGCCCCCAGGTCGTGCGGCCGCCTCGCGGCCCTTCCGGCCGCTCAGGGTAGGCCAGGTCCGGCCCGTTCGGCGACGGGACGCGTGTGACTGCGGCCACTGCATCATCGCCCGGCCATGCGGGTACGGTGGAATGACAACGCCCAAAATCGCACACAGGTGAGCCGGGAAGTCTGGTCGGCAGCGCTTTGTCCTGCCCGAACGCACCCCTCCGGAGTCCCCTCATGTCCCTCCCCCCGGGCAAGCAGCCGACCCGCGTCTTCGGGCTTCCCTCGGCCCACGAGCGGAAGCTGCTGACCGACGCCCTGCGCACCGAGACCGTCGGCGGCATGGTCCTGCTGGCCGCCGCCGTGATCGCCCTGGTCTGGGCGAACAGCCCGCTCAGCGACGTCTACGAGTCGGTGCGCGCGTTCCACTTCGGCATCCCGGCGCTGGGGCTGGACCTGTCTGTGGGGCACTGGGCCTCGGACGGCGTCCTGACGATCTTCTTCTTCGCCGCGGGCATCGAACTCAAGCGTGAGCTGGTCGTCGGGGAGCTGCGGCGGCCCGCCGCGGCGGCCCTGCCGATCGTGGCCGCGGTGTGCGGCATGGCGGTTCCCGCGCTCGTCTACGTGGGGGTCAATGTCGCGGGCGGCGGGCAACTGCACGGCTGGGCGGTGCCGATGGCGACGGACATCGCCTTCGCCCTCGGCGTGCTCGCGGTGATCGGCACCAACCTGCCCAGCGGTATCCGCGCCTTCCTGCTCACCCTCGCGATCGCCGACGACCTCGGGGCGATCATGGTGATCGCGGTGTTCTACACCTCCACCCTCAACTGGTACGCCTTCGGCGGCGCCCTGGCGGGACTGGTCCTCTTCTGGCTGCTGCACCACAGGCTCCGGGTGCGCGGATGGTGGGTGTACGTGCCGCTGGGCCTGGTCATCTGGGGCCTGATGTACAACAGCGGCATCCACGCCACCATCGCGGGCGTAGCGATGGGCATGGCGCTGCGGGTGAAGCCGCTCCCGGACGACCCCGACGGCAACGCGGACAGCAAGCAGGTGTCCCCGGCGGAGCACATCGAGCACCTGGTCCGACCGCTCTCGGCGGGCTTCGCGGTCCCGGTGTTCGCCCTGTTCGCCGCCGGAGTGAGCGTGTCGGGCTCGGCGCTGGCGGAGACCTTCCGGCAGCCGGAGGCGCTGGGCGTCATACTGGGCCTGTTCGCGGGCAAGCTCCTCGGCGTGTTCGGCGGTACCTTCGTCGCCGCGAAGTTCACCAAGGCCAAACTCAGTCCCGGGCTGACCTGGACGGACGTGGCCGGGGTGGCGCTGCTCGCGGGTATCGGCTTCACCGTGTCGCTGCTGGTCGCGGAGCTGGCGTTCGACGACGCCACCACCCGCGAGCATGTGAAGGCCGCGGTGCTCATCGGCTCGTTGCTGTCGGCGGTGATCGCCTGCGTGCTGCTGAAGCTGCGGGACGCGAAGTACGCGCGGCTGTGGGAGGACGAGATCCGGGACGAGGACCTCGACGGCATACCGGACATCGACCAGCCCGAGGACCTCGATCACCGCCCCACGGAGTACAAGCGCCGGGCACGGGCAGCCGCCAAGGCCCGGATCGAGGCCGAGACGCAGCGCCGCATGGAGCAGGACGAGGACTGACGGTCCGCTCCGGCCGCGACGCGCGACCGCCGGGCGCACCCCGTTCGGCGTACCCGCCCGCATGTCCGTCGGCGCCGCACGGGCCCGGGCCCCCCGCGGGGCCAGGATGGCGGACATGGACGTGAACGAGGTGCTCCTGCCCGGGGTGGGACTGCGGTACGAGTTCACCAGCCGGGACGGTGATCGGGTCGGGATCGTCGCACGGCGGTCGGGCGACTTCGAACTCCTGGTGTACGCGGGCGACAACCCGGATGTGGCGCGCCCCCTGCTGCGGCTCACCTCGGAGGAGGCGGACACGGTCGCGGAGATCCTCGGCGCACCGCGCATCGCCGAACGTTTCGCCGACCTGACGCGGGAGGTGCCGGGGCTCAGCGCCGGGCAGGTCGAGGTCCGGCACGGCACCCCCTTCGCGGGCCGACGGCTGGGAGACACCAAGGCACGGACGCGTACCGGCGCGTCGATCGTGGCGATCGTGCGGGAGGACGAGGTGATCGCCTCCCCCGGCCCGGAGCGTGTGCTGCGCGCAGGGGACGTGCTGGTGGTGATCGGCACGCAGGACGGCATCGGCGGCGTGGAACAGATCATCCGGGGCTGACCGGTGCACACCTCGGTCGCGCTGCTGCTGGAACTCGGCATCATCCTGGCGGCGCTCAGTGTGCTGGGCAGCCTGGCGCGGCGGTTCGCACTGTCCCCGGTGCCGCTCTACCTGCTCGCCGGACTGGCGCTGGGCGAGGGCGGCGTCGCCCCGGTACCGGCGGCGGGAGCGTTCGTGGAAACCGGGGCGGCCATCGGCCTGGTCCTGCTGCTGCTGGCCCTGGGTCTGGAGTTCACGCTCCCCGAGTTCACCGTCAGCCTGCGGCGCCACCTGCCGTCGGCGGGAGTGGATCTCGTGCTGAACGCCGCTCCGGGAGCCGTGGCGGGATGGCTGCTGGGCATGGACGCGGGCGGTGTGGTGGCGGTCGCCGGCATCACCTACATCTCCTCGTCGGGGATCGTCGCGCGGCTGCTCGGGGACCTGCGGCGCCTCGGCAACCGGGAGACTCCGGCGGTGCTGTCGGTGCTGGTCCTGGAGGACTTCGCGATGGCCGCGTACCTTCCCGTGCTGGCCGTCGTGGTGTCCGGCGGATCCTGGCAGGAGGCGCTGTTCGGCGTGCTCGTCGCGGTCGGTGCCGTCTCCGCCGCCTTCACCGCCTCGTACTGGTGGGGGCATCACCTGGGGCGCCTGATGGCGCACCCGGACGCGGAGCAGGTGCTGCTGCGCGTGCTGGGGCTCACGCTGATCGTCGCGGCACTGGCCGAAGCGGTGTACGTCTCGGCGGCCGTGGGTGCCTTCCTCGTCGGCCTGACGCTGACCGGTGAGGCCGCGGACCGCGCCCGTGCCGTCCTCGGCCCGCTGCGGGACCTGTTCGCCACGATCTTCTTCCTGGCCATCGGCCTGTCCGTGAGTCCGGCGGCGCTGCTGCCGGTGCTGCCGGCGGCCGTCGCGCTGGCCGCGGTCACGGCCGTCACGAAGGTGGCGGCCGGATGGTACGCCGCGGCCCGCGACGGAGCGGGGGTGCAGGGCCGGCTGCGGGCCGGCACCGCGTTGATCGCCCGCGGTGAGTTCGCCCTGGTCATCGTGGCGCTGGCGGGAGCCCGGTACGAGACCCTGCGGCCGCTGGCGGCGGCCTACGTGTTCGTGCTCGCGGTGACCGGCCCGCTGCTCGCCAGGGCCGCGGGCCGCAGTCGGAGTCCGGTGGACGGCTGAGCGTCCGGCCCGGGTGGGCGTCAGCCGGAGCCGACGCCGTTGCCCGGAGGGTCGTGGTCGTGACCGCTCCGCTCGCGGCCACGGCATCGTCCGGATTCGCAGGGCGTCGGATCGGCCGGGGTGGCCGGGGTGGCCGGGATGCTGGTAGCGGGTGCGGGCGGCGCCGTGGCGGGGACGGAGGTCTCCGGGTCCGGCGGCTGCGTCGCGGAAGTGCCGGCGGTGGCGCCGGACGCGGAGGGCTGCCCCGGCTGCCGTGCACCTCGCTCCGTTCCGGAGCCGGGGGAGGACGGCGGGTCGGAGGGGCGGGTCGTGCCGGCTGGGCTGCTCTGCGGGTGCGTCCCGGGACCCGTGACGCCCTCGGGAGCCTCCGCGTCGCCCAGCGAGAGTCCGGCGACCGACACGACGGCAGCGGCGACGAGTGCCACTGCGGCGAACGTGCCCCTTCTGCTCCGCCTGCGGCGGGCCGGTTCGGGCGATGCCCCGTTCGGCTGCTCCCCGGCTCCGGCCTGCGGGCCGGGGCACGGCGGGTCGGCCGGGCTTTCGGAAGGGAGCGCCTCTCCGGGGAGGGCACCTCCGGGGGTGGACCGCACGTGCTCCGCCGTCAGCTGAAGCGTGGTCTCCGCGGCGGCCTCGTGGTGCTCGGCCACGGCGGTGCCGCAGTCCGGGCAGCAGAGGGCACCGTTCAGGATTCTGCCGCACATGTGGCAGGGCGTGGGGCTGTTCAAGAGCGGGTCACCTTGTCGTTCGGGTGGCGGCGCGAGGCGGTGCGGGCACATCTTCCCACTTTCTCCACCGGACCTCCCGGTTCCGTTGCCACGCGACGCCGGCACGGGAGCCGGGTGGCCCGACAGCGCGTCAGGGGAGCTGCCGGTACCGGCACATCGCGGCTCGGGAGCGGCCTTGCCGGAGGGCGTCGCTCACAAGTGGTGGCGCCGCCGCTGCACCTCGCGGTCGTACGCCCCGCGCGCCGTGACCGCCGCGGGCCGGGTGGCCGTCCCGGCGACGGGTACGTCCCACCAGGCGTGCGCCGCCAGCGCGTGGTCCAGCGCGGGCTCCAGACCGGGCGCTGCGACACGGGTCTCGACGTGCACGACCGAGGGGCCCGCGTGGTCCCGCGAGTCGCGGAGCGCCGCACGCAGCTCGTCCACGGTGCGGGCGCGCAGCACCCTGGCCCCCAGGGAGGCGGCGTTGGCGGCGAGGTCCACCGGCAGCGGGGCACCGGTGAAGGAGCCGTCCTCGGCCCGGTAGCGGTAGGCCGTGCCGAAGCGCTCACCGCCGGTCGCCTCGGACAGGCCGCCGATGGAGGCGTACCCGTGGTTCTGCAGCAGCACCACGTTGAGGTCGACGCCCTCCTGCACGGCGGTGACCAGTTCGGTGGGCATCATCAGGTAGGTGCCGTCCCCCACCAGCGCCCACACGGTGCGGTCGGGGGCGGCGAGGCGGACGCCGATGGCGGCCGGGATCTCGTACCCCATGCAGGAGTAGCCGTACTCCAGGTGGTACTGGCGTCGGGACCGTGCGCGCCACAGTTTGTGCAGGTCGCCCGGGAGCGACCCGGCCGCGTTGATGATCACGTCCTCGTCGCCGACGACGCCGTCGAGCGCGCCGAGCACCTGGGTCTGGGTGGGGCGCACCCCGCCGTCCTCGGCGGCGAACGCCGCGTCCACGGCCCGCTCCCAACGGGCTTTCGCCCCCTGGTACTCGGCCTCGTAGTCCGGGCCGACCCGGTGCTCGTACAGGGCGGCGGTGAGGGCTTCGAGCCCCGCGCGCGCATCGGCGACCAGCGGCAGCCCGCCCATCTTCCCGCTGTCGAAGGCGGTGATGTTGAGGTTGATGAACCGGACATCCGGTTCGGCGAAGAGCGTCTTCGACGCGGTGGTGAAGTCGGTCCAGCGGGTGCCGACGCCGAGCACCACGTCCGCCGCGGCGGCGCGTGCGTCGGCGTTGGCGGTACCGGTGTGTCCGAGACCGCCCAGGTCGCAGGGATGGTCGTAGGCCAGCGCCCCCTTGCCGGCCTGGGTGGAGACGACCGGGATGCCGGTCGCCTCGGCCAGCCGTGCCAGGGCGTCCTCCGCGCCGCTGTGGTGCACGCCGCCGCCCGCGACGATCAGCGGCCGGCGTGCCCGGCGCAGCAGGGCGGCGGCGTCCGCGAGTTCGCGGGGGTCGGGGGCCGGCCGGCGCACCCGCCGGACGCGCTCGGCGAAGAACTCCTCGGGCCAGTCGTGGGCCTCCGCCTGCACGTCCTGCGGCAGGGCGAGGGTGACGGCACCGGTCTCCGCCGGGTCGGTGAGGACCCGGACGGCCTCCAGCGCTGCGTCGATCAGTGCCTCCGGTCGCGTGACGCGGTCGAAGTAGCGGGAGACGGGCCGCAGCGCGTCGTTGACCGACACGTCGCCCGCGGAGGGGACTTCGAGCTGCTGGAGCACGGGATCGGCGGGGCGGGTGGCGAAGGTGTCTCCTGGCAGCAGCAGAACGGGGAGCCGGTTGACGGTGGCGAGCGCGGCGCCGGTCACGAGGTTGGTGGCGCCCGGCCCGATGGAGGTGGTGACGGCCTGGGTGCGCAGCCGGTCGCTCTGCCGGGCGTAACCGACCGCCGCGTGCACCATCGCCTGCTCGTTGCGCCCCTGGAGGTAGGGCATACGGTCGCCGTACTCCAGCAGGGCCTGGCCGATGCCGGCGACGTTTCCGTGACCGAAGATGCCCCAGCAGGCGGTGACGAGGCGCTGCCGGTGTCCGTCGCGCTCGGTGTACTGGGCGGAGAGGAAGCGGATCAGGGCCTGGGCGACCGTCAGTCGTCGCGTCGCGGTCATGTCGCGCCTCCTTCTGCTGCTTCCGGGTGCCGGGCCGTCGTCAGCGGCAGCCGGGGGTCGGCAGGCAGGCCCTGCCAGCTCTGCCGGATCCAGGCGTGGTCGGGGTGGTCCCGGATGAGCCACTGCCGTTCGGGGCCGGGGCCCGCCATCACGTTGAGGTAGTACATCGGGTGGCCGGGTGCGGCGATGGAGGGACCGTGCCAGCCGTCCGGGACGAGGACGACGTCGCCGGTGCGCACCTCGGCGAGCACATCGGTGCGGCTGCCGTCTCCGGACGGCGTGACCCGCTGGTACCCGACGCCCGGGGTGCCGTCGTGCCCTGCGATCTCGAAGTAGTAGATCTCCTCCAACTCGCTCTCCGTGCCGGGGCGGTGCTCATCGTGCTTGTGGGGCGGGTAGGAGGACCAGTTGCCTCCGGGCGTGAGCACCTCGACGGCGATCAGCCGATCGGCCTCGAAGACGCCGGCGGCGGCGAAATTGTTGACCTGGCGGGAGCAGCTTCCGGCTCCGCGCAGTTCCACCGGGACGGCCGGGGCGGGGCCGTAGCGGGCGGGGAGGCGGCCGGTGCAGCGTGCCCCGGCGAGGGCGAAGCGGCCGCCGTGGGAGCTGTCGATCCGTACGTGGGCGTCGCGGGGCACGTAGGCGAAGTCCGTGACGGCGGCGAAGACGTTCTCGCGGCCGTCCAGCACGAAGGTCTCCCCGTCTGCGTTGACGCCGCAGGCGCCCGCGAGCGGCAGCACGATCCATTCGCTGTCGCCGGAGTCGAAACGGTGACTGCCGCCCGGCGGAAGTTCCAGGACGCGCAGCGAGGAGTACTGCCAGCCCGCGTTCCCGGGCGAGACGTCCAGGCGGTAGGCATCGCTGCCGGAGGTGCCCGCGGGGCGGTGATGGCGTCCGTCGAACCGGTTCATTTCCTCAGCCTTCCCTGTGCGGAACGTTGCGTCCGGTGTGTCGCGGCATGCCGACCGCATCGTCAGCCGCGTGGCGCAGCGCGGGTTCTCCCTCGCCGACCAGCGCGTCCACCTCCTCCGCCGTGGGCATCGCGGAGGAGCACGCCAGCCGGGACGCGACCAGGGCGCCGGCTGCGTTGGCGCGACGCACGGTCCGCTCGAGGTCCCAGCCGGCGAGCATTCCGTGGCAGAGCGAGCCGCCGAATGCGTCGCCCGCGCCGAGACCGTTGACCACTTCGACGGGGTGGGGCGGCACCTCGGTGCGTTCCCCGTTCCGGTGCGCGGCCAGCACCCCGGCCGGCCCCTGCTTGACGACGGCGAGGTCCACTCCGCAGGCCAGCAGGGCGTCCGCGCAGGCCTGCGGGTCGCGCGTTCCGGTGGCGACCTCGCACTCGTCGAGATTGCCGACGGCGACGGTGGCGTGGGCGAGTGCCTCGCGGTAGAGCGCGCGCACCCGGCGCGGTTCCTCCTGCCAGAACATGGGCCGCCAGTCCAGGTCGAGCACGGTGGCCGCCGGGGCCGCCGCGTCGCGCCGGGCCGCGAGAGCGCTCAGCGTGGCCTCCCGGCTGGGCTCCCGGCACAGGCCGGTGCCGGTCGCCCAGAGGATCCGGGCGGCGCGGACGGCGTCGAGGTCGAGCTCCTCGGCACGGATCAGGAGATCGGGGGCGACGGGCCGGCGGTAGAAGTACAGCGGGAAGTCGTCGGGCGGGAAGATCTCGCAGAAGGTCACGGGCGTCGGATGGTCCGGGACGGGTGTGGCCCAGCGTGCGTCGACGCCGAAGTCGCACAGGGCGCGGCGGCAGTAGTCGCCGAACGGGTCCGCTCCGGTGCGCGTGACCACCGCGCTGCGGCGGCCGAGGCGGGCGGCGGCGACGGCCACGTTGGTCGGCGATCCGCCGAGGAACTTGCCGAAGGTCTCGACGTCGGCGAGCCCCACGCCGGTCTGCAGGGGGTAGATGTCCACACCGATGCGGCCCATGGTGACCACATCGAAGGGTTCGGTCACGGAAGGCGTCCTCCTTCGCGGGGCCCGCACGGTCGGGTGCGGGCCGACGTGTCCGGTCGGGCGGGTGCGGGCCGCGCGGACCCCGGCACGGCGCGCACACGGGTGCCGCCCCGCCGCTCTCCGGCGGCAGTTGTGCTTCACCCTCCGGGCGGGTACCACCACCGGGTGGCGCCACGCTTCCGGACCGTACACCGGCGCACCGCTGCGTGACGCGACGCGAGGGCGGGAACGCGTCAGGGGCGTCGAGCACACCGAGACTCCGAGGAGGCCGCACATGACCGCGACCCTGGACCGTCTGCGGGTCGGCTCCGCGCCGGACTCGTGGGGCGTCTGGTTCCCCGACGACCCGCAGCAGGTGCCGTGGCGCCGTTTCCTCGACGAGGTGGCGGAGGCCGGGTACTCCTGGATCGAGTTGGGACCGTACGGCTACCTGCCGACCGATCCCGCGCGGCTGCGCGAGGAGGTCGGGCACCGCGGCCTCCGCGTCTCGGCAGGCACCGTGTTCACCGCACTGCACCGCGGCCCCGGGGTCTGGGAGGAGACCTGGGCGCACGTGAAGCAGGTCGCGCGGCTGACCAGGGCGACGGGAGCGGAGCATCTCGTGGCCATTCCCTCGTTCTGGCGGGACGACCGGACCGCGGAGCCGCTCGAGGCCCCGGATCTGACCGCCGAGCAGTGGCGGCATCTGGCGCACGGCACGGAACGGCTCGCCCGTGCCCTTCTGGAGGAGTACGGCCTGCGCACCGTGGTGCATCCGCACGCCGACACGCACATCGCGACGGAGGAGGACGTGAAGCGCTTCCTCGACGCGACCGATCCGGACCTGGTGGGCCTGTGTCTGGACACCGGTCACTACGCCTACTGCGGCGGGGACAGTGTCGAACTGATCGAGACCTATGGCGAACGGATCGGCTACCTGCACCTCAAGCAGGTCGACCCGGAGGTGCTGGCCGAGGTGCGCGCCCACGACACACCGTTCGGCCCGGCCGTGGCCAGGGGCGTGATGTGCGAGCCCCCGCTCGGCGTGCCGGCGCTGGAGCCCGTCCTGGAGGCGGCGCAGAAGCTGGGCGCCGACCTGTTCGCAATCGTGGAGCAGGACATGTATCCGTGCCCGCCCGACCGCCCGCTGCCCGTGGCGCTGCGCACCCGGCGGTTCCTGCGCGGCTGCGGCGCCTGAGTTCCACCCGTGTCCGTCCTCCTCCCGGGCGACCGCCGATCGGACGTATCCCCGCGGTAACAGGAGTCACCGTTTCGCATGTTCCGCGTCACAGAGCCACGACAGCCCTCCTCCGGTGTCACCTGGTGTCACGGGCCGCTCACACGATGGGCCGGGCGTGAAGCCGCCCTGTGGAGGTGCACGAGATGGCCGACCGTCGGCTCTGGTCGTACAAGGAGATCGCCGCGCACATCAGTGTCCAGCCGGACACGGTGCGCTCGTACCGGAAACACGGCCTGCTCCCGCCGCCGGACCTGGTGGAGAAGGGACGGCCCTTCTGGTACGCGGACACGGTCCGCGAGTGGGTGGCCCGCCGCCCGGGGAACCGGGCGAGACGGCAGTAGGAAGCACGGCAGCACGCGCCCGGCCGTTCCCCCGAGCGGCCGGGCGCGCGTTATACCCTGAGGGGGTATCCAGATCGCCGCGCGAGCCGAGGAGTACCACGCATGGACGCCACCACGACCAGCCGGACGTACCGGGTCACGGGCATGAGCTGCGGCCACTGCGAGGGAGCGGTCGTGGAAGAGGTTTCCGCACTCGCCGGGGTGGTCTCGGCGGAGGCCAGCGCACAGAACGGGACGCTGATCGTCGTCAGCGACAACGCGCCGGCCGAGGAGGCGGTACGAGCCGCCGTGGAGGAGGCGGGCTACGAGCTCGCGGGCCGCGCCTGACGGGCCCGCCGAACCGGTCCGGGGCGCCGACAGCCCCGCCCGGCACGCCCGAAGACCGAACCCACGCACAGAGGTGGAGAGCACCCCGCCCGGCAGGTCCCCCCACGGGCCCACCGGCGGGGCGCTCCCCTGTCCCGGTCACGGATTCCCCCCACGGGATCCGGGCCGGGTGTCCAACGGGCTCGCACTCCGGAAGAGGCCGCTCAAAGCACTCCGGAACACTCACCTCGTGACGGCGACTCCGCCGGGTGCCGCTGTCACACCCCTTAGACCCCCGACCCCCTCGAAGGGTTGGCCTCCCAGTACTGTGACCTACGTCACATCTTCGCGGGTTCTTCACAGGACCACAAGGCGGTGCGCACATGCGCGAGGCCCCGGTCCGACCGCCGTCACGGCAGCCGACCGGGGCCTCGCGCAGTGCGTCGCGGCGCAGCGCGTCAGCGGGACTCGACCGGAACGTAGTCGCGCTCGACGACACCCGTGTAGATCTGCCGGGGACGCCCGATACGAGAACCCGGCTCCTTGATCATCTCGTGCCACTGGGCGATCCACCCCGGGAGGCGGCCGATGGCGAACAGCACGGTGAACATACTGGTCGGGAACCCCATGGCCCGGTAGATGAGGCCGGTGTAGAAGTCGACGTTCGGGTACAGCTTGCGCTCGACGAAGTAGTCGTCCGCGAGCGCGTGCTCCTCCAGGCGCAGTGCGATGTCCAGCAGCTCGTCGCTCTTCCCCAGGGCGGAGAGCACATCGTGCGCGGCCGCCTTGATGATCTTGGCGCGCGGGTCGAAGTTCTTGTAGACCCGGTGCCCGAAGCCCATGAGCTTGACGCCGTCCTCCTTGTCCTTGACCCGGCGGATGAAGGAGTCGACGTCACCGCCCTCGCGGCGGATGCGCTCCAGCATCTCCAGCACGCTCTGGTTTGCGCCGCCGTGCAGCGGGCCCCAGAGCGCGTTGATGCCGGCGGAGATGGAGGCGAACATGTTCGCCTGCGAGGAGCCGACCAGACGGACGGTCGAGGTCGAGCAGTTCTGCTCGTGGTCGGCGTGCAGGATGAGCAGCTTGTCCAGGGCGTTGACCACGACCGGGTCGAGCTCGTACTCGGCCGCCGGAACCGAGAAGGTCATGCGCAGGAAGTTCTCGACGTAGCCCAGGTCGTTGCTCGGGTACACCACCGGGTGGCCGATGGCCTTCTTGTAGGCGTAGGCCGCGATCGTCGGCAGCTTGGCGATCAGCCGGATCGTCGAGAGGTGGCGCTGCTCCTCGTCGAACGGGTTGTGGCTGTCCTGGTAGAACGTCGACAGCGCGCTCACCACGGAGGAGAGCATGGCCATCGGGTGGGCGTCGCGCGGGAAACCGTCGTAGAAGCGCTTGACGTCCTCGTGCAGCAGCGTGTGCTGGGTGATCTCGTTCTTGAAGTTCGCCAGCTCGTCGACGGTGGGGAGTTCGCCGTTGATCAGCAGGTAGGCCGTCTCGATGAAGGAGCCGCGCTCGGCGACCTGCTCGATCGGGTACCCGCGGTAGCGCAGGACGCCCTGCTCACCGTCGAGGTAGGTGATGGCGGACTTGTACGCCGCCGTGTTGCCGTAACCGGAGTCCAGGGTCACCAGACCGGTCTGGGCACGCAGCTTGCCGATGTCGACACCACGGTCTCCCACCGTGCTGTCGACCAGCGGGTAGCTGTATTCGCCGTCCCCGTAGCGGAGTACTACGGCGTTGTCATCGCGGTTGTCGCTCACGTCTTCCCTCACCCGACGTAGTGCCTCTTCTTCGAGGTGCCCTGACTGGTTCCACTGTCCCCCATACGGTGCCGTGCGGTGCACTCGGGGTCGGCCAGCAGACCTCACAATGGCACGGAGTGCCGCCGTGAGGCCTATCCTGCACCCTCCCGGGTACGCCGGTCATCCCCGCCGACGTCTTCCGGAAACCCGCCGCCCGGTCGCTGCGAGGGCACACTTCCCCGCAGGCGGTGGTCCAGCGCCGTGCAGCGACGGCCGGCGGAGACCGTCCGCACGGCCTGCGCGACGGCCCTGCGGGAACCGACCAGGACCACCAGGCGCTTGGCGCGGGTGACCGCGGTGTAGAGCAGGTTGCGCTGCAGCATCATCCAGGCGCTGGTGGTGACGGGGACGACCACGGCCGGATACTCGCTGCCCTGCGAGCGGTGGATGGTGAGGGCGTAGGCGTGGGCGAGTTCGTCGAGCTCGTCGAACTCGTACCCGACCTCCTCGTCCTCGTCGGTGAGGACGGTGAGGGTCTGCTCGTCGGGGTCGAGCGCCGTGACGACGCCGACGGTGCCGTTGAAGACGCCGTTCGCACCCTTCTCGTAGTTGTTGCGGACCTGGGTCACTTTGTCGCCCACCCGGAAGACCCGGCCGCCGGCGCGCTTCTCCTCAAGACCCGGCCGCGGCGGGGTCACGGCCTGCTGCAGCAGGCCGTTGAGCGTGCCCGCCCCGGCCGGGCCGCGATGCATGGGGGCCAGGACCTGGACGTCGCGCCGGGGGTCCAGCCCGAACTTCGCCGGGATGCGGCGCGCCACCACGTCCACCGTGAGCCGTCCGGTCTCCTCGGTGTCGTCCTCGACGAAGTGGAAGAAGTCCGGCAGCCCGCTCGTCACCGGCGGTTCGCCGGAGTTGATGCGGTGGGCGTTGGTGACGACGCCCGACTCGCGGGCCTGCCGGAAGATACGGGTGAGGCGCACGGCCGGCACCGGCCCGCCCTCCGCCAGCAGATCGCGCAACACCTCGCCCGCACCCACCGAGGGCAACTGGTCGACGTCGCCCACCAGCAGCAGGTGCGCCCCCGGCGGCACCGCCTTGATCAGCTTGTTCGCCACCAGCAGATCGAGCATGGACGCCTCGTCCACGACCACCAGGTCCGCCTCCAGCGGGCGGTCGCGATCGTAGGCGGCGTCGCCCCCGGGCTTGAGTTCCAGCAGCCGGTGCACGGTCGACGCCTCCGCCCCGGTCAGCTCCGCCAGGCGCTTGGCGGCGCGCCCCGTGGGAGCGGCGAGCACGACCCTGGCCTTCTTGGCCCTGGCCAGCTCGACCACGGACCGTACGGTGAAGGACTTTCCGCACCCGGGCCCGCCGGTGAGCACGGCCACCTTCTCCGTCAGTGCCAGCCGTACCGCCTCGGTCTGCTCGGGCGCCAGGTCGGCTCCGGTGCGTCGGGCGAGCCAGCCCAGCGCCGCCTCCCAGTCCACGTGTCGGAAGGCGGACAACCGGTCGTCGCCGGTGCGCAGCAGCCGCAGCAGCTGCGCCGCCAGGGACACCTCCGCGCGGTGGAAGGGGACGAGATAGACCGCGGTGGCCGGCTGCCCGTCCTCACCGGGCACCTGCTCGCGCACGACCCCCTCGTGGTCGGCCGCCAGATCCGACAGGCACTCGATGACCAGGCCGGTGTCCACCTGGAGCAGTTTCACCGCATCGGAGATGAGACGCTCCTCCGGAAGGAAGCAGTGCCCCTGGTCGGTGGCCTGCGAGAGCGCGTACTGCAGTCCGGCGGCGACCCGGTCGGGGCTGTCGTGCGGAATACCGACCGCCTGTGCCAGCCGGTCGGCGGTGAGGAACCCGATCCCCCACACGTCCGACGCCAGGCGGTAGGGCTGGTTGCGCACCACGGAGATGGACGCGTCGCCGTACTTCTTGTAGATGCGGACCGCCAACGAGGTGGAGACCCCGACGCCCTGCAGGAAGACCATCACCTCCTTGATGGCCTTCTGCTCCTCCCAGGCCGCTCCGATCTTCTTCGTGCGCTTGGGGCCGAGCCCGGGTACCTCGATCAGCCTGCCGGGCTCCTCCTCGATCACGTCGAGCGTGCCGAGCCCGAAGTGGTCCACGATCCGCTCGGCGATGCGGGGGCCGATGCCCTTGATGAGGCCGGAGCCGAGGTAGCGCCGGATGCCCTGCAGCGTGGCCGGCAGAACGGTCGTGTAGTTGTCCACGCCGAACTGGCGGCCGTACTGGGGATGGGAGCTCCAGCGGCCCTCCATCCGCAGCGACTCCCCCACCTGGGCGCCCAGCAGGGAGCCGACGACGGTGAGGAGCTCCCCGCCGCGGCCGGTGTCCACGCGGGCGACGGTGTACCCGTTCTCCTCGTTGGCGTAGGTGATCCGCTCGAGCACACCCTCGAGCACCGCGGGCTGGAACGACATGTCACCGAAGGTAGTCCGCAGCGCGGACACACGGCACCCCGCGGTGAGGGCTCCGCCCGCGGATCCGCAGGGGTCACGGGCGGCCCGAGCCCTTCCCACTCGGCGGGCGCGAGGCGTATCTTTGCCGGAGTCAAACATTTACCGTCTCGCCCGCACCACCCGCACCGGTGGCGCGACACCCCCGGAGCACGCCGTGACCGTCCAGGACGTCCGCGCCTTCAACCGCTTCTACACCAACCTGATCGGCGCCCTCGACTACAGCAGGCACCTGTACACGCCGTACACGCTGACCGAGGCCCGCATCCTCTACGAACTCGCCCATGCCGACCGCGTGGACGCGGCGGACCTCCGCACCTCGCTCCACCTCGACGCCGGGCACCTGAGCCGGCTGCTGCTGAAGTTCGAGAAGGACGGCCTGCTCACCCGCGAACCCTCCGCCCGCGACGCGCGCCGCCAGCGCATCACGCTGACCGACCGCGGCCACGTAGCCGCCGCACTCCTCGAGGAGCGCTCGCTGGAGTCCGTGGGCGCGATGCTGGAACCCGTCCCGGAGCCGGATCGCGACCGCCTCGCCGCCGCGATGCGGACCATCCGCGGGATCCTCGCCGACACCGGCGGACCCACCGGGGCTCCGGCGGCCGGCCGGGTGCGGCTGCGCCCGCCCGAACCGGGCGACCTGGGCTGGATCGTGCAGCGGCACGGCGAACTCTACTCCCGCGAGTACGGCTGGAACGGCGACTTCGAGGCCCTGGTGGCGCGCATCGTCGGCGAGTTCGCGGCAGAGCACGACCCGCACAAGGAGCGGGTGTGGATCGCCGAACTCGACGGAGTGCGGGCGGGCTGCGTGATGTGCGTCGCGGACGCCGCGCCCGGCACCGCGCGGCTCCGACTGCTGCTGGTCGAGCCCTCCGCCCGGGGGCACGGCATCGGCGACCGCCTGGTGCGCGCCTGCCTGGACTTCGCCCGGGAGGCGGGATACCGGGAGACGGTGCTGTGGACCAACAGCGTGCTGGACGCCGCCCGGCACCTCTACCGGCGTGCCGGATTCACCCTCACGGGGGAGAAACGCCACCACAGCTACGGCAAGGAACTTGTCGGACAGGACTGGCATCTGGTCCTCTGACCGCATGCGCCTGGCCCTCTCCACCCTCGGTGTCCCCGGCATGCCCGTGGCGGACGCCGCCCGTCTCGCCGCCGACGGCGGCTTCCACGGCCTCGAACTGCGGGCCCACCCCCAGGAACCGGTACACACCGGCCTCCCGCCCGGCGAACGTGCCGACACGGTGGCGATCTGCCGGGACGCGGGCGTGGAGATCCTCGCCGTCGCGGGCAGCGTGCGGGTGGCGCAACCCGGCGAGGACGAGCAGGTACTGGAGGAGGCGGCCGCCCTGCTGGAACTCGCCCGCGACCTGGGCGCTCCCTGTGCACGGGTGTTCCCGGGCGCAGCCGCCGACGCGGGGCGGGACACCTCGGCGGACACCCTTGCCGTACGACGCCTGTGCGCCGTGGCGCGCATCGCGGCCGACACCGGAGTGCGGGTACTGCTCGAGACCCACGACTCCCACGCCCGCGGCGCGGACGTCGCACGGGTGCTGGAAGGTGTGCGCCGCCGGGAGGTGGGCGCCGTGTGGGACGTGATGCACACCTGGCGCGCCGGCGAGGACCCGGCCGACACCTTCGCGCACCTGGCCCCGTACCTGGGCCACGTCCAGGTGAAGGACATCGCCTCGAGGGACGACATCGCACCGCTGCCGCCCGGCTCGGGGGTGCTGCCGCTCGCGGACACGACCGATCTGCTCATGCGGGCGGACTGGGACGGCTGGTTGTGCTGGGAGTACGAGAAGCGGTGGTATCCGCAGGCACCGGCACTCTCCTCGGTGCTCGACGCAGGACGGGAACACCTCCTCCGCCTGCTGTCCGCGGCCGCCTGACCGGGCCGGGGGTCCGCCGCGCGCCGGGGCGCGGCGGACCCCCGGTGACTGCCGCCCCGGAGGCCGTCCCGGGGCGGCACGTCATCCCGTCACAGCCTCGGGCCTCGGGCGAGCTGCCGGTCGAGTGCCGGGTCCGGCGTCGTGAGGCGCCCCGTGCCGCGCGCCGCGTCCTCGGCCTCCCGGCCGAGGCCCGCCCAGTCGAGCACCGCGGCGGTGGCGGTCGCACGCTGCCCCGCCGTCAGGTCGACGATGTCCGCGCCGTGGTTGGCCCCGGGCGCCGTGAAGACGTACGAGTCGCCGGCGTGCCGCCCGACGCGGAACGGCTCCGCACCCCACGGGTCGTTCCCGCCGTACACGAAGAGCATCTCGGAGGAGCGCTTGCGCACCCAGCGGTCGATGTCCCGCATCGCGTGCCGGTCGAACTCCATCGGGACGTCCCGCGGCACGAAGGTGCGCGGCGCGTTGATGCCCGGGTAGCGCAGCACCCCGTCGAGGTGGGCGTTCTCCAGATCCGGATTCCCCAGCTGGGTACCGGCCTGGTAGAAGTACGGCACGTACGGCGTCATGCCCTGGTCGGTGTAGAACGCGAACCCGGAGACCTGGTCCACGAAGTCCCACAGCGCGTCGTCGGACGCGTCGTCGGCCGGGACTCCGGCGCACTCCGAAGCCGGCTGGTACTGCCAGAACGCGAACACCAGGTCGAGCACCGCGACCTCGTAGGCACGGTCGGCGTCGCCGATCAGGTCGAAGGTGTAGCCGTTCGCCTCCGCGTACTCCTCGTAGCGTGCGACCAGCGGCTCACGGCGCACGAGCGCCTCGCGCTGCACGGCGTTCAACCGTTCGCGGCACTCCTCGGTGCCGACGGTGGCGAGGAAGTCGTCGTACGCGCCGTCCCGGCGGTCGTTCACGTTGTTCGGGGCCACGTAGGCGACAGTGCCGTCCATGTCCTGCGGGTGGAAACGCCGGTAGTAGGTGGCCGTCATGCCGCCCTTGCTGCCGCCCGTGGCGAGCCAGTTCCCGGCGTAGATGCCCTCCAGCGCCTCGTGGATGCGATGCTGGTCGGCGGCCGCCTGGCGGATGGTGAGCGTGTCCCAGTCGGCCGGCTCCGGACGGGACGGCGTGAAGAACCGGTACTCCATCGACACCTGGTTGCCGTCGACGATCTGCGTCGGCTCACTGCGGTGGGGCTGGTCGTAGAGCTGGTAGCCGGAGGTGAAGAACACCGTCGGGCGGTCCTCGCTGCGGTGCAGGATCGAGATCCGCTGCTGGAAGGTGCCGGCCCCCGGGTCTCGGTGGTCGATCGGCTGTTCGTAGTTCAGCAGGAAGAAGCGGTACCCGTCGACGGGTTTCTCCTCGATGAGGCTCATGCCGGGTATCGCCAACAGCCTCTCCTCGATGTCGGCCGCCGCCGGGTCCGCGGTCGCGGTTCCGGCGCCCGCACCGACGGTGCCGACCAGCACCACCAGTGACAGCAGCCATCCGAGCGCTCTGCGCATGGGTCCCTCCCCTGGGTCACGTGGATCGCCCGCGAACCTATCCGTCCGGCACCTGCTCCGCCAGAGGCCTCCCGGTCCGCCCGAAAGGGGCATCGGCGGTCCGGGAGGCGGTCCAGTGCTGCGACCGGCAGGTTCCCCGGCCGCAGCACTAGGCTTCGAGCATGGACGACACCCAGGAAACGCCGCTGGCCACGGGACCGTTGGGGATGAGTCTGCTGTCCTTCCGGCGCGGTCCGGAGGAGAACCGGCCCGACGACCACCCGCTCGGCTACGCACTGGTCGCGCTGTGGCAGGGCGACCGTGTGCTGCTCGTACTCGAACGGGAGCGGCGCTGCTGGGAGTTGCCCGGAGGCGGAATAGAGCCCGGAGAGACCGCGCGCGAAGCCGCGGTGCGGGAGCTGCAGGAGGAGGCGGGGCAGCATCTGCACGCCTCCGACCTGCACTTCGCCGGGTTCGCCCGTACGCGACTGTTCGGGCGCGGCCAGATGTACGGCGCCGTCTTCACCGCGCGGACCGACGCCCCTGAACCGTTCACCCCCAACGAGGAGATCGCCGCCGTCCACTGGCACCGCCGGAACGAGCCCCTTCCGGACGGCGGCATGCTGCAGACCGTCGACACCTACCTGGCCTTCGACTGCCGGCCCTGACCCCGCGTGCCCCAGCCGCCTGAGCAGCGGTCAGACCGCCGGGGAGGGGGCTGCCTCCTCGCCCGCGTAGACACGCCACAGCTCGGCGTACGCACCGCCGCTCGCGAGGAGTTCCGCGTGCGTGCCGGTCTCCGCGATGCGGCCGTGGTCGAGGACGACGATCCGGTCCGCCCGGGCCGCCGTGGCCAACCGGTGAGCGACGACCAGTGTCGTCCGGCGCCGGGCGAGGCGGTCCGTGGCGCGGTTGACCAACGACTCGGTCGCCAGGTCCAGCGCCGCCGTCGCCTCGTCGAGCAGCAGCACGTCCGGATCCACCAGTTCGGCGCGGGCCAGGGCGATCAGCTGCCGCTGGCCCGCGGAGAGATTCCGGCCGCGCTCGGAGACCGGGTAGAGATAGCCGCCCGGAAGAGAGGCGACCATGTCGTGCGCGCCGACCGCCCGTGCCGCCGCCTCGACCTCGGCGTCCGTGGCGTCCTGACGGCCGTACGCGATCGCGTCCCGGACGGTGCCGGGGAAGAGGTACGGCTCCTGCGGCACCACCCCGAGCCGGTGCCGGTAGCCCGCGAGATCCAGGTCCCGCAGGTCCGTGCCGTCGACGCGCACCGCCCCCCGCGTCGGGTCGTAGAACCGCGCGACCAACTTGACCAGCGTCGACTTGCCCGCGCCGGTCTCGCCCACGAACGCCACCGTGCTGCCCGCCTCCACGGTCAGGTCGATGCCGGAGAGGGCCGGCTCGTCCGGTTCCGCGATCTCGCCCTCCTGAGGGACGTGTGCGGAGTTGTAGTGGAAGTGCACATCCTCGAAGGTGATCTCCCCGCGCAGCTCCCCGACCCGGCGAGGGGACGGCGCAGCCGGAGTCGTGGTCTCCTCCCGCAGCAACTGCTGGATGCGCCCCAGTGCGACCGACGCCTGCTGGTAGCCGTCGAAGACCTGCGACATCTGCTGCACGGGCGCGAAGAACAGCTCGATGTAGAGCAGATAGGCCACCAGGGCTCCCGCTGTCAGGGTGCCGTCGTCGACCCGCCCCGAGCCGACGACCAGCACCGCCGCCGTGGCCAGCCCGGCCAGCAGCTGCACGAACGGGAAGTAGACCGAGATCAGCCACTGCCCGCGGACCCGCGCCCGACGGTAGGCGCCGCTGCGCTCCGCGAAGCGCTCTGCGCCACCCGCCTCTCGCCGGAACGCCTGCACCATCCGCAGCCCGGCGACGCTCTCCTGCAGGTCGGCGTTGACCGCACTCACCCGTTCCCGGGCCAGTTCGTACGCCTTCACGCTCTGCCGCCGGAAGACGAACGTCCCCACGATCAGCACCGGGAGAACCGCGAACACGACCAGGGCGAGCTGGAGGTCGATCACCAGCAGGGCGACGAGGATGCCGAAGAAGGTGAGCATCGACACGAGCGCGGTGACCAGGCCCGTCTGCAGGAAGGTCGACAGAGCGTCGACGTCCGTGGTCATCCGGGTCATGAGCGAACCGGCCAGGTGGCGTTCGTAGTAGTCCAGGCCGAGGCGCTGGAGCTGGGCGAAGATCTTCACCCGCAGCGTGTAGAGCACGCGCTCGCCGGTGCGCCCCGTGAGCCGCATCGCCCCGAACTGGGCGGCCCACTGCCCCAGGACCACAACGAGCCCCAGGGCGGAGGCGAGCCACACCGCGTCCAGGGCCGCGCGCGACACGCCGTCGTCGATCCCTTGCCGGATGAGCACCGGCAGCAGCAGCGCCGCGACCGCGTCCACGGCGACGAGGCCGAAAGCGACCGCCAGCGGCTTCCCGAAGCCGCGCAGCAGCCGCCGCAGCCCGTAGTCCTCCTCCGGCTGCTCCGCGTGCCGCTCGTCGACGGCCGGGACGTCGTCGGCGGGTGGCAGCGCCTCGACGCGGGCGAGCAGTTCGGGACTGCCTGGCATCGCGGCCAGTTCGGCCGCGAACGCACCGGGCCGCCCTGTCTGCGCGTGGGCGGCGGCGGGGCGGGCCCCGTCGGAGTCGCCCGCCGCAACCGCTCCGCCGTCCGGCCGGACCCACAGTTCCGGGGTCACGCCGTCCACCACGCGGTGCCCGTCGTGCCCGGCCAGGCCGGCCGGGTCCCGCTGCACGTCGCCGAGTTCGTCGGGATCGGTGAGCAGCCTGCGGTAGAGGGAGCACCGGCCGGTGAGTTCGTCGTGGGTGCCGACGTCGACCAGGCTCCCGCCGTCGAGAACGGCGATGCGGTCGGCCAGCGCGAGCGTGGAGAGCCGGTGGGCGATGAGCAGCGTGGTCCGGCCCGCCATCACGCCGCGCAGCGCCTCGTGGATCTCCTGCTCGACACGGGCGTCCACGGCCGAGGTCGCGTCGTCGAGCACCAGCAGCCGGGGATCGGTGAGGATGGCACGGGCGAGCGCGACACGCTGCCGCTGGCCTCCGGAGAGCGTGAGGCCCTGCTCGCCGACGACCGTGTCGTAGCCGTCGGGCATCGCGGAGATGAAGCCGTCGGCCTGCGCGGCCCGCGCGGCGGCGCGCACCTGCTCGTCGGTGGCGTCCGGGGCGCCGTAGGCGATGTTGTCCCGCAGCGAGTCGGAGAACAGGAAGCTGTTCTCCGGCACCAGGCCGATCGCCGCCCGCAGCGAGCCGACGGTGAGGTCGCGCACATCGTGGCCGCCGACTCTGACGGCACCGCCGGTGACGTCGTAGTAGCGGGGAAGCAGCAGGGAGACGGTGGACTTGCCGGAACCGCTGGTGCCGACCACAGCGACGGTCTCACCGGGCTCGATGCGCAGGTTCAGGCCGTCCAGGACCGGGGGGCCTTCGCCGTACCCGAAGGAGACGTCGTCGAACTCGACCGAGGCGTCCGCGTCCGCGGGGAGCTCGTGGGCGTCGGGGCGCTCGGTCATGGCGGGCTCGGTGTCGATCAGATCGAAGACGCGTTCCGCTCCGGCCCGGGCCTGCTGGCCCACCATCAGCACCATGGCGAGCATGCGGACGGGGCCCACGAGCTGGGCGAGGTAGGTGGAGAAGGCGACGAAGGTGCCGAGGGTGATCCTTCCCTCGGTGGCCAGCCAGCCGCCCAGGGCCAGCATGGCCACCTGCCCCAGCGAAGGCACGGCCTGGAGGGCGGGCGTGTAGCGGGCGTTGAGCTTCACGGTGCGCAGCCGGGCGGCGAAGAGGCTCCGGCTGACGGCACGGAGTTTGCCGGTCTCCTGCTGCTCCTGTCCGAAGCCCTTCACCACGCGGACACCGGCGACGGCGCCGTCGACCACGGAGGCGACCGCGCCGGCCTGCTGCTGCGCGTACCAGGTGGAGGGGAACAACCGGATCCGGCTGCGGTTCGCGATGAACCAGAGCAGGGGCGCCACCGCGAGCGAGACGAGGGTGAGCAGCGGCGACAGCACGAGCATCACGACCAGCGCGACGACGAACAGCAGCACGTTGCCGATCATCATCGGGAGCATGAACAGCAGGCTCTGGACGAGCTGCAGGTCGCTGGTGCCGCGGCCGACGACCTGGCCGGTGCTCAGTTCGTCCTGGCGGTGGCCGTCGAGGCGGACGACGGCGTCGTACATGTCGGTGCGCAGGTCGTGCTGGACGTCCAGCGCGAGGCGGCCGCCCTGGAAGCGGCGCACGTAGGTGAGACCGTAGACGGCGACCGCGGTGGCGACGAGGAGCCCGATCCACAGCCCGAGACCGCCGGAGTCACCGATCACGACATCGTCGACGATCACCTTGACGAGCAGCGGCACGAGCGCCATCAGGCCCATTCCGGCCAGCGACGAGCCGAGCGCCAGGAGCACGGTGCGCCGGTAGCGCCAGCAGTACGCGGCCAGCCGGCGCGACCAGCCGGCACCGCCCTGCTGCTGCCGTGTGCCGTCCCCGGTTTCCTTCTCCCCCACGTTCACGCTCCCACCTGGTCCTCGTACCGTCCGTGACCGCGTCGGGGCGTCCTCGGCGATCACTGCCGGAAGAGTGCAACGTCCCGGAGGTGGGATTTCATCCCTGCTGCTCGGCGGGGCGGGGTTGGCAGGGGGCGGGAACGGCGACCGGACCCCGGAGGAGCCGCATACCTCTCCGGGGTCGCGCCGGCTGCGAGCAGCCGTCCCGGTGGCCTTCGTCGAGCACGGCACCCCCCACAGGGCCGGACTCTTCGCCCGTCGGACGGCGCCCCCGTCCCACGGGGCAGCACCAGGGATTCTGTCGCAAATCTTCACGACGTGCACGGGTGTCGCACAGAACCGGTAGCGGTACGTAGGAGGACGCCCCTGGGAACGTGACACCTACGGAAGGTTTCCTCCTCCTCCCGGCACTGCTCCGGCCTGGGGGTTTGCGCGTATCGGGCCGGGCGGACCCGGCACTGCGGCGGGGCACGACGCCGCAGGCGGCCACCTTTTCACGCCGCGAAGATGGCCGAGAATCGCCGTTTCCGCCGCCGTTCTGCCCGGTACGGCCGGCTCGGCCGGAGTCCGGGGACGTCAGGCACCCCCGGTGCGGGAGGCCGCGATCTGCCGGGCCATGAGCGTGGTCAGTTCGTACGCCGTGTGGGACGCGGCGACCGACGTCATCTCGGCATGGTCGTAGGCGGGCGCCACCTCGACGAGGTCGGCGGAGACGAGACGGCAGTCCGCGAGGCCGCGCAGGATCTCCAGCAGCTCCCGCGAGGTCAGACCGCCGGCCTCGGGCGTACCGGTGCCGGGAGCATGGGCGGGGTCGAGCACGTCGATGTCCACGGAGACGTAGAGGGGCCGGTCCCCGATCCGCTCGCGCAGCTGCTGGGCCACCTCGTCGACCCCGCGCCGCATGACGTCGGCCGAGGTGACGATCCCGAAGCCCATCTTCTCGTCGTCGGTGAGGTCCTTCCGGCCGTACAGCGGCCCCCGGGTCCCGACGTGGCTGAGCGCCGAGGTGTCGAGGATGCCCTCCTCCACCGCGCGGCGGAACGGGGTGCCGTGGGTGTAGGCGGCCCCGAAGTAGGTGTCCCAGGTGTCCAGGTGCGCGTCGAAGTGCAGCAGCGCGACCGGACCGTGCTTGCGTGCCGCCGCGCGGAGGAGGGGCAGCGCGATGGTGTGGTCGCCGCCCAGGGTCATCATCCGCGCGCCCGAGTCGAGGATCTCGTCCGCCGCGGCCTGCACCGTCTCGACCGCCTCGCCGATGTCGAAGGGGTTGGCCGCGATGTCGCCTGCGTCCGCCACCTGCGCCAGCGCGAACGGCGAGGCGTCCTGTGCCGGGTTGTACGGCCGGAGCAGGCGGGAGGCCTCGCGGACGGCGTTGCCGCCGAACCGGGCGCCGGGCCGGTAGGAGACGCCGGTGTCGAAGGGCACTCCGACGACCGCGACATCCGTGCGTCCGCCCACCTCGTCCAGGCGGGGAAGCCGTGCGAAGGTCGCCGGCCCGGCGTACCGCGGGACGCGGGAGGAGTCGACGGGACCGCGGGGCCGGTCGTTGTGCTGCTCGGAGGAGGTGCTCATGCCTGTGAGGGTAGGCAGCGCCCCGCGGTCGGCCACATGGACGGATGTGAGGGTCCCGGGCAGCGGTTTTGGACACTCCGTCCATCGACCGGCGGCACGGGGGACAATGGCGCCATGTCTTCGCCCTGGCCGCTGCCGGCCCCCACCAGCCACGCCGGACTCGTCGAACACCTGGTGCACACCCGGATCGCCGGCAATGTGGCGACCCCGCGGGAGAACAACCTCGCCCACTACCGCGAACTGGCCAACGGCAACCGCCACTACTGGCTGGGGCTGGAGTTCGGCGACCGCTGGACGGACGAGCAGGACGTGCTCGCGGTGATGGCCGAGCGGGTGGGAGTCAGCGACGATCCGGACCACCGGCAGGGCCAGGACACCATCGACCCGGAACTCACCGTCGCGGCGCTGGACCGGGCCGCCGCCGAGTTGCGGAAGGCGGCAGCGGGCCGGCTGCGCGTCCTCTTCGCCACCGGCCACCCCGGTGGCCTGCTGGACGTCCACGGGGCCGTGGCGGCGGCGCTGCACGCGGCGGGCTGCGAGATCGTCCGGGTCCCGACGGGTGTGTACGCCGACGAGGGCGTGGTCGTGCAGTTCTCCGGGGTCGCGGTGCACGAGCGGGGAGCGAGCCTGTGGCACACGCACTCGCCGGAGCCGATGCGGCAGGTACTCGACGCGCTGGAACGCGTCGGCGAGCCGATACCCGACCTGGTGGTCGCGGACCACGGATGGGCCGGATGCGCGGCCCAGCGGGGGATCGACACCGTGGGCTTCGCGGACTGCAACGACCCGGCGCTCTTCGTCGGCGAGGCGGAGGACACCCTGGCCGTGGCGGTGCCGCTGGACGACCATGTGGCCGACCCGCGCTTCTACGAGCCGATGACGGCCCGTCTGCTCGCCACGGCGGGTCTGGCCCGGGCCTGACCGCTGCGGGGCGCGACGCCCCTCAGCGGGGCACGCGGACGACGCCCTCCTGGATGACGGACACGGCGAGGCGGCCGTCCCGGGTGAAGATCCTTCCCTTGCCGAGCCCGCGGCCGCCCTGGGCGGTGGGCGACTCCTGGTCGTAGAGGAGCCACTCGTCGGCGCGGAACGGGCGGTGGAACCACATGGCGTGGTCGAGGCTGGCACCCACCACGTCGCCGACCGCCCAGCCGCCGCGTCCGTGGGCGAGCAGCACCGAGTCCAGCAAGGTCATGTCGGAGACGTAGGTCGCCAGGCAGATGTGCAGCGTGGGGTCGTCCAGTGTGCCGTGGAGCTTGCCGTTGGTGCGGAACCACACCTGCGACCGGGCTTCGCGCGGTTCGCCGGCGCTGGCGAACGGCGGCGCCTCGACGTAGCGCAGGTCCACGGCGGCCCGGGCCGCGAGCAACCGCCTCGGGGTGTCCGGGTCGCGGAACAGATGGGCGTAGCGCGGCATCAGATCCTCGGCCGGAGGCAGCGTCTCCGGGTCGGGCGCGGCCGGCATCGGCTCCTGGTGCTCCATTCCTTCCTCGTGGGCCTGACAGGAGGCGGACAGGTGGAAGATGGGCTGGCCGTGCTGGACGGCCACCACGCGCCGCGTGGTGAACGAGCGGCCGTCGCGGATGCGGTCCACGGTGTACACGATGGGCGCCCCGGGGTCGCCGGGGCGCAGGAAGTAGGCGTGCAGCGAGTGGGGCAGCCGGCCTTCCGGGACCGTGCGGCAGGCGGCCACCAGCGCCTGCGCGGCAACCTGCCCGCCGAACACGCGGGGGATCAGGGAGGGGCGGCTGGTGCCGCGGAAGATGTCCTGCTCGACGCGCTCGAGGTCGAGCAGGTCGAGCAGGTCGGCGAGTTCCGCCTCGGGGTCGTTCACGTGCTTCACATTCCCATGGACTTGGCGATGATCGAGCGCATGACCTCGCTCGTTCCGCCGTAGATGCGGGTGACCCGGGTGTCCGCGTAGAGCCGGGAGATGGGGTATTCGGTCATGTACCCGTAGCCGCCGTGCAGCTGGAGGCACTTGTCGATGACGCGGGCGGCGGTCTCGGTGGTGAAGAGTTTCGCGGAGGCGGCGTCCGCCGCGGTCAGCTCGTGGGCGTCGTGCGCCTCCAGCGCGCGGTCGACGACCGCCTGCATGGCGTCGACGTCGGCCTTGCAGTCGGCGAGCACGAACTTGGTGTTCTGGAAGGAGGCGACCTCTTTGCCGAAGACCGTGCGCTCCTTGACGTACTCGCGGGCGAAGCGGACGGCCGCGGCCGCCTGCGCGTAGGCGCCGACGGCGATGCCGAGGCGCTCCTGGGGCAGGTTGTGGGTGAGGTAGCCGAAGGCCTCGCCCTCCTCGCCCAGCAGGTCCTCGACGGGCACGCGGACATCGGTGAAGGAGAGTTCGGCCGTGTCGGAGGACTTCAGGCCGAGCTTGTCGAGCGTGCGCCCCACCGCGTACCCCTCGGAGGCGGCGTCCACGACCAGGATGGAGATGCCGCCGCGGCGGTTGGCGGGGTCCGGCGGCGAGGTGCGGCAGCAGACCAGGACCCGGTCGGCCTGGACGCCGCCGGTGATGAAGGTCTTGGCGCCGTTGAGTATGTAGTGGGTGCCGTCCTCGGAGAGCGTGGCGGTGGTGCGCATGCCCGCCAGGTCGGACCCGGTACCGGGCTCGGTCATGGCGATGGCCGTCATCATCCCGCCGGAGACGAAGGGCGGCAGCCAGCGCTGCTTCTGCTCCTCGGTGCCGTAGGCGAGCAGGTAGGGCAGGCAGAGTGCGGTGTGCACGCTGGACCCGCCGAAGCTGACTCCGGCGCGGGCGCACTCCTCGCTGATCACCGCGTTGAACTTGAAGCTGGTCTCGCCGGCGCCGCCGTATTCCTCGGGCACCTCGATGCCGAAGACACCCAGCTCGCCGAGCTTCTTGTAGAAGTCGCGCGGGACGTACCCCTGCTCGGCCCACTCCGGGTAGAACGGGACGACCTCGGCCTCGATGAAGGCGCGGATGGTCTGCCGGAACGCTTCGTGGTCCTCGCCGAAAACCGTACGCCGCACGGAGCACCTCCCAGTGTCTAAGCGCTTGCTCAGATCAAGTTACCGGTCGGTCACCAGGACTGTCCAGGGGCACTCTCCCGCGGCGCCGCGGCCAGCGCCCCGCGGGCCAGGCGGTGCAGCAGGGCAGCCGTGGTGTCCCGGTCCGGCAGGGAGGACGGACCGGAGAGGTGGGGCGTGGAGTTGAGCAGCCCGAAGACCGTGTGCACCGAGACCCGTGCCTCCAGCCGTGTCAGCCCGGGGTAGACCGCCCGCACCGCGTCCACCCACAGCTCCACGTACTGCCGCTGGAGCTTGCGGACCTGCTTGCGGTCGTCCTCCCGCAGCCGGTCCAGCTCACGGTCGTGGAGCGTGATGAGGGCGCGGTCGTCGAGCGCGAAGTCGATGTGGCCCGCGATCAGCGCGTCCAGCGCGGCGTCCGGGGAGAGCCCGTCCGCGGCGGACTCCGCCACCCGAGCCGCGCCGCCGTCGTGCAGCCGCCGGCTGATGCCGACCAGGAGTTCGGCGAGCATGGCGTCCTTCCCGGCGAAGTGCCGGTAGAGACCGGGCCCGCTGATGCCGACGGCGGCACCTATCTCGTCGACCCCCACCCCGTGGAAGCCGCGCTCGGCGAAGAGGCGTGCCGCCTCCCGCAGGATCTGCTCGCGCCGGGTGGGCGGGGCGGCCCCCCGGTCGGCGGTCGTGCCTTCCGCGCTGGTGGTCATGCGGTCCATTCTAGACAGTCGCGTTAATGGGCGTTAACCTGAGCCGCAAGGGTTAACGCCCATTAACGCGTGCGAGGAGCAAGGGGGCTCAGCGGCATGGAGCAGGCAACGGCGCTGGTCAGCGGCGTCGACCCGACATCCGAGAACTGCCGGGCGAACGAGGCCGCACACCGCGAGCTGGCGGCGCAGCTGCGGGAGAAGCTCGCCACGGCCCGGCTCGGCGGCGGCGAGAAGGCCCGCGCGCGGCACACCGCCCGCGGCAAGCTGCTGCCCCGGGAGCGGGTGGACGCGCTGCTCGACCCCGGATCCCCGTTCCTGGAGATCGCGCCGCTGGCCGCCGACGGCATGTACGGCGGCGCGGCGCCCGCGGCAGGAGTCATCGCCGGTATCGGCCGGGTGTCCGGGCGCGAGGCCGTGATCGTGGCGAACGACGCCACCGTCAAGGGCGGCACCTACTACCCGATGACCGTCAAGAAGCATCTCCGGGCGCAGGAGATCGCCCTGGAGAACCACCTGCCCTGCATCTACCTGGTCGACTCCGGCGGAGCCTTCCTGCCCATGCAGGACGAGGTGTTCCCGGACCGCGAGCACTTCGGCAGGATCTTCTACAACCAGGCGAGGATGTCCGGAGCCGGTATCCCGCAGATCGCCGCGGTGCTCGGTTCCTGCACCGCCGGGGGCGCCTACGTGCCCGCGATGAGCGACGAGGCGGTGATCGTCCGCAACCAGGGCACGATCTTCCTCGGCGGTCCGCCGCTGGTGAAGGCGGCGACCGGAGCGGTCGTCACGGCCGAGGAGCTGGGCGGCGGCGAGGTCCACTCCCGCACCTCCGGCGTCACCGACCACCTCGCGGAGGACGACCCGCACGCACTGCGCATCGTGCGGAACATCGTCGGCACGCTGCCCGCGCGCGCGAGCCTGCCCTGGACCGTCACCGCTCCCCAGGAGCCGGCGGTCGACCCGGCCGGGCTCTACTCGGCCGTGCCCGTCGACTCGCGCACCCCGTACGACGTGCGCGAGGTCATCGCCCGCGTGGTCGACGGCTCGCGCTTCCAGGAGTTCAAGGCGGAGTACGGCACCACGCTGGTGACAGGCTTCGCCCACATCCACGGCCACCCCGTCGGCATCGTCGCCAACAACGGCATCCTGTTCGCCGAGTCCGCCCAGAAGGGCGCCCACTTCATCGAACTCTGCGACCAGCGCGGCATCCCGCTGCTGTTCCTGCAGAACATCTCCGGCTTCATGGTCGGCAAGGACTACGAGGCGGGCGGCATCGCCAAGCACGGTGCCAAGATGGTCACGGCGGTGGCGTGCACCCGCGTGCCCAAGCTCACCGTCGTCGTCGGCGGCTCCTACGGGGCGGGCAACTACTCCATGTGCGGCCGCGCGTACGGCCCCCGCTTCCTGTGGATGTGGCCCAACGCGAAGATCTCCGTGATGGGCGGCGAGCAGGCCGCTTCGGTGCTGGCCACGGTCAAGCGGGACCAGATCGAGGCCCGCGGCGAGGAGTGGAGCGAGGAGGAGGAAGAGGCCTTCCGCGGACCGGTCCGCGCCCAGTACGAGGAGCAGGGCAACGCCTACTACGCCACCGCACGGCTGTGGGACGACGGCGTGATCGACCCGCTGGAGACCCGCCAGGTGCTCGGGCTCGCACTCACCGCCTGCGCCAACGGACCACTGCCCGAGAGGGATCCGCACGCGCCCGCCTTCGGCGTGTTCCGGATGTGAGGGGAAGAACGACGATGACGATGTTCGACACGGTACTGGTGGCCAACCGCGGCGAGATCGCGGTGCGGGTCATCCGCACCCTGCGCGCGGAGGGCGTGCGCTCGGTCGCCGTCCACAGCGACGCCGACGCCGACGCCCGGCACGTGCGGGAGGCCGACACCGCCGTACGCATCGGCCCGGCGGCCGCCTCCGAGAGCTATCTGTCGGTGGAACGGCTGCTGGACGCCGCACGCCGGACCGGGGCCCAGGCCGTCCACCCGGGATACGGGTTCCTCGCGGAGAACGCCGCGTTCGCCGCTGCCTGCACCGAGGCGGGGCTGGTGTTCATCGGGCCGCCCGCCACAGCCATCGAGCTGATGGGCGACAAGATCCGCGCGAAGGAGACCGTCCGGGCGGCCGGAGTACCGGTGGTGCCCGGCTCGTCCGGATCGGGCCTGACGGACGAGGAACTGGCGACCGCCGCCCGGAGGATCGGCATGCCCGTCCTCCTCAAGCCCTCGGCCGGCGGCGGCGGCAAGGGTATGCGGCTGGTGCGCGAGGAGTCCCGCCTCGCCGACGAGATCGCCTCCGCGCGCCGTGAGGCGCGGGGCTCCTTCGGCGACGACACCCTGCTCGTGGAGCGGTGGATCGACCGGCCGCGCCACATCGAGATCCAGGTCCTGGCCGACTCCCACGGGAACGTCGTGCACCTCGGCGAGCGCGAGTGCTCGCTCCAGCGGCGCCATCAGAAGATCATCGAGGAGGCCCCCAGCCCCCTGCTCGACGAGGCGACCCGCGCCGCCATGGGCGAGGCAGCGGTCGACGCGGCCCGGTCCTGCGGCTACCGCGGCGCCGGCACGGTCGAGTTCATCGTCCCCGGCGGCCCGGCGCCCGAGGACGGCCCGCGGGACTACTTCTTCATGGAGATGAACACCCGCCTCCAGGTGGAGCACCCGGTCACCGAACTGGTCACCGGCCTCGACCTGGTGGCGTGGCAGCTGCGGGTCGCCGCGGGCGAGGCCCTGCCGTTCGGCCAGGCGGAGGTCTCCCTGAACGGCCACGCCGTCGAGGCCCGGGTCTGCGCCGAAACCGCACGCGTCTCCGGGAACCGGGTCGACTTCCTCCCCTCGGCCGGCACCGTACGCCTGCTCGAGGAGCCCGAGGGCCAGGGAGTGCGCACGGACTCCGGGCTCGGCGAGGGCACCGAAGTGGGCACCTCCTACGACCCGATGCTCTCCAAGGTGATCGCCCACGGCCCTGACCGCGCCTCCGCACTCCGTACGCTGCGGGCCGCGCTCGGCAGGACGGCCGTACTCGGCGTGGACACCAACATCGGCTTCCTCCGGGCCCTGCTCGCCCATCCGGAGGTCGTCTCCGGCGACCTCGACACCGGCCTCGTCGACCGTGACGCGGCCGGTCTGGTGGCGACCGGCGTGCCCGACGAGGTCCACGCCGCCGCAGCCCTGCTGCGCCAGGCGGCGCTCGAACCGGACGCCACGCCCACCGGGTGGGTGGACCCGTTCTCCGTGCCCTCCGGGTTCCGCACCGGCGCGGACCCGGCCTGGACGGCGCACCCGCTGCGCGTCCCCGGGCACGAGCCGGTCACGGTGCATGTGCGCGGCCGCGCCCACGACGCACAGGTCCGCATCGGCGACGCGGATCCGGTGCGGGCGCGCCTGCTGCACGGCACGGCCGCGAACACCGCCGTCCTGGAGTGGGCGGGCATCACCCTGCACTTCGTGCACACCGCCGGCCCGGAAGGGCGCTGGCTGGGCCGGGAGGGGCAGGCGTGGCACGTCACGGACCACGACCCGGTCGAGGCAGCGCTGCGCGGCGGAGCCGGCGCGCACGGCGCGGACGCGCTCACCGCTCCCATGCCGGGCACGGTCACGGTCGTGAAGGCGCAGCTCGGCGAGGAGGTCGTCGCCGGGCAGAGCCTGCTGGTCGTCGAGGCGATGAAGATGGAACACGTCATCGCCTCCCCGTACGACGGCGTGGTCACCGAACTGGACGTCTCCGCGGGCACGGCGGTCGCGATGGACCAGGTCCTCGCCGTTGTGGAGCCCAAGGAGGCCGGGAGTCCCGAGGAGGGTGCCGCATGAACGCACCGACCGCCCCGGGCGGCAGCACCGGGCCTCTGCCCATGACCGTGCCCGCGGAAGGCCTTCCCGGCCGGGTACGCATCCACGAGGTCGGGCCCCGTGACGGCCTGCAGAACGAGCAGGCGACGGTACCGGTCGAGGTGAAGGCGGAGTTCATCCTGCGGCTGGTCGAGGCCGGACTGGACACGGTGGAGGCCACCAGCTTCGTGCACCCGCGCTGGGTACCGCAGCTCGCCGACGCCGAGGAACTGTATCCGCGCCTCTCCGGTCTGGGGGCCCGGGCACGGCTGCCCGTCCTGGTGCCCAACTCCCGCGGACTGGAGCGCGCGCTGGCGCTGGACGCCCACGAGGTGGCGGTGTTCGCCAGCGCCACGGAGTCCTTCGCCAAGGCCAACCTCAACCGCACGGTCGACGAGGCCCTCACGATGTTCGAGCCGGTCGTCTCCCGGGCCCGGGAGGCCGGCGCCAAGGTCCGCGGCTACCTGTCGATGTGCTTCGGCGACCCCTGGGAGGGCGCCGTGCCGGTCGAGCAGGTGGTGCGGGTCTGCCGCCGCCTGGTGGACATGGGCTGCGGCGAACTCAGCCTCGGCGACACCATCGGGGTCGCGACCCCGGGCCATGTCGCGGCGCTGCTCACCGCGCTCGCGGCGGAGGGGATCGGCGCCGACCGCGTCGCCGTCCACTTCCACGACACCTACGGCCAGGCACTGGCCAACACCTTCGCCGCGCTGCAGCACGGCGTGACCACGGTGGACGCCTCCGCCGGCGGCCTCGGCGGCTGCCCGTACGCGAAGAGCGCCACCGGCAACCTCGCCACCGAAGACCTCGTGTGGATGTTGCACGGCCTCGGCATCGAGACCGGGGTCGATCTCGGCCGACTCACCGCCACCAGCGGCTGGATGGCCGAACAGCTGGGTCGCCCCAGCCCCTCCCGTACCGTCCGAGCGCTCTCCCACAAGGATCCGTCATGACACTCGATCACCGTCTCGCACCGGAGCACGAGGAACTGCGCCGCACCGTCGAGGAGTTCGCGCACGACGTGGTGGCTCCCAAGATCGGCGAGTTCTACGAGAACCACGAGTTCCCCTACGACATCGTCCGCCAGATGGGAGAGATGGGCCTGTTCGGCCTGCCGTTCCCGGAGGAGTACGGCGGGATGGGCGGCGACTACCTCACCCTCGGCATCGCCCTGGAGGAGCTGGCCCGCGTCGACTCCTCGGTGGCGATCACCCTGGAGGCAGGCGTCTCGCTCGGCGCGATGCCGATCCACCGCTTCGGTACCGAGGAGCAGAAGCGGACCTGGCTGCCGAAGCTCTGCTCCGGCGAGACGCTCGGCGCGTTCGGGCTGACCGAACCGGAGTGCGGCTCCGACGCCGGCGGCACCCGGACCACGGCGGTCCGCGACGAGAAGACCGGCGAGTGGGTCATCAACGGCTCGAAGTGCTTCATCACCAACTCCGGCACCGACATCACCGGTCTGGTCACCGTCACGGCCGTGACGGGGCGCAAGGAGGACGGCTCGCCGCTGATCTCCAGCATCCTCGTCCCCTCCGGCACGCCGGGGTTCACCGTGGCCGCGCCCTACTCGAAGGTCGGCTGGAACGCCTCGGACACCCGCGAACTGTCGTTCAGCGACGTGCGGGTGCCGGGCGAGAACCTGGTGGGCGAGGAGGGCCGGGGCTACGCCCAGTTCCTGCGGATCCTCGACGAGGGCCGCATCGCCATCGCGGCGCTGGCCACCGGCCTGGCACAGGGCTGCGTGGACGAGTCCGTGGCCTACGCGAAGACCCGGAAGGCGTTCGGCAAGCCGATCGGGAGCAACCAGGCCATCCAGTTCAAGCTGGCGGACATGGAGATGCGGGCCTACACCGCCCGTCTTGCCTGGCGCGACGCCGCCTCCCGCATGCTGGCCGGGGAACGCTTCAAGAAGGAGGCCGCCCTGGCGAAGCTCTACTCCTCGGAGATCGCGGTCACCAACGCCCGGGAAGCCACCCAGATCCACGGCGGGTACGGCTTCATGAACGAGTACCCGGTGGCCCGCATGTGGCGCGACGCGAAGATCCTGGAGATCGGCGAGGGCACCAGCGAGGTGCAGCGCATGCTGATCGCCCGCGAGCTCGGCTTCTGACGGCTTCCGCACCTCTGCGACGGGGCGTCCCGGCCCTCCGGTCCGGGACGCCCCGTCCGTCGTCCGAGCGGTTGATCGACGGCGACACTCCCTCCCATCCGCCATTCCGGGCACTTCCTGCCCGATTCCGGGCAGAAAATTTGCGGAACCGGGTTCTGCGCCGCACCATCGTCGAATGCTGGAGCGCCGGAACCCGGTCCACGAGGACCTCGTCGACCACCTGGCCCGCACCACCGCGCTGCCGCGCGGCGAGGCGGCCCGGGTGGTCCTCGACGTGCTGGCGTACTTCGACGAGACCACCGAGGAGTTCGTGCGCCGCCGCCACCGGGAGCTGAAGGCCCGCGGCCTCCGCAACGACGCCGTCTTCGCACGGATCGCGGACGAACTGCCCCACCGGGCCGTCGCACCGCCCACGCTCTCGCACCGGCAACTGCGGCGGATCGTCTACGGCTGAGCAGCACCCGGCCCGGGCCGCCCCGGCCCGTGGGACCACACCCGAAGGACTGGCGAAGGAGAGGCACCGTGTGCGGAATCGTGGGATACATCGGTAAGCGGGACGTCGCCCCGCTGCTGCTGGAAGGCCTGCAGCGCCTGGAGTACCGCGGCTACGACTCCGCGGGCATCGCCGTCCAGTCGCGCAGTTCCGGCCTCCGGGCGGCCAAGGCCCAGGGGCGGGTGCGCGACCTGGAGTCCCGCCTCCCCAAGCGCTTCTCCGGCACCGCCGGCATCGCCCACACCCGCTGGGCCACCCACGGTGCGCCGAACGACGCCAACGCCCACCCGCACCTGGACGCCGGCGGAAGGGTCGCCGTCGTCCACAACGGCATCATCGACAACGCCGCCGAACTGCGGGCCAAACTCGCCGCCGACGGCGTGGAACTGGCCTCCGAGACCGACACCGAGGTCCTCGCCCACCTGGTGGCGCAGGCGCAGTCCGACACCCTGGAGGGGAAGGTCAGAGAGGCGCTGCGCCGCGTGGAGGGCACCTACGGGATCGCGGTGCTGCACGCCGACTTCCCGGACCGCATCGTGGTCGCCCGCAACGGGTCCCCGGTCGTCCTGGGGGTCGGCGAACGCGAGATGTTCGTCGCCTCCGACGTGGCCGCCCTGGTGTCCCACACGCGCCAGGTCGTCACGCTGAACGACGGCGAGATGGCGACGGTCAAGGCCGACGACTACCGCACCTGCACCACCGAGGGCTCCCGCACCTCGACCTCGCCCGAGACCGTCGAATGGGCCGCCGAGTCCTACGACATGGGCGACCACGAAACCTACATGCGCAAGGAGATCGCCGAGCAGGCCGACGCGGTGGACCGGGTGCTGCGCGGCCGGATCGACGACCGCTTCGCCACCGTCCACCTCGGCGGCCTGAACCTGGACGCCCGGGAGGCGCGCGGAGTGCGCCGCGTGAAGGTCCTCGGCTGCGGTTCCGCCTACCACGCAGGCATGATCGGCGCACAGCTCGTCGAAGAGCTGGCCCGCATCCCGGCCGACGCGGAACCCGCCAGCGAGTTCCGGTACCGCAACGCCGTGGTCGACCCGGACACCCTCTACATCGCCGTCAGTCAGTCCGGGGAGACCTACGACACCCTGGCAGCGGTGCAGGAGCTGAAACGCAAGGGGGCACGCGTACTCGGCGTCGTCAACGTCGTCGGCTCCGCGATCGCCCGGGAGACGGACGGGGGCGTGTACGTGCACGCCGGCCCGGAGGTCTGCGTGGTGTCCACGAAGTGCTTCACCAACACCGCCGTGGCCTTCGCCCTGCTCGCACTGCACCTGGGCCGGATCCGGGACCTCTCCGTCGCCGACGGCAAGCGCCTCATCGCGGGGCTGCGCAGGCTCCCCCACCAGATCCAGCAGATCCTGGACGGCGAGGAGCGGATCGCGGAACTCGCGACCGAGTACGCCCGGGCCCGCAGCATGATGTTCGTCGGCCGGGTGCGCGGCTACCCCGTCGCCCGCGAGGCCTCGCTGAAGCTCAAGGAAGTGTCGTACATCCACGCGGAGGCATATCCGGCGTCCGAGCTGAAGCACGGGCCGCTGGCCCTCATCGAGCCCGCGGTGCCGACCGTGGCCGTGGTTCCCGACGACGATCTGCTGGAGAAGAACCGGGCCACCCTCGAGGAGGTCAAGGCCCGCAGCGGCCCGATCCTGGCCGTCTCCCACCAGCAGCAGGAAAAGGCGGACCACACGATTCTGGTGCCGAGGAACGAACCCGAGCTCGACCCGATCCTGCTGGGAATCCCGCTGCAACTGCTCGCCTACCACACGGCTCTGTGCCTGGAGCGGGACATCGACAAGCCCCGCAACCTCGCCAAGTCGGTCACCGTCGAGTAGGCCCGACGGGGCGGCGACGTGGGGCGGGGCAGGCTTCCGCGTGGGCCACCAACCGCGCGGAAACCCGCCCCGCGATCGCCGGCGTCGCCCAATACGCCGGCGGGATGCCGCCACTGCCGGGGACCGTCACCCCCGGGCGGCGGCTCGCTGCTCTGTGTATGCCCCGCACAAAAGCACAATCCACCTCCGAAGCCGGACGGATTCCGCGAGAGGGGACGAGTGGGGCTCCGTCAGACCCTGCCGGACGGGGCGCCGTTCAGGGAATGACCACGACGGGACGCTGCGCCCGCCGGGCGAGCCGCCCGGAGACCGATCCGAAGAGACGCCCCGCGAGCCCGTGCGTCGAGCCCACCACGATGGCGTCGGCTTCGTACTCCCGCCCGACCTCCTCCAGTTCGTGGCAGATGTCGCCGCCCCGCTCCACGAGCACCCAGGGCACCTGGGTGAGGTGGTCGGCGCAGGCGAGTTCGAAGCCCAGGACCTCGGTGCGGTGGTCGGGGACGTCTACGAAGACGGGTGGCTCGCAACCGGCCCACACCGCGGAGGGCAACCGGTTGGCCACGTGCACGATCACGAGGCCGGAACCGGAGCGGTGCGCCATGCCGATCGCGTAGGCCAGGGCACGTTCGCTGGAGGTCGAACCGTCGAAGCCGACCACGACGCCGTGCCGGAACGCCGGGTCGCAGGGGTGGCGCCGGGGCTCCTCCATGTCGGAGACCGCGGGCACCGTGTCGGGCGCCACCTGGGAATCGGCGACCCGTCTGCGGTCCGCGGGATCGGGGATCTCGTGTCCAGCCATGGATGTCTCGGCGTGTGAGCCCTCTGCGGAGGGAACGGTCTGTCGGACGGTGCTCGGTTGCAACAGCGGGGCCGGGGCCGGGACTACGACCGGGACCGTCTGTCCCTACCCCTACCCCAAGAGTACGACCGCACTCCCCCCGCACCCAGCGCCTGCGAGGGCGGGTCGCGGGCGACGCGCGTGACCCCGGAGCATGCACCAACCGGACACTTCGCGCAACGTGCCGCTGCGCCCCTTACACCCTGGTTACCTGCACGTATGCGCCCCCGTGCGCCCCCTCACTTTTCAGCCAACTTGATCCACACTGTGGGAGAAGGCTTTCCGTCCCCTCCCGCAGCCCCTCCCACCAGGGCAGAAAGGGGTTCGACCGGGGTGTGGGAGCGGCAGCGGACGGGCAGTGAGGTTATGCGTACTACCCAACGGGCCCGGTCAGTGGAACGCTTCGTGGCCGCAGGCTTCACGCCACGTGGCCAAGTCGATATGGCGTCACCTGCTGAACTTGGCTCGCCGAACTCGTGCGAGACAGTAGATTCGATCTTGGCTATCGCCGCGGGGGAGATAAGTGAAGGATCTTGAAGACGCGCGACGATGAGGGGGGCTTACAGTCCGATGAGCGTTCCCACCAGCCAGGAGGAGTCCCGGGAGGGTCAGACGACGGCCACCCGCAGGCCGGCGACCCGCCGTCGGCGCGAGGTCGTCGCCGTGCTGCTGTTCAGCGGCGGACCCATATTCGAGAGCTCCATCCCGCTCTCGGTGTTCGGGATCGACCGGCAGGACGCCGGCGTCCCGCGCTACCGCCTCCTTGCCTGCGCGGGTGAGGACGGCCCGCTCCGCACCACCGGCGGCCTCCAGTTGGCCGCACCGCACGGCCTCGAGGCGCTGTCCCGCGCCGGCACCGTGGTCGTCCCCGCCTGGCGCTCCATCACGCAACCGCCGCCCGCACCGGCCCTGCAGGCGCTCCGCCAGGCCCACGAGGAAGGTGCCCGGGTGCTGGGGCTGTGCACCGGCGCCTTCGTCCTCGCCGCGGCGGGGCTGCTGGACGGACGTCCGGCGACGACGCACTGGATGTACGCCCCGACGCTCGCCAAGCGCTACCCGGCCGTGCATGTCGACCCGCGCGAACTGTTCGTCGACGACGGCGACATCCTGACCTCCGCCGGCACCGCTGCCGGCATCGACCTCTGCCTCCACGTGGTGCGTTCGGACCACGGAACGGATGCCGCCGGAGCCCTCGCCCGGAGGCTCGTGGTGCCCCCGCGGAGAGCATCGGCGACGGACGGGGGCCACCCCCGGCACCTGGACAGGTCATTACCGGAGGAGATCGGCGCCGACCCGCTGGCCGAGGTCGTCGCCTGGGCGCTGGAGCACCTCCACGAGCAGTTCGACGTGGAGGCCCTCGCCGCGCGCGCCTACATGAGCCGACGCACCTTCGACCGGCGCTTCCGCACCCTCACCGGGAGTGCGCCGCTGCAGTGGCTGATCACCCAGCGTGTACTCCAGGCACAACGCCTGCTCGAGACCACCGACTACTCCGTGGACGAAGTGGCGGCGCGCTGCGGCTTCCGGTCGCCCGTCGCACTGCGGGGTCACTTCCGGCGCCAGCTGGGCGCCTCGCCGGCGTCCTACCGCGCCGCCTACCGCGCTCGGCGCCCGGAGGCGGGCTCCGCCGCACAGGGACTGCACCTCCCGGCGCAGGACGGCAGCAGCACCGTCACGGACGGTCGCCGGGCGCATCGCACCGAGCCCCGCGACGAGAGCGCGGCGGCGGGCACCGCCGGCGGCCCGGAACCCGGGAAGCCGCAGTCGGACGCCTGGTCGCACCGGCTGCCCAGGCAGCGCGGCGGGGACCGTGGACAGGCGACGTAGGGTGAGCGCATGAATGATCGCATGGTGTGGATCGACTGCGAGATGACCGGCCTCTCGCTGACGGACGACGCGCTGGTGGAGGTGGCCGCTCTGGTCACGGACTCCGAGCTGAACGTCCTCGGCGAGGGCGTGGACGTCGTCATCCGCCCCCCGGCCGAGGCGCTGGAGAACATGCCGGAGGTCGTGCGGGAGATGCACACCGCCTCGGGGCTGCTCGAGGAGCTCGACGCCGGAACGACGCTCGCCGAGGCGGAGAAGCTGGTACTCGACTACATCCGTGCGCACGTCCCGGATGTCCGGCGCGCGCCGCTGTGCGGCAACTCGGTGGGCACCGACCGCGGCTTCCTCGCCAGGGACATGCCCACGCTGGAGGGGTATCTCCACTACCGGATCGTCGACGTCTCCTCGGTGAAGGAGCTGGCCCGCCGCTGGTACCCCCGCGCCTACTTCAACAGCCCCGAGAAGAGCGGCAACCACCGCGCCCTCGCGGACATCCGGGAGTCCATCGCCGAGCTGCGCTACTACCGCGAGGCGGTCTTCGTGCCGCAGCCCGGACCCGACTCCGAGACGGCCAAGGACATCGCCTCCCGGCACGTCGTCGGCGGCGCCTCGGCGGAGGCCCCCGGGAAGCCCTCGGAGGGCTCCGGAACAGAAACCGTGCACGAGCACCCCTGAAAACCCTGTACACTCTTTCTCGGCCGGTACGGGAAACGCGCCGGTTGTGGTGGATGTAGCTCAGTTGGTAGAGCACCTGGTTGTGGTCCAGGAAGTCGCGGGTTCAAGTCCCGTCATTCACCCTGAACGATGAAGGGCTGATCTGCTTCCGCAGGTCAGCCCTTCATCGCGTTCCGACGGTGGACATGCCGCTCCCCATCCGTCCTCGCCGCCCCCGCCCGCATCCCCCCGGACTGCGACGGGGGCAATCTGGTCAGGTTCTTGACAAGAACGGCGAACCGCGACTACCAAGAGTCACGCCATGCTCACCGAGAAGCGAGGAGTTCCCGTGCGTCGCCTCCTGCTCCTGCTCGTCTCCTGCCTGGGACTGACCGTGCCTGCCGCGGTCGCCGCACCCACGGCCCTGGCCGCCCCGCCGACAGAGGCAGCGGCCGCACCGGACTCCGGCAATGCCCTGACCGACGTCTGCGACCCCGGGTGGGTCTGCGTCTACGAAGGCGACGTCTGGGACGGGGGCACCAACCACCCGCTCGTGTACAGCTGGTACTCCTACGGCATCTACAACGTGCACGGCCTGGTCGGCGAGTACACGGTCTTCAACTGCCAGACGGACGGCGCAGGCGTTCGGGGGTACACGGGGTGGGACGGCACGGGAAGCGTGGCCTGGAACCTTGACATCAACAACTGCTCGGCCGGCTACTGGAGAAACCTCACCTCGACCTACTCCGTTCAGCTGTACCCCTGACTCCCACCGCGGAGGTGAACAGGCAGTCGCCGCAGGGGCCGTCCACGGCCTCTGCGCTTCCCCGACCGGCACGGTCGGTGTCGGACCGTGCCACAGGGGTACGCCCGGAGACAGCGCCCCTCCTCCGGCGCAACCAGGTGGCGCGGGGCAGGAGGAACGCCGACACTGAGCGGAGCGACAGTCGAGGACGGACCGGCGATGCACACCATCGAGGAGACGGTCGACGTCGGGGTCCCCCTGCGTACGGCCTACAACCAGTGGACGCAGTTCACGAGCTTTCCGCGCTTCATGCCGTCGGTGCGCGGCGTGGAGCAGGTGACGCCCACCCTCACCCGCTGGCACGTGGGGCTGGGCCCACTGCGCACCGAGTTCCTGGCGGAGATCGTGGAGCAGCGACCGGACTCCTTCCTCACCTGGCGCAGCCCCCAGCGGTTCCCCCGCCACGAGGGTGAGGTGTCCTTCCGCGCCACGGCGGCGGACCGCACCGAGGTGACCGTGCGGCTGCGGATCGACCGCGGGCAGGGCCCCGGGGCGCGGCGCGCGGCCGCGCTGACGGGCCGCGTCGTGCGGCGTGAACTCGGTCACTTCCGCGACTTCGTCGAGGGGCTGGGCGAAGAGGTGGGAGGCTGGCGGGGAACCGTTCACCACGGACATGTGCAGCCGACCGGCCGGGAGCCCTCCGGGACCCACGTTCCCCACTGGCCCGTCGGCTGACGCACCCGCACACCACGGACGGAGGCGGCCCGATGGCCAGGACACCGGAAGAAGAGCAGGACGAGGGACCGACGGTGTCCCCGCCCCAGGACTGGGCGGCGGGTGCGCCCGCCGTGGCGCACGCGATGGACTACTCGCTGCGGCAGACGTCGGTGCCCCGGGTGGGCAGGACGCTGCTGACGATGAACCAGGTGGGCGGCATCGACTGTCCGGGCTGTGCTTGGCCGGACCCTCCGGCGGGGAAGCGGCACCGCAACGAGTACTGCGAGAACGGCGCCAAGCACATCAACGACGAGGCGACGACGCGCCGGATCGGGGCGGACTTCTTCCGCGAGCACTCCGTGTCGGAACTGGGCAGGCGTTCCGACCGGTGGCTGAATCAGCAGGGGCGGCTCACCGAACCCGTGGTCAAGCGGCCGGACTCGGACCACTACGAGCCCATCAGCTGGCACGACGCCCTCGGGCTGGTCGCCGCGGAGCTGAGGTCCCTGGACTCGCCCGACGAAGCGGTCTTCTACACCTCGGGCCGCGTCAGCAACGAGGCGGCGTTCGTCCTGCAGCTCTTCGCCAGGGCCTTCGGCACCAACAACCTGCCCGACTGCAGCAACATGTGCCACGAGTCGAGCGGGGCCGCGCTGCACGAGACCCTGGGCACGGGGAAGGGCACCGTCAGCCTGCACGACATCCACCACGCGGACCTGATCTTCCTGGTGGGGCAGAACCCGGGCACCAACCACCCCCGCCAGCTGTCGGCGCTGGAGGAGGCGAAACGCAACGGCGCCCGTATCGTGGCGGTCAACCCACTGCCGGAAGCCGGGCTGCTGCGGTTCAAGAACCCGCAGAAGGCGCGCGGCCTCGTCGGGCGGGGCACCGGCATCGCCGACCGGTTCCTCCACATCCGCGGCGGCGGCGACCTCGCCCTGTTCCAGGGGCTGAACCGGCTGCTGCTGGAGGCGGAGGACGCGCGGCCGGGCACCGTCCTGGACCGCACCTTCATCGACTCGCGGACCAGTGGCTTCGAGGAGTTCGCGCAGCACGCGCGCACCATCGGCTGGGACGACATCCTCACCGCGACCGGGCTGACGCGCGACGAGATCGAGCAGGTCCGGGACGAAGTCCTGGGCAGCAAGCGCGTCATCGTCTGCTGGGCCATGGGCATCACGCAGCACAAGCACGCCGTCCCCACCATCAGGGAGATCGTGAACTTCCTGATGCTGCGCGGGAACCTCGGCAGGCCGGGCACCGGCGCCTGCCCGGTGAGGGGCCACAGCAACGTGCAGGGCGACCGCACGATGGGCATCTGGGAGAAGATGCCGGACTCCTTCCTGGACGCACTGCAGGAGGAGTTCGGCTTCGATCCGCCCCGGGCGCACGGCGTGGACTCGGTGGGCGCGATCCGCGCCATGCGCGAGGGCCGCATCAGGACCTTCCTCGGTGTCGCGGGCAACTTCGTCCGGGCCGCTCCGGACAGTGCGGCCACCGAGGACGCGCTCCGCGGGTGCCGCCTCACCGCGCACGTCTCGACCAAGCTCAACCGCTCCCACACGGTGTGCGGACGGACCGCGCTCATCCTCCCGACACTGGGCCGCACCGAGCGCGACGTGCAGGCGGGCGGCGAGCAGTGCGTGACCGTGGAGGACTCCATGAGCGAGGTGCACGCCTCGTGGGGGCGTCTGGAACCGGCCTCTCCGGTGCTGCTGAGCGAGGTCGCCATCCTGTGCCGCCTCGCCGCCCGCACTCTCGACGGCGGAAAGGGCATTCCCTGGAAGGAGTTCGAGGCCGACTACGGCGCGATCCGGGACCGCATCTCCCGAATCGTCCCCGGGCTGCACGACTTCAACCGGCGGGTGGCGCGCCCGGAGGGCATCCGGCTGCCGAATCCGGTCAACGAGGGCGTCTTCCCCACGTCCGTCGGCGCGGCCCGTTTCACCCGCAACGACTGGGAGATGCCGGAAACACCCGAAGGTCACCTGCTGCTGCAGACGCTGCGCTCCCACGACCAGTGGAACACCATCCCCTACTCGGACAACGACCGCTACCGGGGCATCCACGGCAGCCGCCACGTGGTGCTGGTCAACCCGGCGGACCTGGCGGATCTCGGCCTCGCGGAAGGCGACCGCGTGGATCTGGTGAGCGTCTGGGCGGGCGGTGAGGAGCGCCGGGCGGCGGGCTTCGTCGCGGTGCCGTATCCGACGGTGCGCGGCTGCGCCGCCGCGTACTACCCGGAGACCAACGTCCTGGTGCCGCTGGACAGCGTCTCCGGGACCAGCAACCAGCCGACGTCGAAGGCGATCGTGGTGCGGCTGGAACCGGCCGGCGAGCGGGCGGAGGCCGTCACCGGCTCCTCGGACTGACGTTCCCGGTGGAGGGGCGCCGGGCGCGGCTCCGCGTCGCCCCTCCACCGCGACAGTTCCGTGCGGGCGCGACGAAGGACCGCACCCGGGGGTCCGACATCCGACGGGTGCGTTCCCGGAATCCCGATACTGGCCCCATGTTGCACCTCAGAGTGATTTGCCCGGCGGACGAGAGTGCGTCCGTGGTCGGGTTCCTCGGCACGGAGCCGGGAGTCGCGCACGTCGTGGTCGCGGAGGGCGTGAGCAGGCAGCCCGTCGGAGACGTCGTCGAGGCCGTGGTCGCCCGCAAGGCGGCCGAGGACGTGGTGCGGCGGCTGGCGGAGCAGGGCGTGAGCCGGAGGGGCCAGATCAGTCTGCAGTCCGTCGACGTGCTGCTCTCCGAGTCCGCCGCGGCCGCCGAGCGGAACGCACCGGGTGAGGACGCCGACGCGGTCATCTGGGAGGAACTGGTCGCCACCACCGGCGAGGAGAGCCGGATCAATCCGGTGTACCTGGGGTTTCTGACCATCGCCTGCCTCCTCGCCGCGGCGGGGGTCATCACCGATTCGGCGATCACACTGGTGGGGGCGATGGTGGTGAGTCCCGACTTCGGGCCGCTGGCCGCCCTGGCGGTGGCCGCCGTCGGCAGGCGGCACGAACTGGCGGCCCGTGCCGCGCTGGCGCTCTGCGTCGGCTACCCCGTGGCGATGCTGGTCACCGCGGCGCTCACGCTGGTCGCCCATCTCGGCGGACTGTTCGAGGCCGGGGATCTGGCGAACCTGCACGAGGCCTCGTTCGTCTACGAGGTGGGCCCGTTCTCCGTGATCGTCGCGCTGCTCGCCGGGGTCGCGGGCATGATCGCCCTCACCTCGGCGAAGCCGAGCACGCTGGTCGGTGTCTTCATCTCCGTGACGACGGTGCCGGCCGCGGGCTTCGCCGTCCTGGCCGCGGTGGCGGGCGACTGGGGACGCTGCGGCGAGGCCGCGCTCCAGCTCCTCATCAACCTCAGCGGCGTCTCCGTGGCCGCGACCCTGACCCTGCTGGTCCGGCGCAAGCACGTCGGCCCCGGGCCGGCTCCGGGGCGCGGGGCCCCGGAGCCGGCCCGATGACCTGCGGGTCCGGAGGCCGCGGTCCGCGGAGGGTCACGGGAAGCGGACGCCGCGCTGCGCGAGGTAGGCGACGGGGTTGATGTCGGAGCCGTAGCCGCGCTCCGCCCGCACCTCGAAGTGGAGGTGGGGGCCGGTGCTCCGGCCGGTGTTGCCGGAAGCACCGAGGACCGTGCCGGCCCGGACCCGCTCACCCCGGTGCACGTCGATCCTGGACAGGTGGGCGAACAGCGTGTAGTTGCCGTCGTCCATGCGGACGGTCACCGCTTTGCCGTAGTCGCCGGAACGGCCCGCGCGGACGACCGTTCCGGTGCCGACGGAACGGACCGGGGTGCCGACGGGGACGGCGAGGTCGATGCCGGTGTGGTGCCCGGCGGCCCAGTCGCCGCGGATGCCGTACCGGGCGGATATCGGCACCCTGCGGACCGGCCGGGTCCAGGACCCGGGCGACCCGTTGCTCCAGTCGCGATACACGTCGGGCAGGGTTGGCAGGGCTGCGTACCAGGAGCCGGGGGCTGCCGAGTACCAGTCGGTCTCCGTGAGGTCGTCCTGGGCGTCGGCGGGGAGCGCGGCGGCCGGAGAAGCGGCTCCCCAGGAACCACCGACGAGCAGCGCGGCCGTCAGCGAGCCGCAGACCGCACGGCGGAGTACTGCTTTCGGGCGTGGTTGTGCTGCATCCATGGGTGCGAGCAAAGACGAGCCGCCCTCGGGCCGCACGCAGGAGGTGTCCACCGGAGTGACGCCGCGCCCTGCCGAGTTGGTCCCGTCGCAGGTGAAGTCCGGTCCGGGGCCATGGCTTCGCAGCGGGTCATTCCCGACCTTCCTCCTGCCGTCCGCGCGTACGCAGGGCGGGGACGTACCGGGCGGTCTCAGGTCGCGAAGGCGTCCGCGGGCGGGCGCGGCGACGGCACCGCAGTCGCGTCGGTCACCGGCCGCGCCTGAGCCGCGAACCCGGCCAGCGCGACGCCGTGTTCGACGCGTCCGGGGTGCGGGTCGCACGCGGTCAGCCGCGTGAGGTCCTCGACGGGGAGTTCCGCGTCGGAGGCGACCAGCACCGCGTTCCCGAACCGCCGTCCCCGCAGCACGGCGGGGTCGGCGAGCACACAGGCCTCGGCGAACACGCTCCGCGCCGTGGCAACCTGACTGCGCAGATGGGTCGGCGGGCCGGCGGCGCCGGTCGGGGAACCGTCGGCGAGGTTCGCCGCCCACAGGCCTCCGGGCCGCATCACCCGCCGTGCGTCCGCGAGGAACTCGGCGCTCGTGAGATGAGCCGGAACGCGTGCGTGACGGAAGACGTCGAGCGTCACGACGTCCGCCCAGTCGTCCGGCATCCGGCCGAGCACCTCGCGCGCGTCGCCGGCGCGCACCCGGATGCGGGCACCGCTCGGCAGCGGCAGCTCCCGCCGCACGAAAGCGGTCAGGGCGACGTCGAGTTCGACCACCTGCTGGGTGGAGCGGGGCCGCCGGGCGGCCACGTACCGGGCGAGGGTCAACGCGCCGCCGCCGAGGTGCATTACCCGCAGCGGCTGCCCCGGCGGAGCGGCGAGGTCGAGGACGTGCCCGATGCGGCGCTGGTACTCGAAGTCCAGGTGGGACGGATCGTCCAGGTCGACGTGGGACTGCGGTGCTCCGTCCAGGGTGAGCGTCCAGCCGTGCGGCCGGTCCGGGTCGGGCACCAGTTCGGCCGTGCCACCGCCCACCTGCTCGGTCGGCCGGTCGCGCACCTGTCGCGTCCGCCGCTCGGCGCCGCCGCGTCTCTTCCTCGCCACACTCCGAGTATCGCGTCCGGCTCGGGGCCGCCGTACGGCGGCCCGGCCGCGGCATGGTGCGCCGGCGCGTCAGCGGCAGCGGTCGGCGGCCTCGATCGTCCGGGCGGCCTGCCCCAGCGCGGCACGCAGGCGCGCCGGCTCGGTGGTACGGGGAGCCTCGCCCTCCGGCGGGAACAGCCAGCCGGTGCCGGTGACAGGCGGTTCGTCCGTGGCGCGCGGATCGCGGCGGCAGGTCTGCGTACAGGCGCTCCCGGGGAGGTCCCAGGCGGCGGCGGTACCCGGTGGGACGAGGAACCCCAGGGTGTGGCCCGGTGCGTCGTGCAGGACCTGGCCGACTCCTTCCCGCAACCGCAGGATGTCGACGGCTTCCAGGCCCTGGCGGGAGGGCACCGTGACGAGGTCGCACGGCTCCTCGGCACGGCGGGCCCGCGCCGCGCCGACGAGCTGCCCGCTCGTGCTGACACCCGGATTCCGCACCTCGACCTCCCGATGACCCGTCGTCGTGTCCGGACCAACGCGCGCGGGCGTCAACGGGCTACGGCGCGGAACCCTCCGAAGAATGGCAGTTCATGGCAGATCGCGGAGAGCATTTCCGGTTTGTCACGGAACACGGGGTAACCGCGGAGTGACTGCCGGTACCGTCCCGTCATGGCGTCGTCACCGTTCGCGGCCGCGGGCTCCGTACGCAGGCCCAACTCCGCCTTCCGGGAACTGCGCGGCCCCCTCTCCCCCGGCGAGTTCGCGGCAGCCGTGCGCAGGTCGGCACGGGAGATCGGTGAGCACGTGTCCTGCGACGCCCGGTACGTCGGCCGCGTGGAAGCGGGCGAGATCCGCTGCCCCAACTACGCCTACGAGCGGGTGTTCCTCCACATGTTCCCGGGGCGCACGCTCACCGACCTGGGCTTCCAGCCGCGGGAGTCGGTACGGGGACGTGCCGCGCCGCGCGGAGGCCCGTCGTCCGTGGTCGTCCTGCCGCGGGCGCCGGGTGACGGGGACGCCGACGCAGGACGACCGCGGGCCGGCCGCGGCAGCCGCCCGCACCCCGCGGCACGGGCGGAGCCGTTCCGGCCGGCCGCGACCGACGAGAGCGACGAGGAGACCGATGTGCTGCGTCGCGCGTTCATGACCGGCGGGCCCGCCGCACTGGCCGTGGGCCTGGCGGGCGACCTCCCGGGCGCCGGGGCCGGGCACCGGCCCGGCACGCCGGAGGCCGCAGCCGTGGAGGACGCGGTCCGCCGCATCCGCCTGCTGGACGACCGCCACGGCGCCGACCGCCTCTATCCCCGCGCCGCGGAGGCATTGCGCACCGCGTACACCTTCCTCGACGCCGGAGCGGAGCGGCGGGCCGTGACCGACCGGCTGACCGCGGGCGCGGGCGAGCTGGCGCTGTCGGTGGGGTGGCTCGCGCACGACTCGGGGCGGACGGCGGACGCCCGTTCGCACTACGCGGAGGCGCTGGCCACGGCCAGGGTGTCCGGCGACGCCGCCCTCGAGGCCCACGCCTTCTGCAACATGGCGTTCCTCGCCCGGGACGCGGCGCGGCCCCGGGAGGCGGTGCGTGCCGCACAGGCCGGGCTCCGGGCGGCGCGGGGGCTCGGCTCGCCGCGGCTCCTCTCCCTGCTGATGCTGCGGGAGGCGGGAGGCTGGGCGGGCCTGGGAGACCGCTCGGCGTGCGAGGAGGCGCTCGCCCGGGCGCACACGCTGTTCGAGCGGGGCTGCGGAGACGCGGACCCGCCCTGGATGACCTTCTTCGGCGAGGCCGAGCCGGCGGGGCTGGAGTCGCAGTGCTGGTCGACGCTGGGCGTCTGGCGGAGGGCCGCGGACTGCGCGCGCCGGGCGGTCGCCCTGCAGGAACCGCACTTCCTGCGCAACCGCGCGTTGTTCACCGCGGAACTCGCCGGGGACCTGGCGGCGGACGGCCGCCCGGAGGAGGCCGCTGCGGCCGCTTCCCACGCCCTGTGCCTGCTCGGGCACCCGGTCCGCTCGGCCCGCATCCGCGGCATGCTGGCGACCGCGGCGCGACGTCTGGAGCCCCACCGCCGCGAGGCGCACGTGGCGGAGGTGCTGAGCAGGCTGCCGCGTCCCGCGTGACCCGGCGGTCTCAGCCGAGGTGGCCGGTGTCGTTCCAGCGCACCAGCGCGGGAGCTCCGTAGGCCCATCCGAGCACCGAGAGTCCGACGGGGCCGAGCACGAGGCGTCCGCCGTGGCCGACCGGCTCGCCGAGCCAACGCGCCCCCACGGCGCGGAGCAGGTGGCCGTGCGCGAAGACGAGGACGTCGCGGTCCGAGGCACGCACCCGGTCGACGACTTCGTCGGCACGCCGGGCCAGCGCCGCCAACGACTCGCCGTCGACGACGCCGTCGCGCCAGATCTGCCAGTCCTCCCCAGCGGTGCGCCGGATATCGGGCGTGGTGAGCCCCTCGTAGGCGCCGTAGTCCCACTCCCGGAGGGCGTCCCACTCCCGGGCGCGCTCGCCGAACCCGGCGAGTCCGCAGGTCTCGCGGGCGCGGGCCAGAGGGCTTGTCAGCACCTCCACGCCCGGCAGGCCGTACCACGGGGCACGGTGCAGGCGTTCTCCGAGCAGCCCGGCCGTCCGGCGCCCCTCCTCCAGCAGCGGAATGTCGGTGCGGCCGGTGTGCCGGCCGCTGCGGGACCACTCGGTCTCGCCGTGTCGTACCAGCAGCATCCGCGGGTGTGCCATCGTCGCTCCGCCTCTCCCCGTGGGGTCCTCCCCATCATGGGTCAGTGCGCGTTCCTCCGCCCGCGGTGTCGGTGCGGGATGTCAGACTGCCGCGGGTAGGAAGCAACGCGAGACGACGCCCGGGGCGAGCGCCGATGACGACCACTCCCGGCACCTCCGCCGTGCCGGAACAGCAGAACGCGCAGCGGCCCGCCGCTGCACCGCACAGCACGCTGCGGCGGCGGCTCGCCGAGTTGCGGGGCGGTCCGGGGGTGCCGCCCCGTCCGCTGGACGCGCGGGCACTCGCCGCGCTCGCGTCGAACCCCGGGTGCCGGCGGCGGGCCCTGCTCGACGGTGCCGGGGTGGACAAGAACGCACTGGCCTCGGCCCTGGGCGCGCCGACCGCGTTCGGGCAGTCGCAGTTCGCCTTCGTCCGGGGGAACGCGTTCGAGGCGCGGGTGAAGGCGGACGGCGGCGCGGAACTCGTCCGGCTGCTGTGCGGACGCAGTGGCGACGCCGCTCCCGAGTCCTCCGACGAGGTCGCGGTGCCCGACCTGGCGGCGGACGGTCCGGCGGGGCGGGCGGCCCGTACCGGACTCGCGCTGGAGGAGGCATCGGCCGCCGGGCGTTGGACGGTGCTGGACCACCCGATGCTGACCCTCGATGTCGCGGGCTCCGCCGTGTACCTGGAACCGGATGCCGTCGCCGTGCACCCCGACGGCGGTCTGACGGTCGTCGAGATCAAGTCCTTCCCGATCCTGGACGGTTCGGCGGATCCGGCGAAGGTGGGCGCCGCCGCCCGGCAGGCGGCCGTCTACGCGCTCGCGCTGGAGCGCGCGGCCGGCGTCCGGCGTGGCCATGGCGCACCGCCCGCCCCGGAGGACTCCTCCGGGGTGCGGCCGGAGGCACTCCTGGTGTGCCCGAAGGACTTCTCCAACCTCCCGGCGGCCGCGCTGGTCGACGTGCGGCGGCAGGTGGCAAGCACGCGCCGTCAACTCACCCGGCTCGCACGTCTGGACGAGATCGCCGGGGCCGTGCCGGAGGGCACGACCTTCGCTCTCTCGCTGCCCGCGGACGCGCTGCGGGACGCCGTGGCCTCGGTGCCGGCCTCCTACGCCCCCGAGTGCCTCGCCGGCTGCGAACTGGCGTTCCACTGCCGGTCCGCTGCCCGCGAGCAGGGGGCGGTGACGGCGCTGGGCCGGGGCGCACGGGCCGAACTCGGCAGCCTGGCCACCGTGGAGTCCGTGCTCGCCGCCGCCGGGGGTCCGCAGGGGAACGGCCGGGGCGGCGGGGCTCCCGACGAGCCCGCGGCCGTCGCGCTGCGCCGGGCGGCCCGGCTGCGTGCCGAGGCCGCGGACGAGGAGGCCGGAACGTGTCGCTGATCGAGGTGCTCGCCCGGGCGGAGGCCGTCGCGGCGGGCAGAGCACAGCCGGCAGCGACCGTGCGCCACCGGCATCTATCCGAACGTCCCCTGATTCTGGTGCCGTTGACGACAGCGGGCGAGGCCGGTGCTCCCCTGGGGGCTCTGGTCGGCACGGAGCGGGACAGCCCGACGCTGCTCACGGTGCCGCAGCCGCGCGACCGGGATCTGCGGTTCGCGTTCCTGGCCGAACTGGCGCGCGTCGTGCTGCCGCACCTGGAGTCCGCGCAGGACGCGGTTGAGCGGGAGGAGCGCGGCGGCGAGGAGATCGAACTGTGCACCGACGCTCCGCAGTTGATCCTGCCGAACGGGCCGGGAGTGGAGTTCGTCCGCCTGCTGGGCCGGTCGACACGCTTCCGCCGGACCGCCGAGCAGGACCCCGAGACCCCGTTCCCGGCGCCGGCGCAGGTTCCGCTGCTCGGCCGCTGGCTGACGCACTACGGCGAGCGGGCGCGGGTGCCCGGTTCCTGCCTGCTCGTGGCCATGACCGAGCTGCTCGCCCGGCACTGGACCACCGGCCAGAGCGCCGTGGAGGACCGGCACCTGGGTGCACTGCTGGCCTGGATCGAGGCCGCGCAGCATCGCGGGAGCGACGGCGCGCGGGAAGCACTGCGCGCCGAGACGGACCGGGACGCCGACGGGCTGCTGCGGACCCCGCCCGCCGGACCCGCCACCGACCCGGCGTTCGACAACACCCTGCTCGCCCCGGCCGTGGAGCGCTACGACGCCGGGGTCCCCGGCGCCGAACGGGAGATCGCCGGTCTGATCCGCTCCCAGCTGCTGCCGACCTGGCAGGCGGTGTGGCGGGGCCTCGACCTGCTGCGCGGACTGCCCGAGGCGGCGGGCGTGCCGGACCGGTGGCGCCGCGACCGGTTCTCCTACACCCACCACCGCGACCGGGTCCGGGCGGGAGAACCGCCGCAGCCGCGGCGGGACGACGCGGTGACGGCGGCGAACAAACTGGCGTCGCGGGAACAGGCCCAGGCCCGGCTGGACGCGCAGGAGGCCCTGGACGATCCGCTGGTGATGGCGGCGAGGAGGCTCGCGGGCGAGGCCTTCGCGTCGGTGGTCGTCGAGGTGCGGCCGGCGTACACCGAGGGGCCGAGGCCCCGGCCCCGCCCGCTGGTGACGGTGCGCACCGAGGACGATCCGCACCTGGCCGAGGGCGGCACCGTGCACCGGGCGACGCCCGGGGGCGGGCCGAAACAGACCGCGGAACTCGCCGACGTGCCGAGCGACGGCCTGTTCACGCTGCGGCTGACCGGCGGGATGGGCCGTGGGAAGGAGCCCGCTCCCGGTTCGGTGCCGCAGGTGGGCGAGCAGGTGCTGTGGACGCTGTTCGAGCACGCACCGCGCGGCGGCCCCGCACTGCCGGAGCCGGAGGACACACCGTGGACCCACGGCGGCCCCCCGGACGGCACGGTCCTCCCGGCGCCGCACCCGCCTTCCCGTGAGGCATCCGGTGGGTCCGGCTCCACCACCCGCGTCACCGCCGATCCGCCCGACCCCGAGACCCCGGAGGACTTCCTGTGAGCAGCGGCGCGGCGCAGAACACCCGTCTCGCACGCGTGGCGCCCGGGGAGGCCGCAGCACGCGCCACGGCGGCGATCCTGCGGGACACGCTCCACGGTGAGGGGCCGGGAGTGGTCGTGGACTCCCCGCCGGGAGCCGGCAAGTCGACCCTGGTGGTCCGTGCGGCCCGCGAGCTGGCGGCGGCGGGCAGACGCCTGATGATTGTGGCGCAGACGAATGCGCAGGTCGACGACCTGGTGGACCGGATCGCACGGGAGGATCCGCAACTTCCCGTCGGGCGGCTGCACAGCAGCGACCCCGAACCCTACGACCGGATCCTCGACGCGCATCCGTCGGTGCGTCCCTCCTCCCGCATCGCGGATCTCGCCGAGGTGGAGATCGTGGTCTCGACCGCGGCCAAGTGGGCGTGGGTGAGGACCGACACCCCGTGGGAGCACGCCATCGTCGACGAGGCGTACCAGATGCGTTCGGACGCCCTGCTGGCCGTGGCCGGATTGTTCGAACGGGCCCTCTTCGTGGGGGACCCGGGCCAGCTGGATCCGTTCAGCCAGGTGGGCGCGGAGCAGTGGGCCGGACTCTCCTACGACCCTTCCGCCAGCACCGTGGCCACGCTGCTCGCGCACAACCCGGATCTGCCGCAGCACCGGCTGCCGGTGTCGTGGCGGCTCCCGGCCTCGGCGGCGCCGCTGGTCTCCTCGGCGTTCTACCCGTTCACGCCCTTCACCAGCGGGACGTCGGAGGCCGACCGCTCACTGGCCTTCGCCGTGCGGGGGAACGGCTCCGCCGCGGACCGGGTGATCGACGAGGCGGCCGCCTCGGGCTGGGGGCTGCTGGAGCTGCCCGCGCGGCACACGCCGCGGACCGATCCGGAGGCGGTGGAGGCCGTCGCAGAGGTGGTGGAACGGCTGCTGGCCCGGCGCGGGGCGAGCACCAGCGAACGTACGGACGGTGCGGCGGCAGCACTCGGGCCCGACCGGATCGCGGTGGGCACCGCTCACCGCGACCAGGCGGCGGCCGTCCGCTCGGCGCTGGTCGCGCGCGGCGGTTCCGCCTCCGCGCCGGAGGTGGTCGTCGACACCGCCAACCGGCTGCAGGGCCGGGAGTTCGACGTGACGGTGGTGCTGCATCCGCTGTCCGGACGTCCGGACGCCACAGCCTTCCACATGGAGACGGGACGGCTGTGCGTGCTCGCCTCCCGCCACCGCCACGCGTGCATCGTGGTGTGCCGGGCGGGCGTGCCGGAGCTCCTCGACGAGCACCCCGTCACCGAACCGGTGCAGCTGGGGGTGCCCGTCAGGTTCCCCGACGGGTGGGAGGCGCACCAGGCGGTCCTGGCGCGTCTCTCGGACCATCGCGTGCGCGCCTGACGTCGCGCGGGGGCCGGGCGCGCGCCCTCCGTCCGCTCCGGCCGCTGCCCGCAGCACGGTGTCCCGGCGGGTTGGGCGGGGAAGTCCGATTCCCGGGCGGGCGCGCGCAGGAGGGACAATGGCAGGTGGCAGTCGAGTTGGAGGTGTCCCATGTCCGAGCCGCACGCGGCCGGCGAGCCGGGAGGCGGTCCCCGCTTCCGCCGCCCCGCTCCGCTGCTCTTCGAGCCCGCGGAGGCCGCCGGGGACGAGGAGCGGTTCTTCGACCTGGAATCCATGGAGGATCCGCGGGAACTGCTCGACCGGGCGACGGAACTCACTCTGGCGTTCCGCTCCGCCGCGGACCGGGCGATGGAGTTCCAGGCGATGGCGGCCGCGCAGCTGGCCGACCCTCGACGGTTCGACCGCCTGCCCGCCGCGGCCGTGGCGGAACGCGGGGGCTGGACCGAGGACTACGCCCACAAGATGATCGAGTTCGGCCGCGAACTGCTGGCCGAGAAGTCCTCCGACTGAGGCCCGCGGGCGCGAGCGGCGGTGCTCCGGCGTACTCCACCGCGCCGCGCTCCTCGCACGCAGCGGGCGTGCGGAATGTACCCGATTCCCCATTCCCACGTGCCGGTTTCCCGTAATTCACCGATTCGCTCCGGTGGCATCGATAGATGTGGGGACATGAGCAACCCCGCTGAACCGGCCCTGTCGTCGGCTGCCCGTCTCACTGCCGCGGGAGCCGAGTGGCTCGCGTCCGCCAGTCGTTTCCCGCGGAGCGTGCACGCCCTGTGGGAGCACCGCCCCGCCTCGCCCCGCCTCCTGCCCTGCGGCACCGCCTTCGACGTGGTCAGCGTGGCGCAGGTCGAGGGCCGGCGGCTGTTGGGAAGGCTGTGGGAGGACGGCCCCGGCAGCGGACCGGTCGCCGTGCACCGGGGGCGCCTGCTGCTGTTCTGCGCTCCGGGCACCGCCGACCGGCTGCCGGCGCTCCTCGACTGGGAGGAGTGGGGCGGCCGGGAACGGCGGAGGCCGGCCGAGCGGGAGCACCTGCTCTGCCACGGCGCGGGCGACACGGTGACCGTCCCGCCCGTGTGTCCGACCACCGAGGTGCCCGACTCCTGCCGCTGGCTGGTGGCACCGGACGTCCGCCACCCCTGGCTGCCCGGTCCCGAGGTGCTGCTGTGGGCGTACCTGCACCGGGCGCGCCCGGGTCCGCGCCGGAGCCGCAGGTCGCGGGGCCGGGAGTGCCCGGCAACCGATTTTCACTCCGCCGGATCGTGATGCTAAGGTCTACGACGTCAGCAGGCGCCGCTAGCTCAGTTGGTTAGAGCAGCTGACTCTTAATCAGCGGGTCCGGGGTTCGAGTCCCTGGCGGCGCACAGACGATCGAGGGCCTCTCCGTTCCGGCGGAGGGGCCCTCGGTGTGTTCCTGGCTCTCCGCGGGCCGGCGCCGCTCGACCGGACCGCCCGCGCCACCGGTCAGCCGTGCGCGTCCGGGCCCCGCGTGATCCGCACGGACCAGCCCCCGTCGGGCGCACTCCGGGAGCCCACGCGTATCCGCACGCCGCCACCGTCCGGCAGCGCCATCTCCTCGCCCATGCCGAGCGGCGCATCCGCCAGCGGCGGGTAGACCGAGCTCCGTCGGCAGGCCCCGGTCCGCGGGTGGCCGTCGACCACCTCGACGGGCCCCTCCGCCGACTCCGCGTCCGAGCGCACCCGGTAGACCAGGACACCGCTCCTGCAGACACCCGTGTCGTTGCCGACGGGGGCCCGCGCCTCGACGGCGAGCGCCTCGTGGAGCCCGGTACGCACCACCAGGAGCCGGGTGTCGGACCGGCTGTCGACAGCTCCGGGCGCGGCGTCGAGCGGTGCGCCCAGCGCCCGCAGCGTGTACGTGCTGGTTCCCGCGGCCCCGCGCACGCAGGCGACGTGCCGGTCGTCGAGCCAGCCGAGCCGCCACTTGTGCCAGGCGAACGGGTCCGGGCCGAGGCCGAACTGGGAACCCATCACGTCCCAGTCGCCGACATAGGTGTCCCAGTCGGCGCGGCCTTCCACCGGACGGTGGTAGAGGTCGGGCAGGTCGAAGAGGTGGCCGGTCTCGTGCGCCAGGACGTAGCGGTCGGGCGGATGGCGCTCGAAAACGGTGACCACGCGGTCCATCTCGCGGCCGTCGTACTCCACCGGCTCCTCGAAGTTGACCACCTTCGTGGCGTCGGAGTTCACACCGGGGGCCTCGGGGTCGGCGACCAGATACACGATGTCGTACGCGGAGAAGTCCACCTGCCGGTCCGCGGCCGCCAGGGCGTCCTGCAGGTAGGCGCCGCGCTGCGCGGGGTCCCAGTCACGGCGTATGCCGTACGACCCGGACCGCTCGGGCATGGGTGTCCAGGACAGGTGCGGGTGGACCTGGAGCCGGAACCGGCCGTACGAGGCACGGTCGAAGAAGTCCGAGGTGGTCGGGAAGTGGTCCCGCAGCAGCACGCCGGGCGGGACCATCGGCTTCCAGTCGGGGAAGGAGAGGAAGAGCATCAGCGCATCGAGCCGCCGGTACGGCCGGGGGTAGGAGTCGTCCCAGGAGTCGAGGCCCTCGGAGTGGTGGACGTCGGTGCGCTCCAGCATGCATGCGCCGGGGTCGGCGCCCGCCGTGGCCGGTCCGGCGACGAGGGCCGTCCCGACGATCGCCGTCAACGAGGTGCACACGGAGGCCGCGCGGCGCAGCACCGGTCGCCGCCCCCTCCCGCCGTACGCCTTCGCTGTCGCCACTCGCCGACCTCCTGGACCAGCCATTTCGGTCCCGTCCAGGATGTCCGGGTTCGCCGGTCGCGTCGCCCAGCGTTAGCCCGATCGAGTTATCTCCGTGTCGGTCACCCGGAGTGACACTCCGACGCGGCCGGGTGGTGCGGGAGCCGTGACCCGCGTGGCGGCGTGCACGCGGCCGCCGGGGCGCCGGACAGCGGCGGGGCGGAGGCCGCACCACGCGGGGCCGTCACTGGCTCGGCCGACCGAACAGCCTCTATGATCGGCACATTTCCAGCGGACCGGACTCCAGGTGGGCTACGGCGGTCACCCGACCGGTTCCGCACGCGACGAGCCCGCTGGGGAGCGATCGGTGAACGGACCCATCGGCGGACCGGGCGAGGACCCGGGCGACGCCTCGACCACCCCACCGCACCGCCTCACGCACGGTGACCGCCGTTCCACCCGGGACAGCGACTTCCGCGCCGCCTTCAACGCGGCACAGTTCGCCATGGCCGTCGTGGACCGCGAGGGGCGCATCCGCTCGGCCAACCGGGCGATGGGGGCGCTGCTGGGGACCGACCCCGACCGCCTGGAGGCCGCCCCGATCGCCGACCTGACCGGCATCGGCTCCGACGCGCGCACCCGAACCGCCTACCGCGAGGCCCTGTGCGGGCGCACCGACCGGATGTCGTGCACCCGCAGACTCAAGCGCGCCGACGGGCATGCCCTGTGGGCGGAGATCACGGTGACCCCGACCACGCGGGGCGGGGACGGTGGCAACGGCGAGGCCCTGCTGTCCGTGGTGGACATCAGCGAGCGCCGCGCCCTGCAGAAGCGGCTGCGCCATCTGCAGATGCACGACCCGGTGACGCGCCTGCCCAACCGCACCCTCTTCTTCGAACGGCTCTCGGCAGCCATCGGCGAGAGCGCCGGCGGCCGGGTCGGGCTGTGCTACCTGGACCTCGACGGGTTCAAAGCGGTCAACGACACCCTGGGGCACCGTGTCGGCGACCGGCTCCTGGAGGCGGTCGCGCGGCGCCTCGCCGCCTGCACCGAGGAGGAGGGCCACCTCGTCGCCCGCCTGGGAGGCGACGAGTTCGCGGTGCTGGTGGACGACTCCACGGGAACCTCGCAGCTGACCGGGCTGGCGCAGGCGCTGCAGCGGGCGCTGCAGCAGCCCTTCGACCTGGCCGGCCAGCGCATCGCGGTGTCCGCCAGCATCGGAGTGGTGGAGCGGGAGGCCGCCGGCACCACCGCGACGGGGCTGATGCAGGCGGCGGACACGACCCTGTACTGGGCGAAGGCCGACGGCAAGGCGCGGTGGACGCTGTTCGACCCGGAGCGCAACGCGCACCGCGTGACGCGTCAGGCGCTGTCCAGCACGCTGCGGCCGGCGCTGGAGCGCGGGGAGTTCGCGCTGGAGTACCAGCCGATCGTGGGCCTCGACGACGACGCGCTGCACGGTGCCGAGGCACTCGTCCGCTGGCGGCACCCGCAGTTCGGCACGCTCGGGCCGGACCGGTTCATCGGTCTCGCGGAGGAGAACGGCGCGATCGTGCCGCTGGGACGCTGGGTGCTGGCCGAGTCCTGCCGGCAGGCCAGGAGGTGGCTGGACGAGAGGCCGGGGACCCCGGTCTTCGTCAGCGTCAACGTGGCGGTGCGGCAGGTCTGGGACTCCGACCTGGTCTCCGACGTGGAACAGATTCTCGCCGAGACCGGGCTGCCGCCCGACCTGCTGCAACTCGAACTGACCGAATCGGCGGTCATGGGGTCCGCCGGACGTCCGCTGCAGGCCCTCCAGGCGCTGAGCGAGATGGGGGTCCGCATCGCCATCGACGACTTCGGCACCGGCTACTCGAACCTCGCCTACCTCAGCCGTCTCCCGGTGCGGGCGCTCAAGCTCGACGGCACGTTCGTGCGGGGCTTCCGCACGGCACGCCACGAGAACCCGGCGGACGAGACGATCGTCACCGCGCTGGTGCGGCTCGCGCACCAGCTGGGGCTGACCGTGACGGCCGAGTGCGTCGAGGGGCAGGAGCAGGCGGAACGGCTCCGGGGCATCGGCTGCGACACCGGCCAGGGCTGGTACTACGCCCGGCCGATGCCGCCCGGGGCGCTGGCCGCGTGGTCGGGGCGGGACGACACCGCGTCCGGCTCCGCCGGGGCCTGAGCCGGCCGCGTACCGCTGTCCGGCAGTCCGTAGGCGTCGGCGATCAGTGCGATGCTGTCGAGCCGGGCCGCGGGAGTGTGCACGTTGGCAGTGATCATCAACTCGTCGGCACCGGTGCGCGCTGCCAGCGCGTCGAGTCCCTCGCGCACCGCGTCCGGCGTGCCGTGCACGACGTTGCCCAGCCAGCGGTCGACGTACTCCCGCTCCACCGCGGTGAACGGGTGCTCCGCCGCCTCCTCCGGTGTCGGCACCAGACCGGGCCGTCCGGTGCGCAGCCGCAGCATGGCCAGTGCACCGGTGCACACCTGCCGCAGTGCCTCCTGCTCGTCGTCCGCCGCGAGTGCGGCCACGCCGATCAGGGCGTACGGTTCCGCGAGCGCCGCGGACGGACGGAAACTCTGCCGGTAGAGGTCCAGGGCGGGCAGCGTGTTGGCGGCGGAGAAGTGGTGGGCGAAGGCGAACGGCAGGCCCAGCTCTCCGGCGAGGCGGGCGCTGAACCCCGAGGAGCCGAGCAGCCAGATCGGGGGGCGCCCGCCGCCGCCTCCCTGCACCGGGCCGGGAACGGCGTGCACGCGGCGGTGGTAGCGGTGGCCGGAGGGGAAGTCGTCGTCGAGGAAACGGGTCAGTTCCGACAGCTGCTGCGGGAAGGCGTCCGCGTCCGCGTGGGGATCGCCGCCGCCACGGCGCAGCGCCGAGGCGGTCAGACCGTCGGTGCCGGGGGCCCGCCCCAGGCCGAGGTCGATGCGGCCCGGGGCGAGCGCCTCCAGCGTCCCGAACTGCTCGGCGACGGCCAGCGGCGCGTGGTTGGGGAGCATCACGCCACCGGAACCGAGGCGGATGCGGCCGGTGCGGGCGGCGAGGTGAGCGAGGATCACGGCCGGGGCCGCGCTGGCGATCCCGGGCATGGAGTGGTGCTCGGCCACCCAGTGCCGGGTGAAGCCGCGCCGTTCCGCCAGGCGTGCGAGGTCCACCGAGGTGCGCAGCGCGTCGGTGGCAGTGTGCCCGGTACCGACGGTGGCGAGGTCGAGCACCGACAGGGGGACGGGCGCCGTGCCCTGCCTCCGGCCCGGGGTCTCCTGCGTGTGCGCCGCGTCGGTCACGTGGACCCGCCTTCCGTTCGTGCTGTCGGACTGCCGAAGGAGCCAACAGCACGCGGGCCCACGTGATTCCCGCCGGTCAGGCCGCCGTGAACAGGCGGCCCAGCGGGGGGCAGACGACGGTGCGGTCGACCAGCCGCAGCCCCTCCCACACGGTGACCTGGTTCGCCGTGAGCACCGGCTTCCCGAGCGCGGCCTCCAGGTCGGGCAGCCACGCCGCGCTGTGGAGGGCGGTGTCGGGAAGCAGCACGGCCTCCGCGTCGGGATGGTCGCCGCTGCGGGCGAGGGCCAGCACCTCGTCCCGGCCCCAGGTGCCGACCTCGGCGGCCGTGATGATGCCGCTGCCGCGCATGGCGACCACCTCGGCGCCCGCCGCCTTCAGGAAAGCGGCGAACAGCTCGGCCACGTCCGCCGGATAGGTCGCCGCGACCGCGACCCGGCGGGCATCCAGCTCCTGCACGGCGTGCGCGAAGGCGAAGGAGGTGCTCGACGCGGGCAGCCCGGCCGTCGCGGACAGTTCCCGCACCTGCTGCTGCGCGCCCTCGCGACCGAACACGAAACTGGCGCTGGTGCAGGACCACACCACCGCCTCCGCGCCGTGCCCCGCGACCTCCTCGACCCGGTCGGCGAGCCGCCGCGCCGAGCCCATCTCCAGGAGCGCGTCCACCCGGTGCGCGTCCTCGCCGATGTCGGTGTGCACCAGGGGAAGGCGCACGTCGGCGCCTGCCTCGCGCAGCAGGTTCTCGAGCCTCGGGTAGTCGTCCTCGGCCGAGTGACCGGGGTAGAGGAACCCCACCACGTTCGCCATCCACGCCTCCTTCGACGGGTCGTCGGGGCCCGGTCCCTCCGGGCCGCCGTGCGCGTCACCCGTGTGCCGTCGGCACACGGTTGTGCCGGGCCCGGAGGGCCCGGCACCGTTCTCCGCACGCGCGGGTCACGCGGGCGGCTGCGGCCCTCTCCCCCACTCGTCGCACCAGGGGGTGCTGCGCGGTTCGAGCGGGTCCGCCGCGGGGTCGGGCACCTCGGCACCGGCGGCGGCGAGCGCCGCCTCGGGGGGTGCCGGATCCACCGCCTCCCGGACCGGCTGCGGGATCGCCCCACCCGGTGCTTCGACGGCCTCGCCCGGGCCCGCCGGCGCCGTACCGTTTCCGGGTTCGGTCTCCGCCTCCTCCGCCGTCGGCGCGGGAGCCGGCGGGCAGGGAGGCGGCACGGCCGCCGGTCCCCGCCGCGCGAGCGGGTTCAGCAGCGCCTGGCCGGTGCCGACGGCCTCCTCGCCGATCCTGCGCAGCGCCGACCACACGGTGACCTGGTTCGCCGAGACCACCGGCATCCCCAGCTCCGCCTCGAGTTGCGGAATCACGTCGTAGGTCGGGAGGTTGGTGCAGCTGATGAAGAGGACGTCGGGAGCCTCGTCCCCGACCGCCTCGCGGGCCATGCGCACCACGTCGCAGTAGGGCACCCGCCAGATCTCGCGGGTGAGTCCGAGGTAGCTGCGGCCCGTGACGGCGATGCCCGCCTCTCCCAGGTAGTCCTCCAGCGAGTCGGTCACCGACTTGGTGTACGGGGTCACCACCGCGACCCGGGCGGCGTCCAGTTCGAGGAGCGCCTCGAGCAGCGCTCCCGACGTGGTGAGTGCGGGCGCCTCGCCCGCGGTCTCCATCGCCGCGCTCATGGCGCGTTCACCGGCATTGCCTCCGACGAAGCTGCCCGAGGTGCAGGCGTAGGCGAGGACCTCCGGACGCACCGCCGCCAGGGCGTTGACCGCTTCGCGCAGGGTTTCGTGCTCGCTCACGAGCCGTGCGAGGTCCAGGCTGACCTCGACCGGGACGAAGGGGGTCCGGGTCAGGTGGAGCGAGACCTCGTCGGGTACCCAGCGCCACAACTCCCGGTCGAGCGCGAAGTCGAACGGCGCCACGATTCCGACACCGCGCTGCGGCCGCGGTCCACCGAGGAAGGAGACATCCATGTTCACAAGCCCCAAACAGACGAAGGGGTGGCAGACCTGCCGTGCGGATTGCAGGGAGGATTGCCGGAGAATAAGAGAAAGACCGGCCAGGCCGGGACGCCGGGACAGATGCCTTCATTGACGAAGGTAGAGCGCTCTCCCTACCGTGGTCAATCCTCCCGAGGGCGCCGCATTGCGGCTCTTCCCGTGTCATGCTCCACGCACTGTCCGCGTTTCCCGCCGCTCTCCCACGGAAGAGGTTTCCCACCACATGCCCGAACCGTGTGTGCTCGTTCTCGACGCCGAACCGCTGCCGGACCTCTCGAGGATCGGCGACCGGGCCCGCGTGGTCCACGCGGACGAGAAGACCCTGGCAGAACGGCTGCCCGAGGCCGATGTGCTGCTCGTGTGGGACTTCCTCTCGGACGCCGTGAGAGAGGCCTGGCCGGGCGACGGGCCGCGCCCCGGCTGGGTGCACACACCGTCCGCCGGAGTCGACCGGCTCCTCCCGGAGCTGTCCGGTTCCGACACGGTCATCACGAATGCAAGAGGTGTGTTCGACCAGCCGATCGCCGAATATGTGACGGGACTCGTGCTGGCTTTGGCCAAAGATTTTCACGGCAGCTGGGAATTGCAACGGACGCGCACCTGGCGGCACCGTGAGACGTTCCGCGTCGGCGGAAGCCGCGCCGTGGTCGTGGGATCCGGTCCGATCGGCCGGAAAATCGGCCGCACTCTCATGGCACTCGGTGTCACCGTCGACCTCGTCGGCCGCACTGAACGGGAAGGCGATCCGGATTTCGGCCGGGTGCACGCGACGGACCACATGCCCACCCTTCTGGCCGGGGCCGACTGGGTGGTGTGCGTCGCTCCGCTGACCGACGCGTCACGCGGGATGTTCGACGCCCGGGCGTTCGCCCGCATGAAACCGGGTGCGCACTTCGTGAACGTGGGGCGCGGCCAGCACGTCGTGGAGGAGGACCTGCTGGAGGCGCTGCGCGCGGGCCGGATCGCGGGTGCCGCACTGGACGTCTTCCACAGCGAACCGCTGCCGGCCGACAGCCCGCTGTGGGACGCACCGGGCCTGCTGGTCTCGCCCCACATGAGCGGCGACACGCTCGGCTGGCGCGACGACCTCGCCGTGCAGTTCCTGGACAACTTCGACCGCTGGCACGCCGGCGAACCACTGCACAACGTCGTGGACAAGGGCCTCGGCTATGTCCCGGCGAACTGACCGGTCCGGCACTCCCGCCCCTCAGGAGGACGCGTTGTCCGATCTCACCGAACTGTCCGCGAGCCGGCTCGTCGCGGGCTATGCCGCGGGCGACTTCTCGCCCGTCGACGTGGCACGGGCCACGCTGGAACGCGCCGAGGCCGCGCAGCCACGGCTGAACGCGTTCGTCCGCCTGCTCGCCGACAGCGCGCTGGAGGAGGCGCGGGCCAGCGAGGAACGCTGGCAGCGCGGCGCGCCGGCCGGGCTGGTCGACGGCGTGCCGGTGACGGTGAAGGACATCCTGCTGCAGCGCGGGGTGCCGACGTACAAGGGCTCCTGGTCGGTCGACGAGCACGCGCGCCCCTGGGACGAGGACGCCCCGTCGGTGGCCCGGCTGCGGGAGAACGGTGCGGTGTTCCTGGCGCGCACGACGACGCCGGAGTTCGGCTGGAAGGGTGTCACGGACAGCCCCCGCCACGGGGCGACCGGAAATCCGTACGACCCGGAGCGGACGGCCGGCGGGTCGAGCGGGGGCAGCGCCGCGGCAGTGGCCTGCGGTGCCGGCCCGCTGAGCCTGGGAACCGACGCCGGCGGCTCGGTGCGCATCCCCGCCTCCTTCACCGGCACCTTCGCCCTCAAGCCGACCTACGGCCGGGTGCCGATGTATCCGGCGAGTGCGTTCGGGACGCTCGCCCACGTCGGCCCCATGACGCGCGACGCCCGGGACGCGGCCCTGCTGATGGATGTGATCAGCGCTCCGGACGCCCGGGACTGGTCCCAGCTGGCCCCACCCACCTCGACGTTCCGGGATGCGCTCGGGGGCGGTGTCGCCGGCCTGCGGATCGCGTACTCGCCGGATCTGGGCGGCCGGGTCGAGGTCGCCCCGGACGTCGCCGCGGCGGTGCGACGGGGCGTGGAGCTGCTGGCGGAGCTGGGGGCCCGGGTGGAGGAGACCGACCCGGGCTTCGCCGACCCCGTCGACTCCTTCCACGTGCTGTGGTTCTCCGGGGCGGCCCGGACCACGCAGTTCTTCACGGAGACCGAACGGGAGCGGATGGACCCGGGGCTGCGGGAGATCAGTGAGCAGGGGGCCCGCATGAGCGCCCTGGAGTACCTCGCGGCGGTCGACGAGCGGATGGCGCTGGGCCGTCGCATGGGCCGCTTCCACGAGGACTACGACCTGCTGGTGACGCCGACCATGCCGATCACGGCGTTCGGCAACGGCCTCGAGGTGCCGGCGGGGTCGGCCGAGCCCCGCTGGACCAGCTGGACCCCGTTCACCTACCCGTTCAACCTCACCCAGCAGGCGGCCTGTTCACTACCCTGCGGGGTGGACCGCGACGGCATGCCGGTGGGTCTGCAGATCGTGGGTCCCCGGCACGGGGACGCCCTGGTCCTCCGGGCGGCGCACGCGCTGTACGAGGCGGGAGTGGACTCCGAGGTGCCGTCGCCCGCGGAGTGAGGCGACGGGGCGCCGCATGCGGGCTGCCCCGCGCGCGGCGCCCCGTGCGGTCAGGCCCGCCGGAAGCTGAGGGTCTCCCCGAGCGCGCCGCCGCGCCAGAGGTCCTGGCAGGCGTCGGCCATGCGGTCGAGTCCGTCCACGACCGCTCCCCACACGATGCCGGGCACCCATCCGGCGTCGCCATTGATGAGCAGGTTGTTCCGCTCGTAGAACAGCGCCAGGTCGACCACGGTCTTGCGCCCCTGGTGGTCGGCCTCGGACTCGTAGCCGTAGGACGTGGTCGCCAGCTGTGTCTCGGTGAACGTGAAATAGCAGAGGTCGCCGGGGATGGGCGTGATCGTGGGGTTCTCCAGCGGCGGCTCCTGCGGGGCGAAGGTGGGGAGCAGCGCGTAGATCTCGTTGCGCGCGTATTTGGCGTGGTAGACGTCCCCGCCGAGCGGCAGGGCGTCCCACACGGCGCTGCAGGTGATCGGCGCCCGGTCGTCGAGGAGCTTGGCGGTGCAGCTCACCCCCCGCTTGTCCAGGGACACCTCGATGAAGCGGTCCGGCATCACGCCTCCCGTCGCGGTTGGGCCGGAGGGTCGCGGCGGAACGGGAATCCGAACGCCCTCCGGGAAGCTCGTACTGGTGTCAATACTGGCGCGCCGGTCAACCCCGCAACGGACGGATCAAGGGCTGGAAACGATCTGCATGGTTCGCGCGAGCCTGGGTAGCCGCGCGCCCATGGCTCCACCATTCAGGGCGAGAACGCCATTCGAAGGAAAAGGTATCGGTCGCCGCTCACTGCTTGCAGGAGCGGCGGCGTTCGGCGCGTTCGGCGCGGCCGGGTGCAGCGTCGCGCCGCCACAGGGACAGGTCGAGGGGGGCGACCTGCTCAAGCGCCTGCAGGACAGAGGCGTGGTCCGCCTCGGTATCGCGAACGAGAAACCGTACGCATACGTCAACGAGGACGGCACCGCGGTCGGCGAGGCACCCGCGATCGCCAAGTACATCTTCGAGAAACTCGGTGTACCGGAGACGAAGGCCATCCCGGTCGATTTCAGTGCGCTGATCCCGGGACTGAAGGCGCAGCAGTTCGACACGGTCGCCGCGGGGATGTACATCAACCCGGACCGCTGCGAGCAGGTGCTCTTCGCGGACCCGGAGTACATCATGCTCGACTCCTTCATCGTGCCGAAGGGCAATCCGAAGGGGATCAAGAGCTACAAGGACATCGTGGACCAGGGCCTCAAGCTGGCCACCGGCGAGGCCTACGCGGAGATCGACTACGCGCTGGGCAACGGTGTCAAGGACAGTCAGCTGCTGATCCTGCCCGACCCGGTGGCAGGCCTGAACGCGGTCGAGACCGGCCGCGTCGCCGCGTTCGCCGGTACCAACATCACGGTGACCAACGCGGTGAAGCGGTCCGACAAGGCCGAGACGACCGAGCCGTTCCAGCCCTACGTCGACGACGATCCGCAGTACGGCGCCGGTGGCTTCGCGTTCGAGCTCTCGGAGAAGAACCTCCGCGACGCGTTCAACAGGGAGCTGTTGAAGCTCAAGCAGAATGATTTCGCGGGCCTGCTGAAGCTGGTGAAGCCCTACGGGTTCGGCAGGGCCGAGATGACCGATCTGACCGCGAAGGAGCTGTGCTCCTGATGATGACCTCAGGCATGTTCACCTCCTGGTTCCTGCCGGGAATCTGGATCACGATTCAGGTGCTGGTCTTCAGCGCCGTACTGGCCGCAGCGGTCTCGTTCGTCGTCGGCATCCTGCGCACCTCGGACATCTGGATCGTCCGGTTCCTCTCGGGCACCTACTTCGAGATCTTCCGCGGCACCTCCGCGCTGGTCATGATGTTCTGGATGGTCTTCGCGCTGCCGATCCTGCTGGGATTGCAGTTCGTCCCGATGTACGCGGGTGTGCTGGCGCTCGGGCTGACCTACGGGGCGTACGGCTCGGAGATCGTGCGGGGCGCTCTCGCGGCGGTGGCACCGGCTCAGCGCGAGGCGGGGATCGCACTGAGCTTCACGAGGCTGCAGCGGCTCCGCCGGGTCGAGATCCCGCAGGCGTGGCCGGAGATGGTCCCGCCGTTCAACAACCTGCTGATCGAGCTGCTCAAGGGCACGGCGCTGGTCTCCACGATCACGGTCGCCGACATGCTCTTCGCGGCGAACCTGGTGCGCGCCGTCCAGCTGGACAGCGCACCGATCTACACGCTGATCCTGGTCCTGTACTTCCTGATCGCCTTCGTGCTGACGCGCGGCATGCGCGCCGTCGAGCGGAAGGCTCGGGCGGGCATCGGTCAGACGCCCGAGAAGAAGAGCGGCATGCTCGGCCGGCGGCTGAACCCCGCCGGGACGAGTTCGGAAGCCCCTAGCCACGGCGCAGGAGGTGCGGCATGAACGACGCATGGGACTGGAGTGTCGTCCAGGACTTCATGCCCCGCTTCTGGGACGGCGTGATCGTCACCTTCCAGGCGCTGGGCGTGGGCACGCTGATCGCGTTCACCCTCGGTCTGGTGTGGGCGATCGCGCAGCGCTCGGACAAGGTGTGGATCAGCTGGCCCGTCACGGCGGTCACGGAGTTCATCCGCAACACGCCGCTGCTGGTGCAGCTGTTCTTCCTGTTCTACGTGGTTCCTGAGTGGGGCCCCGCCATGTCGCCGTTCGTCACCGGCGCCATCGGCCTGGGTCTGCACTATTCGACGTACACCGCGGAGGTCTACCGCGCCGGCATCAACGGCGTGCCGGTCGGCCAGTGGGAGGCGGCCACGGCACTGAGTCTGCCCAAGGTCCGCACCTGGACGGCCGTGATCCTGCCGCAGGCCATCCGCCGGGTGGTGCCCGCGCTGGGCAACTACGTCGTCTCGATGCTGAAGGACTCGCCGCAGATCGCCGTGATCGGCGCGTTCGAGATGTTCGGCGAGGCATCGTCGTTCAGCAACGAGACCTTCACCACGGAGGCCATCACCGTCGTCGGCGTCGCGTTCATCGTCATCGCGTACCCGGCCTCTCTTCTTCTTCGAGCACTGGAGCGTCGCCTTGTCCGCTGACAGCACCCCTTCCAACGACACCACCAACCCGACCGTGGACGGCAGCGAGCTCATCCGGTTCGACGGCGTGACGAAGCGCTTCGGCAGCAACGTCGTGCTGGACAACCTCGACTTCACCGTCAACTCCGGCAAGCACGTCACCCTGATCGGGCCCTCCGGATCGGGCAAGACCACGATCCTGCGGCTGCTGATGACGCTGCTCAAGCCGGACGACGGCACGATCAAGGTCGCGGGTGACTACCTCACCCACGAGCGCAAGGGCGACGCCCTGGTGCCCGCGGGCGAGAAGCACATCCGCGAGGTGCGCAAGAAGATCGGCATGGTCTTCCAGCAGTTCAACCTGTTCCCCAACATGAAGGTGCTGCGGAACATCACCGAGGCGCCGGTGCACGTGCTCGGCCTGGGCAAGGACGAGGCGGAGCAGCGGGCGCGCGAGCTGCTCGAGCTGGTCGGTCTGACCGAGCACATCGACAAGTACCCGACGCAGCTCTCCGGCGGTCAGCAGCAGCGTGTGGCCATTGCCCGCGCCCTCGCGATGCGGCCGCAGGTGCTGCTGCTGGACGAGGTCACCTCCGCGCTGGACCCGGAGCTGGTGGCCGGTGTACTGGACGTGCTGCGGGACATCGCGCACACCACGGACATCACCATGCTCGTCGTCACCCACGAGATGAACTTCGCGCGGGACATCTCCGACGACGTCCTGATGTTCGACTCCGGCCGCGTGATCGAGTCCGGCGCCCCGGAGAAGATCTTCAGCGATCCGGAGCACGAGCGGACGCGTGAGTTCCTGAGCGCGGTGCTCTGACACGACCGGAACGTCACGCTCCACGGCGCAACGGCCGCGGCACTCCGGCCCCCGAGGGGGCCAGGGCGCCGCGGCCGTTGCGGGCTTCACCGATCGGTCACATTCCGCTTCCGCGCCGAAGGCATATGCCGAACGCAGCAACACCCGCCACGAGTAAGGGTGTTGGCAGCTATCGTGGAAGTCATGTCTCTCACCCCCCGCTCCGGTCAGGCAGCGGATGGTCACAACCTTCCAGGGGGTTCAGCGTGACACTCCGGCCCGAACCGACCGCACGCCTGGAATCGGTCCAACTGGCTCTGCGCGTGCTGGAGACCGTCGCTCAGCACCGGGGCGGCGTCGACGCCCCGCAACTCGCCCGGGAGACAGGACTGCCGCCGGCGAATCTCGACCACCTGCTGGCCATGCTGCGCCGGGAGGGCTACCTGGAGCAGGTCGGCGACGACGCCTACGTCGTGGGCGAGTCGCTCGTGCTGCTCAGCTCCGGCGGCGACCGGGAACGGGCCCTGGACGAGCGCATCGACGGCACGCTCTCCGAACTGCGCGACACCCTCGGCGCCGCGGTCTACCTGAGCCGCTACGCCGACGGCGAGGTGGAGATCGTGCGGTACGCGGACAGCGCCGAGGCCCCGGCCGCCACCGAGTGGGTCGACTTCCGCTCCGCGGGCCACGCCACCGCCATCGGCAAGTGCCTTCTGGGGCAGCTGGACCACGACCGGCGCCGCGACCACCTCTCCCGGCACCGCACCGCCCGGCTCACCTCCCGGACCATCACCGACGAGCAGTTCCTCCTCAACACGCTCGCCCGGCAGCCCGCGACGGTTCCGGTGCTCGACCTGCAGGAGTACGCGGTGGGGACGGTCTGCGCGGCGGTCCCGGTCACCGCGGGCACCTCGGTGGCCTGCCTGGCCCTCTCCCTCCCGGTCGACCAGACGCATCGTCTGCGCGCCGCCGCCGAGGCACTCAACGAACGCGCGGCACCCGTGATGCTCTCCCTGGCCCTCTGACTCTCCGCGAAACGGGACCGACCACCCGAAGCGGGCACGCGGTGCTGGTCGAGAGCACCCCCGGGGACCGGGTAGTATGTATCGCGTCGACGCGCGCCGTTAGCTCAGTTGGTTAGAGCAGCTGACTCTTAATCAGCGGGTCCGGGGTTCGAGTCCCTGACGGCGCACGGACAGTGAAGGCCCCCGCTCCGGCGGGGGCCTTCACTCATCCCCGAACCGTTCGCGGTCCGCGACCCCGGGAACGCCTCCGCCGCACCGGCCCCGTACCTCTCAGCCCGGACCCCACACCTCCATCGGCACCAGGCCCACCGCACTGCCGCCCGGACCGATCAGCCGGCCCATGAGCTTGGTCTGCCGCAGCGCGATGGCCCGGTCGACCAGCGTCAGCTGCGGAAGGGCCTCGGCCAGCTGCGCCTCCAATCGCTGCACGTCGGCGATGGAGCGGAGCCAGACCGTGAAGATCAGATTCTGCGGGCCGGTGACCGCCGTGCAGAGCCGCACCTCCGCCATCGAGAGCAGGCCGCGTGCCGTGACGTCCACCCGGTCCGCCGGCACCTGCGCCCACAGCGTCGCGGACACCGGCCACTCGGTGAGCTCCCGGGCCACCTCGCAGCGGAGCACGAGGTCCCGTGCGGCAATCATCCCGTTCAGGCGGCGGCGCACCGTCGCCGCGCCCACCCCGGAGATCCGGGCGAGCTCCGTCGCCGAGCGGCGGCCGTCCGCCGCGACGGCCGTGACCAGGGCACGTGTGGCGGCGTCGGGATACGGCGTGCTCCTGCGGCCCGTGGCCGCGGTGGCCGGCGCCGCGGTCCGCAGCCGGCGCTGCTGCGTCTCGCTCAGGGACCGCAGCCGCCACCGGCTGCCGTCGCCGAACACCTGGGTGGTCAGCTGGGCCCGCGAGGAGACCACACCGGGAAGCCGCGAGATGCGGTCCAGGATCAGCTGCGACATCCCCGTGAGCCCGGGGGCGAAGACGGTCACCAGGAGATCCCGGCCACCGGCCATGTGCTCGACCGTGACGATCTGGGGTTCCTGCGCGAGGGCCTCGGCGACGGCCTCGACCTGATCGGCCCTGCAGTCGACCTCCACCAGTGCCACTTCCAGGTTCCGGCGCAGCGACAGCCCCGGATAGGCGGTGATCCACGCCCTCCCGGAGGCGTGCAGCCGCTCCCAGCGGCGCGCGACGGTCACCGGATCGACGCCGAGCACCTGCCCGAGCAGGTTCCACGAGGCCCGCGGCGCGATCTGGAGTGCGTGGATCAGCGCCTCGTCCTGCGGGCCCAGCGGAGCCGGCGGTTCGCCGCCGAACGGGAGGACGGCATCGTGATCCTTCATCTGCGGCTCACTTCTGTGAGATTCCTGCGATCCGGAGCATAAACCTTCCCGCAACCGTCGACACCCCCCACCTTTTCCTGCAACCGCATTCCTGCAACCGAACGCGCCCCGTCCCGAGGTCCCGTCCGCGGTACCGGCGCGCGTACCCGCGACCACGAAGGGACGCACCATGGCCCCAACCGACTCGGTGTCCGTGCAGAAACCTGCCGGCACCACCGCGGAGGCGGCGAAACCGCAGGGCAACGGACGGCGCGAACTGCTGGCAGCGACGGTCGGCGGCGTCGTCGAGTCCTTCGACTGGACGATCTACGCCGTCCTCGCCCCGTACTTCGCCGCGCACATGTTCCCCGGTGACGACCCGCTCGCCAAGCTGCTGGGCGCCTATCTGGGCTTCGCGGTCGGGTTCGTGGTCCGTCCGTTCGGTTCCTACATCGTCGGCAGAATCAGCGACCGGCGGGGCCGCCGGTTCGGCCTGATGCTCTCGATGGGGCTGATCTCGGGGGCCTCGTTCCTGGTGGCGGCGCTTCCCACCACGGAGCAGATCGGTGTGGCCGCCCCGATCCTGCTGGTCGCACTGCGCCTGGTCCAGGGCCTGTCGATGGGCGGCGAGAACCCGAGCGCGGCGGCGTATGTCACCGAGACGGCTCCCAAGCGCCTGCGCTTCCTCTACAGCGGGATCAGCTACAGCGGCATCATCGTCGGCAACATCCTCTGCTTCGGCGTGCTCACCGCCATGCTGACCGTGCTCGGCGAGGACGGGGTCACCGACGGCGGCTGGCGCATCGGCTTCGTCATCGCGGGTCTCCTGGGCCTGCTCTCCCTCTGGGTGCGGCGTATGGCGCAGGAATCCGGCGAGTTCACCGCGGACTCCGGCAAGACCGCGGAGCCCGCCGCCGCCGCGGCGGAGCGGCGCCGGCTGTTCCGCTCCTCCTCGCGCAACATGGTCGCGGTGTTCCTCACCACCCTGGGCATCACGGTCAGCTACTACTTCGGGACCACCTACCTGCCGCAGTACGCGGAGCGCCTGGGCCTGATCTCGGGCGCGGACGGCACCGCGTCCATGCTGGCTCCGCTGACCCTGCTGATCGTGGCGATGGCCACGTCCGGACTCATCGCCGACCGCGTGGGGTCCGCCCGGACGGCCCGTGCCGGCCTCGCGCTGCTGGCGCTGTGCACCGTCCCGATCTTCGAGGCGATGGGGGCGGGCCTCCTTCCCGTGTGGCTGGCCACCATGCTGCACCTGCTCTGCCTGGCCGCGCCGCTCGCGCTCTTCAACGTCTTCTTCGCGCGGCTCTTCCCGGTCATGATCCGGGTGGTCGCCATGGGTCTGCCGTTCACGGTTGCCGTGGGCCTCTTCGGGGGCACCTTCCCGATGGTGGCCGAAGCGCTGGCCGGTGCCGGGCACATCGGTCTCGTGCCGTGGCTCGCCGCCGCCGCCTCCGCCATCTCGTTCGGGGCGACGTTCCTCGTGCGCGAACCGCGGTCCTGACCCCGCACCCTGCCGAAGGAGGCATTCCCTCAGATGAATCTGCTCGAGGACGCCCGGGCCCTCCAGGACGACCTGGTCCGGCTGCGGCGCACGCTGCACCGCCGCCCGGAGACCGGTCTCGACCTGCCCCGCACCCAGGAGACCGTGCTCTCCGAGATCGACGGTCTGGGGCTGGAGGTGACCACGGGCGAGCGGCTCAGTTCCGTCACGGCGGTGCTGCGCGGGGCCGCGCCCGGGCCGACGGTGCTGCTGCGCGGGGACATGGACGCCCTGCCGGTCACCGAACGCACCGGGCTGGACTTCGCCGCCGAGACGGGCACCATGCACGCCTGCGGACACGATCTCCACACCGCGATGCTCACCGGTGCGGCCCGCCTGCTGGCGCAGCACCGCGACCGCCTCGCCGGTGACGTGGTCTTCATGTTCCAGCCCGGCGAGGAGGGCTACGACGGCGCGCGCCTGATGGTCGAGGAGGGGGTGTTGGACGCATCGGGACGACGCGCCGAGGCGGCCTACGCCCTCCACGTGCTCTCCGCGGGGCACACGACCGGACGGTTCGCGACCCGGAGCGGTCCCGCCATGGCCGCGTCGAACGTGCTGACGGTGACGGTCCGGGGCGCGGGCGGGCACGGCTCGATGCCGCACCGGGCCAAGGATCCGATCCCCGCAGCCTGCGAGATGGTCACCGCGCTGCAGACCTGGATCAGCCGCTCCTTCGACGTGTTCGACCCGGTCGTCCTGACCGTGGGCACGTTCCACGCGGGCACCAAGCAGAACGTGATCCCGGACAGCGCCACCTTCGAGGCGACCGTCCGGTCCTTCTCCCCGGCCGCGCAGGCGCGGGTGAAGGACGGCACGGTGGAGGTGTGCCGGGGCATCGCCGCGGCACACGGCCTCCAGGTGGACGCGGAGTTCACCGAGACCTACCCCGTCACCGTGAACGACGTCGAGGAGGCGGACTTCGTCTCCCGTACCGTCGCGGAACTGCACGGGGAGGAGCGGTTCCAGCCGATGGCGCAGCCGCTGGCCGGTGCGGAGGACTTCTCGCGGGTGCTCGACGAGATTCCCGGGGCGATGACCATGCTCGGCTCGCCGCCTCCGGGTGCCGATCCGGAGACCTCACCGAACAACCACTCGCCGCTGGCCGTCTTCGACGACTCGGTGATGGCCGACGGTGCGGCGCTGTACGCGCGTCTCGCCCTGGACCGCACCGCGGCCGGAGCCTGACCACCGGTCGCGAGGGGGGAGGGCGGTGACTGTTCCGCCGCCCCTCCCCCCTCGCGCGCGGCGCCCGGTCCCGTCTGCGACGCGGCGGAACAGGACCGGTCGGATCGGTTCGGCACAGTGTGGGCCAGGACATACCGGAATACTCCACACGCGTGATAGTCGGTGGATTGTCGTACCGAAAGACCATCCGAAAGAGGTGCCCATGAGCACCCACGACCCCGCCGACCTCCACACCGTCGCCTTCGACCTGACCACGGACGAGGCCCGTCGGCGCGCCGCCGTGCTGGCGGCACTCGGCGACACCTGGGATCCGGTGGAGGTGCTGCGCAGTGAGCAGCAGGCCCACGACCTCCTCTACAGCGGTCTCGACGAGGAGCAGCAGCGCACCCTCGACATGCTGGTGGCAGCCGGTGTGCTGCCACCCCGGGAGAGTGGCCGTGCTGCCGATTGACCCGCAGGCGGACCGGGCCCGACGCGCCTGGGTGGACTGCCCGCGGTGCCGGGACAACCGCGACTGCGACACCTGTGCGGGGAGCGGCACCTGCACGGCCCACTGGCGCTACCTGCTGGCGCACAGCGGCCGCGTCCTGCACCTCCAGTGCCCCACCTGCACCCACCTCTGGGACCACGACAGCGGCTTCGGCAAGCGCTGAGAAATCCGCCTGCGCCGGGGCGGGTTGCGATAGCGTGACGCGCGACGTCATCCCACCCGCCGAGGAGGTGAGCCCGATCACTGCCGCAGCAGTCCGCAGGGCGCTGCCTCCCTGCCGCCGTCCGGGCGATCGCCGCCGCGGATGACACCGGGGAGAGCCTTCGCGTCCGACGCGTCCCGAAGGGCTCCCTCCCATGCCGACCCCGGCCTCATCCCTCTCCTTCACCTCCGTGACCGCCCGTCTCCGCACCGCCGGCTGCGTCTTCGCCGAGGAGGAGGCGCGGCTGCTGCTGAACGCGGCGCCTGATCCCGCCTCGCTGGAGCGGATGCTCCTCGACCGTGCCGACGGCCTGCCGCTGGAGCAGGTCCTCGGCCGGGCCGAGTTCCACGGCCTGAGCATCGCCGTCGCCCCCGGAGTGTTCGTGCCCCGGCGGCGTTCCGAGTTCCTCGTCGACGTGGCCCTCGCCCTCACCCCGCCGGGAGCGACGGTGGTGGACCTGTGCTGCGGCACGGGCGCGCTGGGGGCCGCGCTGGCCGCTGCCGCGGACGGCCCGGTCGACCTGCACGCGGCCGATCTCGCCCCGGCCGCCGTGGCGTGCGCCCGCCGCAACACCGCCGCGTTCGGCGGCCGGGTCCACGAGGGCGACCTCTGCGCCGCGCTCCCCTCCGCGCTCCGAGGACGCGTGGACCTGCTGCTGGCCAACGTGCCCTACGTGCCCACCGGCGAGATCGCTCTGCTCCCCGCCGAGGCTCGGCTGCACGAAGCACGCCTCGCCCTGGACGGCGGCACCGACGGGCTGGACGTACTGCGACGGGTCGCGGCCGAGGCGGGCTCCTGGCTGGCCCCGGGCGGATCGCTGCTCTTCGAGACCGGCGAGCACCAGGCGGCGGAGGCGAGCGCCCTCGTCACGGCGGCCGGACTCGCCGGACGGGTCGACACGTCCGCCTCGCACGGGGCGACGGTGGTCGTCGGCACGGCCGGAAAACCACTGGTGACCGGCGGGATGTCCGGACAGGATGGGTGACCGGCGACGATCGGAGCGAGAGATGTCATGGACGTGGTGACCACCGGGGCCCTGCTGGGCATCTCGGCCGTCGCACTCGGGCTGGTCCTCACCCCCGGGCCCAACATGATCTACCTGGTGTCCCGTTCCGTCATGCAGGGGCGCCGGGCCGGCCTGGTCTCGCTGCTGGGGGTCGCCACCGGCTTCCTGTTCTGGCTCGGCGCGGCCGTGGCGGGCATCACCACCCTGCTCACCCTCGTGCCCGGCGCCTACCTCGGGGTGAAACTCGCCGGAGCGGCGTACCTGGCCTACCTGGCGTGGAAGACCTTGCGCCCGGGAGGGGCGTCGGTGTTCGACCCGGAGCCGATGCCGGTGGACCGGCCGCGCAGGCTGTTCACGATGGGGCTGGTGACGAACCTGCTCAACCCGAAGATCGCCGTGCTGTACCTGTCGGTGCTGCCGCAGTTCGTCGACCCGGACCGCGGGTCGATCGCCGCACAGAGCCTCGTGCTGGGGCTCGCCCAGATCTGCATCGCGGTGACGGTGAACGCACTGATCGCGACGACCGCCGGTTCCCTCTCCGCCTTCCTGCGGCGCCGCCCGCACCGGCTGCGGGTGCAGCGGCGGATCATGAGCACGGTGCTCGCCGGTGTCTCCGTCCACGTCGCGGCGAGCTGACGCCCCTGGCGCCGCCCGCACCGGAGCAGGTCCCGGAGCGGTGAGCAGGCGTCGCGCTCCCGGGTGAACAGCACGTTCCGGCGTGCATACCGGCGGCCGCAGCGGACACACGCCGAACGGCACTGTCCGTCAGCACACGCAGAGGGAGACCATGTCGTCCGCACACCACGATGTCGTCGAGCTGATCCTTGAGGACCACCGCCGGATGGAGGAGCTGTTCCGGACCATGCGGAACGCCGAGGCCGACCGTGCCGGGGCGCTCGCGGAGTTCGCTGCGCTCCTCGTCGCGCACGGCGAGGCGGAGGAGGAAAAGGTCTATCCCGATCTCGCCCGGCGGCCCTCCGTCGACGACGAGGACGTGGAGCACGGCGTGCACGAGCACCAGGAGGGCAACGAGGCGCTGCTGGCCCTGCTGGAGGTGTCCGACGTCTCCTCCCCGGAGTGGGACGAGAAGCTCGAGGACCTCGTCGCCGCGGTGACCCACCACCTGGACGAGGAGGAGCGCACGCTCCTCAACGACGCGCGCGAGCACGTTCCGGACGCTCGGCGCGCCCAGTTGGCCGACGCCTTCCTGGCGGCGCGGAACACGCACCTGTCTGCCGGTTGCGGCACGACGGCGCACCTCCGGGAGATCATCGCCCGCGGCCGGCGGTGACCCCGCCGCCGGGACTCAGAGCAGGAACAGGCGCGCGGCGTTCTCCCAGCACACCCGGCGCAACCAGGCGTCGCCCAGGTCCAGGGTCTCCAGGGCCCGCAGCGCCTCGCCGTACCGATAGGGGATGTTGGGGAAGTCCGAGCCGAAGAGCACGCGGTCGCCGGCCGCAGCGAGACGCGGCCCCAGGGCGCGGGGGAAGGGTGCCTGCTCCTCACCGAACCGGGTGAAGGCCATGGTGGTGTCGAGGTGCACCCGCGGGTAGCGCTCCGCCAGGTCGAGGAAGGCGCCGTAGTCGGGCATGCCCATGTGGGCGACGACCAGCGGCAGCCGCGGGTGCCGGACGAGGAGCTCCGCGACGGCGCCCGGCCCCGTGTGCGGTCCGGGCGCCGGGGCGTGGCCGCAGTGGGTCACCACCGGAATCCCGGCGTCCGACAGGAGCCCCCACACCGGGTCGAGCAGCGGGTCACGGGGGTCGTACGCGCCCACCTGCACGTGGGCCTTGAACACCCGGGCGCCGGCGTCGACCGCCTCCGCCGCGTAGCGGGGCGCATCCGGCTCGGGGAAGAACGTCGCGGTCTGCAGGCAGTCGGGCGTGCGGGCGGCGAAGCCGGCGGCCCAGGAGTTCAGCCAGGCGGCCATGCCGGGCTTGTGCGGGTAGACGAGCGAGGTGAAGCGCCGTACGCCGAACCCGCGGAGCGTGGCGAGGCGTTCCTCCTCGCCGGTGCGGTAGGCGATGGGCCAGCGGCGGCCGGTGAGAGGTCCCGCGCGGTCGAAGTACGCCCACACCTTCGCCATGACGCGGTCCGGCATGAAGTGCGTGTGCACGTCGACGATTCCCGGCAGGCCGAGGGCCTGCCAGAAGGCGGGGACGCGTGCGTCGTCGTCGGTGTCCGTCACGCAGCCATGGTGGCGCAGGCGTCCCCGCACCCGGCCGGGCGCCTGGTGCGCGGCGGGGCGCCGGGCAGGCCGCAGCGACACGGCGTGCCCGGCAGCAGCCCCCGGGCCGCCCGATTCACTATCGTATGGACACCGCATGACCGAAATATGATGGTTGACACTCTTTCGAGGATGCCTGGATGCCGTACCGCCCGAGCCGCCGCACCCGCCGCCTGACGGTCGGAGCGACCGTCGCACTCATCCTGGCGGGGCTCAACGGACCGGTGCTGTACGACTTCGCCGCGAAGACGTACCACGAGTACCGCATCGACCGGCCCGGGTACCTCGCGGAGAACGGGCGCTGGCACGTCGTGGACATCCCGGAGCGGTACCGGATCAACACGATCCACGCGGCGCTCCTGCACACCGGCAAGGTGCTGCTCGTCGCCGGTTCGGGCAACGATGCGGCGATGTTCGACGCCCGCACCTTCCGCACCGTGCTCTGGGACCCGGCCGACAACACCTTCACCAACATCCCCACGCCCGCCGACCTGTTCTGCGCCGGCCACACCCAACTGCCCGACGGAAACCTGCTCGTCGCCGGCGGCACCCAGCGCTACGAGACGCTCGAGGGGGACGTCGAGAAGGCAGGCGGCCTCATGATCGTCTACAACGAGAACCCGGACCGCGCGAAGACCCTGGACCAGGGCACGCTGTTCACCGGGCGGCGCAACGGCAAGACCTTCGAGGCGCAGAGCAACCTCCTCGTCCCGCGGGCGAAGAAGACGGTGGACCCCGACACCGGCGAGGTGGACGTCAACCCCGGCAGTGCCCGGGTGTACGTCGAGGCGCGCGCCGAGGGGCGGGCGCATGCCACCGGCACACAGGACCAGTACCGCATCCACGGGCTGCGGGGGAAGGAGCGGCAGAACGTCTACGGCATCGCGCAGAAACTCTCCTTCGACAAGAAGGACTTCCAAGGGATCAAGGACGCCTACGAGTTCGACCCCGTGGCCGAGCGCTACATCACCGTCGACCCGATGGGCGAGGCACGCTGGTACCCGACGCTGACGACGCTCGAGGACGGCAGCGTGCTGTCCGTCTCCGGCCTCGACGAGATCGGCCAGGTGGTCCCCGGCAAGAACGAGGTGTACGACCCGCGGACGCAGTCCTGGGAGTACCTGCCGAAGACGCGGTTCTTCCCCACCTACCCCGCGCTGTTCCTCGCCCGGGACGGCAAGATCTTCTACACCGGCTCCACCGCCGGCTACGGTCCGGCCGACGTGGGCCGCACCCCCGGCCTGTGGGATCCGGAGAGCAACCGCTTCACCGAGGTGCCCGGCCTGCGGGACCCGGACCTGCTGGAGACCTCCATGTCCGTCCTGCTGCCGCCCGCCCAGAACCAGGAGTACATGGTGCTCGGCGGCGGCGGGGTCGGCGAGAGCCCCCGCTCCACCGACCGCACCGCACTGGTCGACCTCGACGCGGACAGCCCCCGTTTCACCCGGGGACCCGATCTCTACGCCCCGGTCCGCTACCCCACGAGTGTCGTGCTGCCCGACGACACGGTGCTCACCACGAACGGCTCCGGCCGCTACCGCGGCAAGTCCGACAGCAACGTGCTCCGGGCGGCCGTGTTCCACCCGGACACCGGACGCTTCGAGCAGGTCGCCGCACCGCTGGTCGGCCGCAACTACCACTCCGGAGGCCTGCTGCTGCCGGACGGGCGGGTGATGACCTTCGGCTCCGACTCCCTCTTCTCCGACGCCGACAACACCCGGCCGGGCGAGTTCGAGCAGCGCATCGAGATCTACGAACCTCCCTACCTGCACCGGGGCGGCACCCGGCCGGTGCTGCACGACACCCGCCGGGGCCGCGAGACGGCGGCCCCGGGCGACTCGCTCACCTACCCCACCCCCGACGCCCGCAGCATCGCCCGGATGCGGCTCATCCGGCCCGGCGCCTTCACGCACGTCACCAACGTCGAACAGCGCTCCGTCGCGCTGGAGTTCACCCGGCGGAAGAGCGGCGTGCGGGTCACACTGCCCGAGGAGCCCTGGCTGGTGCCGCCCGGCTGGTACATGCTGACGGCGGTCGACGACCGCGGCGTGCCGTCCGAAGCGGTCTGGCTGAAGGTCGCGGTGTCACCGTCCGCCCAGTCGCCCCGGACCGTCGCCGAAGGCCCCGACGCCGACCAGGCGTTCTGAGACGACTGCCTCCGCGGCGGGGCGCCCCTGCCGGCGAACGGGCCGGCCGGAGCGGGCGCCCGGCAGAGCTTCGGCCCCACCGTTCGAAGCGTCGACGGCTCACGGCCGGGCGTTGCGCGCCAGCGCCAGGGCGTAGCTCGGGTACCACTCCCCCGCCTCGGGGGCCCCGCCGCACGGACCATCGGACTCCCCCGGCCGCTTCACCCACAGGTAGGCGTCCACGCCGTGCTCGCCGGTCCGCACGGTCGGCGGGTCGCCGAGCGCCCGGCCCGGCGGATTGCACCAGGCCGCCTCTCCACGGCCACGGCCCGGCCCGTTGCCGTTCCGGCTGGTGTCGACGACGAAGTGAGCACCGTCCAGCATCGCCGAGAGCCGCTTCCCGTAGGCGAGGTTCGCCGCCGTCGTCCGGAAGTTCGACACGTTCAGCGCGAATCCGTCGGCGGCGTCGATTCCCGCGCGCCGCAGCGGCTCCACCAACGCCCCGGGGTCCTCGATCCAGCCGGGGTTCCCGGCGTCCAGGTACACCTCGGTGTCCGCGAGGCCCGCCAGACGCCGCACCGCCTCGTGCAGCAGGGCGTACCGCTCGGCGTGGAACTCCCGCGGAGTGCAGCCCTCCTGCAGCAGGTGCGGCAGCGCGTCCGGCTCCACGACCACGGTCGCGGGCCGCGGCCCGATGCCGGCCACCACCTCGTCCAGCCACGCACGGTAGGCGGCGGCGTCCGGTGCGCCCCCGCCCGAGTACTGGCCGCAGTCCCGGTGCGGAAGGTTGTACAGCACCAGCACCGCACGCTTGCCCGCCCGGTCTGCGGCCGCGGTGTAGCGGCGCGCCTGCCGTCCGGGCCGTTCCGCGCCCAGCCACTCCGCGACCGGGCGCTCGGCGATCAGCCGGAGCAGCTCCGCCTTGGCGTCCTCCCCCTCCTCCCGGTACGCCGCGACCTGCCGCTCCGCGCTGCCCGACGGGTTGTCCCAGAACGGGGAGTTCCCGAACCGTGCGGCGTCGTCCGGCGCGCCGTCCCCGGACGTCCCCTGCGAGGACGTCAGGCAGCCGGCGAGCAGCGCCGCCGCCGCAAGGGCGGCCGCCGCCCGGACCGTGAGGAGCGGGACGTGCCTAGGCGGACGCATGGGTGCCGGTGAGGTAGGCGGTGACGACGACGTTCGACGAGTAGGCACGGGTACCGCGGTCGTAGGTGCCGCCGCAGGTGAGGAGCTTCAGCTCGGCACGGCCGTCCTCGCGCTGCCCGTAGGCGCGTGCGGCGTCGAACCCGTCGCCGGGAACGACCTCGGTCGACTCGACGGTGAACTCCATGACCCTGCCGTCCGCGCCGGTGACCTGTACCCGGGTGCCGCGGACCACGGTGCTCAGCGGGTAGAAGACGGCGCGGCGGGTGTCGGTGTCGACGTGCCCGACCAGCAGCGCGGCACCGGCACCTCCCGGCCGGGGGCCGCGCCGGTACCAGCCGACCTCGCCCGCCCGGGCGTAGGACGGTGCCGCGACACCACCACGCGCGTCCAGACCGGTGCGCCGCACTTGTGCCCGGATGCCGAGTTCCGGGATGCGCAGGCGCACCGGCCGCGCCACGTCCTCGAGGGGCTCGTGCGCGGCAGGCAGCGGGACGGCGCTGCCGACGCCCTGCGCCGCGGCGGACGGGTCACCGGCCGCGGAGCCCTCCGCACCCGCCGTTGCCCGCCCCCAGATCCACAGCCCCACGATCAGCAGGGCCCAGAGCAAGCCGGTCACGACGCGGCCCCGTGCCGCGGACCGTCCGCCGTGCGGCACCTGCGGGTCCGCCCCACCTCCGGCTGCCACCCCGGTCACCCGCCCGCGCGGGCACGGGACCTCCGGCGGACGCCCCAGACGACGGCGCCGGCGGCCGCCGCGCCCCCGGCCATCGCGAGGCCGACGCGCTGGGCGGCGGCCGTGCCGTCGGCGTCGCCTCCCGCCGTGCCACCGCCGCCCGCGCGCACCGGGGCCACCGGGGACGCGTGCGGCGGCCGGGGCTCGTCACGGCCGTCGTGCCCCGGGTATCCGCCGTCGTGACCGTCGGGGTCCCGGTGGTCCTCCCGCCCGGCGTCCCACCGGTCGGCGCCGTCGTCCGGCCGCCCGCGCGGCTCCCGCACCCCCTCGCCGGGAACCACCCTGAAGGAACTCTGGTGCCCGGCCCGGGCGTCCACCCCGCACGCCACCGTCACCCCGTACGTACCCGGCTCGGCGTCGACGCTGATGCGCGCCGAGCCGTGGAACGAACCGTCGGCACCGCGCTCCAGCCGGACGTCGGCCTCGAACGCCACGGACGTCGCCAGCGCCCTGCGGTCGACCTCGCACACCTCGACGCGCACCCGGACGACCGTGCCCGGCTCCGCCCGGCGCGGCGACACCTCGACCAGGTCGACCGCAGGGTCCGGGCCGCGCACCGTCGCCGGACTGTCCGCCGCGGCCGCCACCGCCTGCGGCGCGGCACACGCGACGGCCGCGGTGGCGGCCGTCACCGAAACGACCCGTCCGACCGCGCGGAGCGCACGTCGACGGGCAGGAGCAGACTGTGCAGGGGCCATGGGTACCTCCGGGTCGCTGCCTCGAAGATCACCCGGCCCGCCGGTCCCCGCATCCCGGGACGGCGCAGCACTGCGCCGCGCGGGTGGCGGGCGCCCCCGCCCCGGTGAGGCGGGCAGGGACGGCAGGAACGCCCCGCCGGGAGGAGGTCAGACGCGCTCGACGAGGTCCGCGATGGAATCCACCACCGACGACGGGCGGTAGGGGAAGGTGTCGACCTCACCGGGCTGCGTCACACCGGTGAGGACGAGGAACGTCTCCAGACCCGCCTCCATGCCGGCGCGGACGTCGGTGTCCATCCGGTCCCCGATCATGGCGGTGGTCTCGGAGTGGGCGCCGATCGCGTTCAGGCCCGCCCGCATCATCAGCGGGTTCGGCTTGCCGACGAAGTACGGTTCCCGGCCGGTCGCCTTCGTGATCAGCGCCGCCACCGCGCCCGTCGCCGGCAGGGCGCCCTCCACGGACGGCCCGATCTCGTCGGGGTTGGTCGCGATGAAGCGGGCACCGGAGTCGATCAGCCGGATGGCCTTCGTCAGCGCCTCGAAGCTGTACGTCCGCGTCTCCCCCAGCACCACGTAGTCCGGCTCGTGGTCGGTGAGGACGTAGCCGATGTCGTGGAGCGCCGTCGTCAACCCGGCCTCCCCGATCACGTACGCGGTGCCGCCGGGACGCTGGTCGTCGAGGAACTGCGCGGTGGCCAGCGCCGACGTCCAGATGTTCCCGATGGGCACGTCGAGCCCGATCCGTGACAGCCGGGCGTGCAGATCCCTCGGCGTGTACATCGAGTTGTTCGTCAGCACCAGGAAGGGGCGCTCCGACTCCTTCAGACGCTTGATGAACGCGTCGGCGCCGGGCACCGGCACTCCCTCGTGCATCAGCACACCGTCCATGTCGGTGAGCCAGGACGCGATCGGCTGACGCTCTGCCACGGGGCGCTCCCTGCGAGGTGGGTCGGTGCGGTGACTTTCACCCTACCGGCGGCCCGGGCCGCCGCAGCCCGGCCGAGGACCGGCTACGGGAACCGCCTTGCGAGACTGGCCGGATGAACGCATCACCCCGGACACCGGACCTGCGGGTCGGCCTCGTCGGCTACGGCGTCGCCGGCGCCGCCTTCCACGCGCCGCTGATCACCACCACCGACGGCATGGTCCTGGACACCGTCGTCACCGCCGACCCCGGCCGCCGCGCCCGCGTCACCCGCGACCACGGCGCCCGGGTGCGGACGGTCGCCACGGCGGAGGAGCTCCTCGCACGGGCCGACGCCCTGGACCTGGTGGTGATCGCCTCGCCCAACCGGACGCACGTGCCGCTGGCGGAACAGGCGCTCACCGCGGGACTGGCGGTGGTCGTCGACAAGCCGCTCGCCGCCACCGCAGCCGAGGCCGAGCACCTCGCGGACCTCGCCGAGCAGCGCGGACTGCTGCTCTCCCCGTTCCAGAACCGGCGCTGGGACAGCGACTTCCTCACCCTCCGCTCACTGATCGCCGACGGGCGGCTCGGCACCGTGCGGCGCTTCGAGTCCCGCTTCGAACGCTGGCGGCCGCGCCCGAAGGGCGGCTGGCGCGAGTCCGGGGACCCGGCGGAGATCGGCGGACTCCTCTACGACCTCGGCAGCCACCTCGTCGACCAGGCACTGGCCCTGTTCGGCCCCGTCCGCACGGTCTACGCCGAGGCCGACGTGCGGCGGCCGGGCGCCGAGGCCGACGACGACACCTTCGTCGCCCTCACCCACACCGGCGGCGTGCGCTCCCACCTGTGGATGAGCGCCACCGCCGCCCAGCTCGGGCCGCGTTTCCGCGTCCTCGGCAGCACCGCCGCCTACGTCACCCACGGTCTCGACCCGCAGGAGGCGGATCTGCGCGCGGGCCGGACGCCCCGCACCACACAGCCCTGGGGCGTGGAACCGGAAGAGGCCTGGGGCACCCTCGGCGACCTGGAGACGGCCCGGCCCGTACCGAGCCTGCCGGGCGACTACCCCGCCTACTACCGGCAGATCGGGCAGGCCCTGCGCACCTCGGGCGCGCCACCCGTCACCGCGCGGGAAGCCGCCGAGGCACTCCGCGTCCTGGAGGCCGCCCGGGCGTCCGCCGCGTCCGGCACCACCGTCCAGCTCCCCGGAGCGGCCTGACGGGCGCGCCCGCCGTCACACGCCGAACGCGTGGACGACCGTGTGGAGGGCCAGCCCGGCGAGCGCACCGACCACTGTGCCGTTGATCCGGATGAACTGCAGGTCACGGCCGATGTGCGCCTCGATCTTGCGCGAGGTGTGCTCGGCGTCCCAGGCCGCGACCGTCTCCGTGATGAGCGAGGTGATCTCCGCCCGGTACGTGGTCACCACATGCGTCGCCGCGCCCTCCACCCACGCGTCGACCTTGCCGCGCAGCCCGTCGTCCTCCGACATCCGGCGGCCCAGCGACAGCAGCGAGGCCCGCGCCCGCACGCGCAGTTCGCTGCGCTCGTCCTCCGCCGCGGAGACCAGCATGGCCCGGACGGACGCCCACGCCGAGGCGATGAGCTCCTGCACCTCGTCCCGGCCGAGAACATCCCGCTTGAGTCCCTCCACACGTTCCCTCGCCCGGGAATCGTGCTGCAGGTCGCCCGCGAAATCGGTGAGGAACCGATCGATCGCACCGCGGGCCGGATGCTCCGGCGCGTCCCGCATCTCCGTGAGGAACCGCAGCAGCTCCCGGTAGACACGCTCCCCGACCTTGCGGTCCACGAACCGCGGCGTCCAGCCCGGCGCCCCGCCGCTGACCGCCTCCCGCACCGCATCGCCGTGCTCCTCCAGCCACCAGCAGGCGTGCGCACACACCAGGTCGACGACCCGCCGGTGCCCGCCGTCGGCGACGATCCCCTCCAGCATCCGCCCCAGGCCCGGCGCGACCTCCTGCACCTCGGCCCGGCGCGTGATCGCCTCCCCCACCACCGCCTGCACGTCGGCGTCGCGCAGCACGGTGAGCGCCCCGCGCAGCGCCGTCGCCGACTCCGCCGTCACCCGGTCCGCGTGCTCCGGCTCCGCGAGCCAACGCCCCAGCCGGGCAGCGATCCCCACCGCGCGCAGCCGTACCCGCACCACTTCCTCGGCGAGAAAATTCTCCCCCACGAAATCGCCCAGCGTCCGCCCCAGCTGGTCCTTCTTCGTCGGAATGATCGCCGTGTGCGGAATGGGCAACCCCAGGGGCCGCCGGAACAACGCGGTGACGGCGAACCAGTCGGCGAGCGCACCGACCATCCCCGCCTCCGCCGCGGCCGCGACGTACCCCGCCCACTCCCCGGCGCCCGAGGCCCCCGCCCAGCGGGCCGACCCGAACACCACGGCCATCACAGCAAGAGCGCCCGTCGCGATCGCCTTCATGCGGCGCACACCGCGCTGCCGCTCCTCGTCCGCCGCCGTGAACACGCCCATCCCCCGCGGAGCGGCGCCCCTCGCAGCGCCCCCCGCGGCGGAGGTCTCACCCGTTGTCGACTGGTTCATGGCCTCCACCCGTCCGGGCCACGACGTGCGGCCCGCCCGCCATTGTCCCCTCCGGCCCCCACGGCCGGAGGGCACGCCCACCGGGCCCACCTCCCCCTCGCACGTCCGTTCGGACGGGCCCGACCTGCCGTGGGAGCATGGAGATCCCCCGAACGGCGGACCCGCACCGACAGCCCCGAGGAGAGGCACCGCGCATGACCCCAGGCCCGGCCCGCGCGCTGCCCGCAGCCCTCGCCGCACTGCTGCTCCTGGTCACCGGCCTCCTCACCGGCTGCGACACGGCCGGGGAAGCCGGCGGCGGCACCGCGGCCGCACCCGGAGCCGGCGCGGCGCAGCCGACCGCCCCCGGTCGGTGGACCACCACCTGGGCCGCCGCCCCCGCCTCCGCCGAACCCGGCTCCCGCGGAACCTTCACCGACACCTCGGTGCGCAACGCCGTCCACACCTCCGTCGGAGGCAGCCGAGTCCGCATCCACCTCTCCAACCTCTTCGGCGACACACCCCTGACCATCAGCCACACCACCGTCGCCCTCGCCGCGGGCCCCGGCAGCCCCGCCACGCGACCCGGCACGACCCGGACCCTCACCTTCGACGGCGAACAGGCCGTGACCGTCCCGCCCGGCGAGCAGGCCGTCAGCGACGGCACGGCACTCCGCGTACCCGCCGCCGCGAACCTCCTGGTCACCACCCACACCGCCGAGGCGCCCGGCCCCGCCACACACCACCCCCACGCCCGGCAGACCAACTGGACCGGACCCGGCAACCTCACCCGCAACGTCACAGGAACCGCCTTCGCCCGACAGAGCCCGTCCTGGCACTGGCTGACCGCCGTCGACGTACACACCACCCGCGCCGACGGGACAGTCGCCGTCCTCGGCGACTCCCTCACCGACGGCCTCACCGCCACCCCCGACACCCACCACCGCTGGACCGACGTCCTCGCCCGGCGCCTCCTCACCGAACCGGGCGCGCCCCGCCTCGGCGTGGCCAACGCGGGCATCAGCGGCAACCGCATCCTCACCGACGGCGCAGACCACCACCCGCCCAACGGCCCCTCGGCGCTCCACCGCCTGCGACGCGACGCCCTCTCCCGGGCCGGCGTCGGCGTCCTCGTCGTCCAACTCGGCCTCAACGACATCCTCAAGGAACCGCCACAGCGCGACCCCGACCGCATCCTGGCCGGGCTCCGCGCACTCACCCGCCGGGCCCACACCCACGGCGTGCACGTCGTCGGCACCACCCTCACCCCCTGCGGCGGCCACCGCGGCCACCGGCCGGGGCAGGAGACCGTACGGCAGGCCGTCAACGCCCGCATACGCGCCGGCAGCGTCTTCGACGCCGTCGCCGACTTCGACGCCGCACTGCGCGACCCCTCCCACCCCGCGCGCCTCCGGCCCGACCTCGACTCCGGCGACCACCTGCACCCGAACGACGACGGATACCGCGCCATGGCCCACGCGCTGCCGCTCTCCACCCTGCGCACCGGATCCCCGCCCGCACCGCACCGGGACGCGGCCGCCCGCGCCGCACCCTGACACCCGCCGCGTCACCACGCCCCACGCCGCCCGCCGTGTCACCGCCCGCCGTACATCGCCGCGATGACCTCCTCGATGTCCGGCTCCCGCACCGACAGGTCCACCAGCGGATAGTCCTCGGCGATCCGCGCCACGACCGGCGCCGCGCTCGCCGACGCCGGAAACGCCAGCCACTGCCGCGGCCCCTGCGTCCGCACCGTCCGCGCGCCCGGCACCCCGCAGATCGGGGGCAGCTCCTCGGCCAGGTCCACCACGAGGGTCCGCTCGCTCTCCCCCACCTGCAGCAGCTGCGCCAACGCACCGTCGTACACCAGCCGGCCGTGATCGATCACCATCACGCGCTCGCAGAGCTGCTCGATGTCGGTGAGATCGTGCGTCGTCAACAGCACCGTCGTCCCCCGCTCCGCGTTCAGCTCCCGCAGGAAACGCCGCACCTGCGCCTTGCTCACCACGTCCAGGCCGATCGTCGGCTCGTCCAGATACAGCACCTGCGGATCGTGCAGCAGCGCCGCCGCAACGTCGCCCCGCATCCGCTGCCCCAACGACAGCTGCCGCACCGGCACGTCCAGCAGCGGGCCCAGACCCAGCAGCTCCACACACCGCTCCAGGTTGCTGCGGTACCGCTCCGGCGGAATCCGGTACAGACGCCGGATCAGCGCGTACGAATCCCGCAGCGGCAGATCCCACCACAGCGTCGTCCGCTGCCCGAACACCACACCGATGCGCCGGGCCAGCCGGGCACGCTGCCGCGACGGATCGACGCCCACCACCTCGAGACGGCCGCCGCTCGGCGTGAGGATGCCCGTCAGCATCTTGACCGTCGTCGACTTGCCCGCACCGTTCGGACCGATGAACCCGACCATCTCCCCGTACGGCACACGGAACGACAGCCCGTCCACCGCCCGCACCTCGCTCACCTCCCGGCGCAGCCGGCGCCCCCTGCGCCGCCGCACCCGGAAGACCTTCTCGAGCTCCTCCACCTCGATGCACGCGTCCACACCGCTCACCCCTCCGTCAGCTCCCCGTGCTCACGTAGCTCCGCACGCCAGCCCGCCACACCAGGGACGCCACCGCGCAGCACACGACCGCCACCGCGGGAGAAGCGAAATCCACCCAGTGCGGGAGGCCCATCGGATCCTCCCGCCCCAGCACGTACAGCGCCGGCAGCCAGTTCACGAACGCCAGCGGCACCACGAACGTGACGCCGCGGACGAGTTCCCTGCCGAACACCGTCGGCGGGTACTGCAGCATCGTCGTGCCCCCGTAGGTGAACGAGTTCTGCACCTCGGCGGCGTCCCGCACCCAGAACTGGAACGCCCCGCCGGCAACGAACACCGCACCGAAGATCGCCGCACCGCTCACCACCGCCACCGGCACGGTCAGCACCCGCCCCATCGTCCAGTCGACGTCCAGCCGCAGCAGAGCCCACCCCAGAAACACCCCCGCCTGAAGCCCCCGCGCCACGCGGTGCAGCGCGAACCGGTCGGCCGCGACCTGGGCGAGCACCGGCACGGGCCGCACCAGAAGCACGTCCATCGTGCCGTCCCGCACCCGCCTGCCCAGCCCGTCGAACGACCCCAGCAGCAGGTGCGCCAGACCGAAGGAGACGCCCGACGTGCCGTACAGGAACGCCACCTCCGGCAGCGAGAACCCGCCGAGCTCGTCGATGTGGGCGAACATGATCGCGATCGCCACGAAGTCCAGCGCCGTCATGGCCACACCCCCCACCACCATGGCCACGAACGACACCCGGTAGGTCAGCGCGGACCGCACCCACATGGCCACGATGACGCCGTAGGCCCGCACGCTCGGCAGCAGTCCCTCAGCCACCGTGGACGACCACCTTCCGCGTCGCGAGGGCCTGCAGGGCCCGCCCCGCCAGCAGCAGCACGGCCGCCCAGACGGCCTGGAAACCGAAAGCACCCACCACGCCCGGCACCCCCCGGTACCGCCCCAGCAGCACGTCGGCGGGCACCTGCAGCATCGCCGCCCACGGAAGCACCCGAACCACCTCCCCGAACGCGCCGGGGAACACGTGCAGCGGAATCAGCATCCCGGAGAAGAAGACGGCGAGCAGCGTGCCGAGCGTGTCGAGCCCGTGACCGTCCAGCAGCCAGAAGGCGCCCAGCGCCAGCAGATACCGGAACGCGAAACCGACCACCACCGCCCACCAGACCGACACCAGGAAGCACACCCAGACCAGCGGCGACCCCGGCAGCGCGAGATCGAACACCAGCGCCCCGACCAGCATCGGGACGATGCCGCGCCCCACCAGCTGGAACGCCGCCCGCCCGAGGTCCGCGGCCAGCCACCAGGCCTGCAGATCCACCGGCCGGTAGAGATCGACCACGATGTCGCCGCTGCGGATGCGCGCCTGGACCTCCTCCGCGGCCCCGCCGCCGAACAGCGCCACCGCGGCCAGCAGAGCCTGACCCGTCCACACGAAGGTCAACGCCTGCGACCGCACATATCCCCCCAGATGCGGGCGGGCATCCCACAGCGCGAGGAACGTGAAGGACAGAATGAAACCGAACACGGTGTTGGTGAAGACGCCCGCCAACGTCGCGACCCGATACGTGGCGAAGCGGCGGAACGTACCGGTGAGAACCGCGAAGAACAGGGCGAGCCGATGCATCCTTCCGGCCCCCTCCGCCGTCTCACACAGAAACCCCACCGACCGGCGACAACCCCGCCCGGCACAAGCCGAGCAGCCTATCCGCACCCACGAACGGGCTCAACGGGATTACCGCACCGCCGCGCCGGGGCACACGCCACGCCACGACCGCGGAACCGCCGAGCGTCCGGGCACGCCACACGGGATGCGACAGTGGGGTCCGGACCGACATGCGCGATCACTCGAACGAGGACGGGGAGCACCCCAGGACCATGACTCACGAGCCGTACGGCCCCGCGGAGGGGCCCGAGGACCGGACACCGCCGGAACCGGACACCCCCGGCGGCACGGCTGACGACGCCGGGGAACGCCGCCCCGGCAGGCGGCGCCGGTTCGTCCCCTCCTGGCGCGGCGTACTCGGCTCGGTGCTGCTGGTACTGCTCGTCCTGATCGGCGGCATGGTCGCCGGATACCTGCTCGTCGACGTGCCGGAGCCCAACCGGCACGCCGTCTCCCAGTCGAACGTCTACCTCTACTCCGACGGCAGCCGCATCGCCGTCGACGGCGACTTCAACCGGGAGAACGTGCCGCTCTCCCAGGTGGCCCGACCCGCCCAGCACGCCATGCTCGCCGCCGAGGACCGCAACTTCTACAACGAGCCCGCCGTCAACCTCCCCGCCATGGCCCGCGCCGCCTGGAACATGCTCACCGGCGGCGAACGACAGTCGGGCTCGACGATCACCCAGCAGTACGTGAAGAACTACTACCTCTCGCAGGAGCAGACCGTCACCCGCAAGGTGAAGGAGTTCTTCATCGCCATCAAGATCGACAACGAGGTCAGCAAGGACAAGATCCTCCAGGGCTACCTCAACACCAGCTACTTCGGACGCAACGCCTACGGCATCCAGTCGGCCGCCCAGGCCTACTACGGCAAGGACGCCACCGACCTCACCCCCACCGAGAGCGCCTACCTCGCCGCCCTCGTCAACGCACCCAGCGCCTACGACACCCGCGCACACCCGGAGAACCGGGAACGCGCCGTCGCGCGCTGGAACTACGTCCTGGACGGCATGGAGGAACAGGGCTGGCTCACCCGCGCCCGGCGGAACGCGGCCACCTTCCCCGAACCCGACCCCTTCCAGCCCTCCGCCAGCCTCTCCGGACAACGCGGCTACCTCGTCAACGCCGTGAACGACTACCTCGTCGACGCGGACATCCTCACCGAAGGACGCCTGAAATCCGGCGGCTTCACCATCCGCACCACCATCGACCGAAAGAAGCAGCAGGCCCTCGTCGACGCCGTCGACGCACAGCTGATGTCGAAACTGAGCAAGGACCGCACGGTCGACTCCTACGTACGCGCCGGCGGCACCTCCCTCGACCCGCAGACCGGCGAGGTCGTGGCCATGTACGGCGGCCGCAACTACGTCGAGCAGTTCATCAGCACCGCGACGCGCCACGACTACCAGGTGGGCTCCATCTTCAAACCGTTCGTCCTCACCTCCGCACTCCAGAACGACGCCACCACGCAGGACGGCACCCCCATCACCGCGGAAACCGTCTACGACGGGACGAGCGGACGCCCCGTCGTCGTCGACGGACGGACCACCGACTACGCCCCCGCCAACGAGGACCACGTCTCCTACGGCCGGGTCAGCGTCGGCGAAGCCATGGACAAGTCGATCAACGCCGTCTTCGCACAGATGGGCGTGGACGTCGGCGTCCGTGACGTGAAACGGACCGCGCTCTCCCTCGGGCTCCCCGAGAAGACCTCCGACATCCCCGAGGACGCCTCGATCTCGCTCGGCACCGCCAGCGCCTCCACCCTCGACATGGCCGAGGCCTACGGCACCCTCGCCAATCACGGCATGCACCGCGACCACACCCTGGTGCAGAAGATCATGCGAGGCGGGGAGACCGTCCCGCTGCCGGAACCCACCGACCGCCGCGCCGTTTCCCGGGAGGCCGCCGACACCACCACCGGCGTGCTCCGGAACGTCGTCGAGGCCGGCACCGGCACCGCCGCCCGCTCCGCCGGACGCCCGGCCGCCGGCAAGACCGGCACCGCCGAGGAGGACCGGGCCGCCTGGTTCGCCGGCTACACCCCGGAACTGGCAACAGTGATCACCGTCCTCGGCCAGGACCCCGAGACCGGAACGCAGGAATCGCTCTACGACGCCGCCGGTCTGCCCCGCGTCAACGGCGGCGGCCCACCCGCCCGCATCTGGGGCGCCTACACCGCCGCAGCGCTGAAGGGCGAACCCGTCCGCGACTTCGACCTCGACACCCGGGGCCCGACAACACCCACCAGCGCACCCCCCACCGAGAACCCCGACACCGACGCACCGCCGCAGACCGAGAACCCCACCGACGCACCGCCCACCGGAACCCCCACCTCGCCCGGCGCCCCCAGCACACCGGCCCCCACACCGACCGAGACCCAGCAGCCCTCCACACCCCCCGACCCCGACACCGGCGGTGGATGGAACGGCGGCAACACCACGGGCGGGGACACCACCGACGGGGGCACCACCACGGGAGGCGACCCCACCGGCTCGACCGGCGACACCGACGGACAGCCCAGCGGCACACCAGCCCCCAGCGACGGAGGCTGACCACGGCGCACGCCCCGGCGTCCTGCGGGACCTGCGGGATCGAAGGCCCTACAGGTACAGCCCCGTCGAATCCTCCGAACCCCGCAGCCGCTCCGCGGCCACCGCGTGCAGATCACGCTCCCGCATCAGCACGTACGCCACACCCCGCACCTCGACCTCGGCACGATCCTCCGGGTCGAACAGCACCCGGTCACCGGGCTCCACCGTGCGGACGTTCTGCCCGACCGCCACGACCTCCGCCCAGTCCAGCCGCCGGCCCACCGCGGCCGTCGCCGGGATCACGATGCCACCGGACGAACGACGCTCGCCTTCGACGGTGCCGGTGCGCACCAGCACACGATCGTGCAGCATCCGGATGGGAAGCTTGTCGGGGTGCTGCGGGGATGCGGGACTCTCGGCGCTCACGCCCCCGACCGTATCCCAGTCGCTCAGCGCCGCCGGCGCCGCACCGCCAGCGCGACCACGCCCCCGACGACCACCGCGGCCGCCAGCGCCACCGGAACCACCCGCTCCGGACGCAGCGCACCGTCCTCGTCCACCATCGACGCCCGGACGCCCGACACCTTCCGATCGACCGTCGCCGCGACCTTCGCCCGCGCGTCCCCCATGATCGTCTTCGGGTGCACCCGCACGGCGATCTCGTCGAGCGCGACGGCCAGCTCCTGCCGCCGGCGCTTGATGTCCGCCTCGATGTCCGCGGGGGTCCTGCCATCCGACACCGCGTCGCCTCCGTCGCTCGTCCCGTACTGGTTCCGGCACTGGTTGCCCGACAGTCTGTCAGCTGCGCCCCCGTCCCGCCCCGCGGCACCCCGTGCGCTCCCGGCGATTAGGCTCTCATCCGGCAGACCCGGCACCCGCCGGCACCGTCACCACCGGCCCGAGGAGCACAGATGAGCGAGCGACTGCAGCCCGGCGACCCCGCCCCCGCCTTCACCCTGCCCGACGCGGACGGCAACGAGGTGTCGCTGGCCGACCGCACAGGGCGCAAGGTCATCGTCTACTTCTACCCCGCGGCCCTCACCCCCGGGTGCACCAAGCAGGCGTGCGACTTCACCGACAACCTGGACCTGCTGGCCGGCGCCGGCTACGACGTCATCGGAGTCTCCCCCGACAAGCCGGAGAAGCTGGCGAAGTTCGCCGAGAAGGAGAACCTCCGGGTCACGCTCGTCGGCGACCCCTCCAAGGAGACGCTCGAGGCCTACGGCGCCTTCGGCGAGAAGAAGCTCTACGGCAAGACGGTCACGGGCGTCATCCGCTCCACGGTCGTGGTGGACGAGGACGGCAAGGTCGAGCGCGCCCTGTACAACGTCAAGGCCACCGGGCACGTCGCGAAGCTGATCAGGGACCTCGGGGTCTGAAACTGCAGCCGCCGTCGTACCCTTGCGTGACCCGGACGCCGTCGACTCGTTCTCCCGTACGAATCCGCCTCCACCCGACGAGGCGGAACGAGGGGAGCACGATGGCCGTCGTCTACACGGACGAGCGACTCGCGGAGGTGGTCGCGGAGTCGACGACGCTACGCGAAGTGGCCGTGAAGCTGGGGGCTCGTCCGGCTCCCGGAACACTGTCGCATCTGCGGCGCCGCATCTTCCGGGCCGGCATCGATGTCCGCCATTTCCCCGGACTGAACCGCAGGTCTGTCGCGTTGCAGTTCAGCAGGCAGCAACTTGTCGCAGCGGCGGAGCGATCGACCAGCGTGCGCGGAGCCGCCAGGTACCTGGGCGTCCCGGACGACGGCCGGTCCCGTGCGGCACTGCGGCGCCTGCTGACGGAACAGGGCGTGGACGTCTCCCACTTTTCACACCGGAGAGCGGACCTCTGCAACACCGCGGTGGCCCGAGCCGTACCGCATTCGAACAGCTACGCCGAGGTGCTGCGCCGGCTGGGCCTGCCCGCGGACGACGTGGGACGCCGCAGGCTTCAGCGCCGAGTCAGCGTACTGGGACTCGACACCACCCATTTCACACGCCGGTCACGCCCCGTTCCACGACCCGGACCGCGCAGGGATCCCACCACCGTTCTCCGTCGGCTGGCTCCGGACGCACCGCGCGTGAACCGTGAACGCCTGAAAGGGGCACTCGACGCGCTGGGGGTCGCCTACCGCTGCGCAGGTTGCGGCAACGAGGGCGAATGGCGCGGCAGGTCTGTCACCCTCCACATCGACCACATCGACGGGGACTGGAGGAACAACGGCCGGGAGAACCTGCGGTACCTCTGCCCCAACTGCCACGCGATCACGGACACATGGTGTCGCAAGGGACCAAGACACGAGTGAACCGCCCCTGTGCCGCTCAGACTGCCGGGATTCTTCCACCGGGGCGACCGCTACCATGGCAGCGCGCGGCCGTGGTGGAACTGGCAGACATGCCGGGTTTAGGTCCCGGTGGGAGCAATCCCGTGAGGGTTCGAGTCCCTCCGGCCGCACCGTGCGGGGCGGGAGTCAGTGCGTCGACCGGGCCCACCACCCCGCTCAGCGCAGGGCGTCCAGGACGTGGGGCGCCAGGGCGCGGAAGGCACGGCCGCGGTGGCTGATGGCGTTCTTCTCCTCGGGGGTGAGTTCCGCGCAGGTTCGGGTCTCGCCCTCGGGTTGGAGGATCGGGTCGTAGCCGAAGCCGCCCGTTCCGGCGGGCGTGTGGCGAAGGGTGCCGGACAGGCGTCCTTCCACGACGTGTTCGGTGCCGTCGGGCAGGGCCAGGGCCGCGGCGCAGGCGAAGTGCGCGCTGCGGTGCGCCTCGTCGATGTCGGTGAGCTGGGCGAGCAGCAGTGCGAGGTTGGCCCGGTCGTCTCCGTGGTGCCCGGACCAGCGTGCGGAGAAGATGCCGGGGGCGCCGCCGAGGACGTCCACGCAGAGACCGGAGTCGTCCGCGACGGCGGGCAGGCCGGTGGCCGCGGTGAGGGTGCGGGCCTTGAGCAGGGCGTTCTCCGCGAAGGTGACGCCGGTCTCCTTCACGTCGGGTACGCCCGGGTAGGCGTCCGCTCCGACGAGTTCGAGGCCGGTTCCGAGGCCGGACTCGGCGAGGATCGTGCGGAGTTCGGTGACCTTGTGGGCGTTGCGGGTGGCGAGGATCAGCCGCTGTTCACTGCTCATGCTGCGGATTATGCCTTCCCGGTGTGCCGGTCCCGGGGCGGTGCGTGTCAGCCGGGCGAGCAGACGTCGGTGAGGGTGCCGGCGGCGTCCTTGATGGCGCCCATGTCGGGCGTGCGGCCTTCGTCGACGGCGGTTCGGGCGTTGCCGACGGCCTTGTCGAGGTCGTCGACGGCGCCGCCGACGTCGGGGTCGCTGGTGGACTTGTCGATCTCGTCGAGGTTCCGGTCGATGCGGTCGAGGGCTTCCTTGGCCTGGGCGGGGTTCTCGCCGGCCGAGTTCACCGCGTTCTGCAGGTCCTGGACGCTGTCGGAGACGGTGACGGCGGTGTTCGCGCAGTCGAGGGCGGTGTCGAGGGCGCTGCAGCCGGCGGTGAGGCCTGCGGTGAGTGCCACGGCGACGGCGGCGGTGGCTGCGGTGGGGGTGCGGCGCACTGTGTTCCCTCCTGGAGGCGTGGGTGGGCCGTGCGGGTGCTCCGCACGGCCCGTACCCTGGCAGACGCGTAAAGCGCTCGCAAAGTTCCGTCCGGTCTGCGGCAGTCGGTGGACGGTCGCCGGGTGGACGGAGGGTCCCGGGCCGGTGGTCAGTCCGCTGCGAGGGCCTGCCGCTGGGCTCCGTCGAGCTGGGCGCAGCCGGCGACCGCCAGGTCGAGGAGGTTGTCGAGTTCGGTGCGGGCGAAGGGTACGCCCTCGGCGGTTCCCTGGACTTCGACGAAGCGGCCGTCGCCGGTGCAGACCACGTTCATGTCGGTCTCGGCGCGGACGTCCTCCTCGTAGCAGAGGTCGAGCATGGGGGTGCCGTCGATGATGCCGACGCTGACGGCGGAGACGGCGCCGGTGAGGGGCTGGGACTTGGTGCGGATGATCTTTTTCTCGCGGGCCCAGGTGATGGCGTCGGCGAGGGCGACGTAGGCGCCGGTGATGGCGGCGGTGCGGGTGCCGCCGTCGGCCTGGAGGACGTCGCAGTCGAGGACGACGGTGTTTTCGCCGAGTGCGGCGAAGTCGACGACGGCCCGCAGTGAGCGGCCGATGAGGCGGGAGATCTCGTGGGTGCGTCCGCCGATGCGTCCGCGGACGGCTTCGCGGTCGCCGCGGGTGTTGGTGGAGCGGGGGAGCATGGAGTACTCGGAGGTGACCCAGCCTTCGCCGCTTCCCTTGCGCCAGCGGGGTACGCCTTCGGTGAGGCTTGCGGTGCACAGCACCCGGGTGTCGCCGAAGGAGACGAGGACGGAGCCTTCGGCGTGCTTGCTCCAGCCTCGTTCGAGGGTGACGGGGCGGAGCTGGTCGGGTGTCCTCCCGTCGATGCGGTGGACGTCGGTGTCAGACATGGGGGCGAGCCTAGTCGCCGTACGGGGGTGGGGTGTCGCGGTGGTGTGTCCGCCCCCGGGCGGGTGGGGGTCAGATCTCGTGGAGGGCGCCGGGGCGGGCGAGTTCGACGGGGCCGTGAAAGGCCTGTTTGGCGTCGCGGAGGTTGGTCCGGGCGTCGGTCCAGGGCGGGATGTGGGTGAGGAGGAGGCGTCGGGCCTTGGCGCGTTCGGCGCATTCGCCGGCCTGGCGGCCGGTGAGGTGGAGGTCCGGGATGTCTTCCTTGCCGTGGGTGAAGGAGGCTTCGCAGAGGAAGAGGTCGGCTCCTGCGGCGAGGGCGTCGATCTCGTTGCAGGGGCCGGTGTCGCCGGAGTAGGTGAGGGTGCGTCCGGTGTCACGGTGGGTGAGGCGGAACCCGTAGGCTTCGACGGGGTGGCGGACGCGTTCGGCGCGGACGGTGAACGGGCCGATGTCGTGGGTGCCGCCGGGGTGCAGGGTGCGGAAGTCGAAGGCTTCGTGCATGGCGGCGGGGCTGGTGTCGCCGTAGGCGGCGGTGAGGCGTTGCGCGGTGCCGGCGGGGCCGTAGACGGGGAGTGCGGGGCAGCGGCCGCCGTCGTGGCGGTAGTAGCGGGCGACGAAGTAGCCGCACATGTCGATGCAGTGGTCGGCGTGGAGGTGGCTGAGGGCGATGGCGTCGAGGTCGTAGAGCCCGCAGTGGCGTTGGAGTTCGCCGAGTGCGCCGTTGCCGAGGTCGAGGAGCAGCCGGAAGCCGTCGGCTTCGAGGAGGTAGCTCGAACAGGGCGATTCCGCGGAGGGGAACGACCCGGAGCAGCCGACGACTGTGAGCTTCATGGAGCGGGAACCTCCGTGGCGGCCGGTCGGGGTTCCCCGAGCCGTGGCGGCCGCCGCGGCGTCGGGGTGGCGGTTTTTCGAGCGTAAGGCGCATCGGGCGCCGTGACTGCTCGGAGCGGCCGTGTGTGGGCGGAATCACCAGGGCGGGGTACGGTCGCCGGTGCGTGGTGTCGTCGGAGGGAGCGGTGATGGACGCGGTGTGGTTGCTGGCGCCGGGTGTGGTGGTGCTGGCGCTGGTGGTGGCGGTGGTGGACGGGGTGGGCCGGTTGCGTCGGCGGCGGCGTTCGGGGCGCGGGGGTGGTCGGGGGGCGGCATGAGTGGGGCCGGGCTGCTCGTGGGGAGCGTGCCCGGCCCGGTGTGCGGTGGTGGCCTGTGTGCGCTGGTGTGCGGGGATCAGGCCCAGAGCTGGCCCTGGAGGGTTTCGACGGCGTCGTCGGTGGTGGGGGCGGTGTAGACGCCGGTGGAGAGGTATTTCCAGCCGCCGTCGGCGACGAGGAAGACGATGTCGGCGCTTTTCCCGGCGCGTACGGCTTTGCGTGCGAGGCCGAGTGCGGCGTGGAGGACGGCGCCGGTGGAGATGCCGGCGAAGATCCCTTCCTGTCGGAGGAGCTCGCGGGTGCGGGACACGGCGTCCTCGGAGCCGACGGAGAAGCGGGTGGTGAGCACGCTTTCGTCGTACAGTTCGGGTACGAAGCCCTCGTCGAGGTTGCGGAGGCCGTAGACGAGGTCGTCGTAGCGGGGTTCGGCGGCGACGATCTCGACGTCGGGGCGCTGTTCGCGCAGGTAGCGGCCGACTCCCATGAGGGTGCCGGTGGTGCCGAGGCCGGCGACGAAGTGGGTGACGGAGGGCAGGTCGGCGAGGATCTCGGGGCCTGTGCCGGTGTAGTGGGCGGCGGCGTTGTCGGGGTTTCCGTACTGGTAGAGCATGACCCAGTCCGGGTGTTCCGCGGCGATCTCCTTGGCGACGCGGACGGCGGTGTTGGAGCCGCCGGCGGCCGGGGAGGAGATGATCTCGGCGCCCCACATGGCGAGGAGCTGGCGTCGTTCCTCGCTGGTGTTCTCGGGCATGACGCAGACGATGCGGTAGCCCTTGAGCGTGGCGGCCATCGCGAGGGAGATGCCGGTGTTGCCGGAGGTGGGTTCGAGGATGGTGCAGCCGGGGGTGAGGCGTCCGTCCTTCTCCGCCTGCTCGATCATGTGGAGGGCGGGGCGGTCCTTGACGGAGCCGGTGGGGTTGCGGTCCTCGAGTTTGGCCCAGAGCCGCACGTCGGGGGAGGGGGAGAGCCGCGGCAGCCGTACGAGCGGGGTGTTGCCGACGGCTGCCAGCGGGGAGTCGTAGCGCATCAGAGGGCGCCGCCGGCGACGGCGGGGAGGATCGTGACGCTGTCGCCGTCGGTGAGTTCGGTGTCGATGCCGTCGAGGAACCGGACGTCCTCGTCGTTGAGGTAGACGTTGACGAAGCGGCGGAGTGCGCCCGCGTCGACGACGCGTTCCCGGATTCCGCTGTGGCGGGTTTCGAGGTCGGCGAAGAGTTCGCCGAGGGTGGCGCCGTCTCCGGTGACCTTCTTCTCGCCGTCGGTGTGGGTGCGCAGGATGGTCGGGATGCGGACCTCGATGGCCATGGGTGTGCTCCTGGTGGGAGTAGGCAGGTTGGATGACGTTCGTGACGTGCGGTGCGTGGCTGTGCTGCCGTGGGGGACCGTGCGCGCGCCCGTGGGCGCGGCGGCGTCGGTGCCGTGGCTCAGTGCGAACAGATGGCGCTGGCGAGGCGGCACAGGTCGACGTGCAGCCGCGCGACGAGCGGCGGTGCGTCGGCCGCTTTCGCTGGGGGGCTCACGTCGTGGACAACCATGGCGGCATCGTATCGATTCCCGGCCGGATACCCGAGGGGGCATATCATCATGCGGACTCCCGCGTCTCGCATTCTGGGAAGCTGCTGGTGAAGGGGCCGGATCAGTCTGTGTAGGTCTCCACGACCTCGACGTTCTCCTCGGTCACCTCTCCGCCGACGATGCGGAAGGAGCGGAAGGAGTAGGGACCCTCGTCGTTGCCGCATTCGGCGGTGGAGACGAGGACGTAGTGGGCTGCGGGTTCGTTGGCGTAGGAGATGTCGGTGCGCGAGGGGTAGGCCTCGGTGGCGGTGTGCGAGTGGTAGATCACGACGGGCTCCTCGTCGCGGTCGTCCATCTCGCGGTAGAGCTTGAGCAGGTCGGTGGAGTCGAACTCGTAGAACGTGGGCGAGCGGGCGGCGTTCAGCATGGGGACGAACCGCTCGGGGCGGCCGGAGCCCTCCGGGCCGGCGATGACGCCGCAGGCCTCGTCGGGGTGGTCGGCTCGGGCGTGGGCGAGGATCCGGTCGCGGAGTTCCCGGGTGATGGTCAGCATGGGCAGCAGGATATGCATCGGCCCGGCAGGTCCCCGCGGGGGTGCCTGCCGGGCCGATGGGCGTGACGGGCCGGGCGGGTCGGCTCAGACCGCGCCGGAGGCGGAGACGCCGCTCTTCTCGGCCGCGGCCTCGGAGGCCTCGATCTGCTCCTCGGTCTCGCCCGCGTCGCGGCGGCGGACGAAGTCGAGGACCTTCCGCAGCTCCCGCTTGACGACGGGGGCCAGCAGGTAGAGGCCGATGATGTTGAACACGGCCGCCAGGAACAGGAAGGAGTCGGCCATCGTGACCAGGGAGCCCAGGGTCATCAGGGCACCGGAGATCACGATGAGGCAGAAGCAGATCTTGTAGAGCGTCTCGCTGGTCCTGCTGCGGCCGAAGAGGTAGGTCCACGCCTTCATGCCGTAGTAGCTCCACGTGATGATCGTGGAGATCGCGAACAGCAGCACCGCGACGGTGAGCAGGTACGGGAACCAGGGCAGCACCGTCTCGAAGGCGTCCGAGGTGAGCGCGACGCCGGACTCCGGGGCGGCACCGCCGGCGGCCTTGTCGCGGGCGTCCAGGAAGCTCTGCGGGGAGGCGATGACGATGGTCAGGGCCGTCATGGTGCAGATGAAGACGGTGTCCAGGAAGGGCTCGATCATCGCGACGAGGCCCTCGGTGGCGGGGCGCTTGGTCTTGACCGCGGAGTGGGCGGTCGGGGCGGAACCGATGCCGGCCTCGTTGGAGAAGGCCGCACGGCGGAAGCCCTGGATGATCGCACCGACGACACCGCCGACGACACCCTCGGGACTGAAGGCCCCCTGGAAGATCGCGCCGATGGCGGCGGGGACCTCGCCGGCGTTGGCGCCGACCACGATCAGGCAGGCGAGCACGTACATGATCGCCATGGAGGGGACGAGCTTGCTGGTGACGGCTCCGATGGAGCGCATGCCGCCGAGGAGGACGAGTGCGACGACCGCGGCGATCAGGATGCCGAAGACGAGGGCGCCCTCGGAGCTGCTGAAGACGCTGTCACCCTTGCCCGTGACGGACTGGAGCTGCTCGAGGCTCTGGTTGACCTGGAAGAGGTTGCCGCCGAAGAAGGTGAAGAACAGCAGGGAGATCGCGGAGCCGACGGCCAGCACCCTGCCGAAGCCGGCCATGCCGCGTTCCGCGAGGCCCTTGCGGAGGTAGTGCATCGGCCCGCCGGAGACGGTGCCGTCCGCGTGGATCTCGCGGTACTTCACGCCGAGGGTGCACTCGACGAACTTGGTCGCCATGCCGAGGAGACCGCAGACGATCATCCAGAAGATCGCGCCGGGGCCACCGATGGTGATCGCGATGGCGACACCGGCGATGTTGCCGAGACCCACGGTGCCGGAGACGGCGGAGGTGAGCGCCTGGAAGTGGGTGACCTCGCCGGGGGCGTCCTTCTGGTCGTACTTGCCGCGCACGAGTTTGAGGGCGACGTTCAGGTGCCGCAGCTGGGCGAACCCGAAGTACGTGGTGAAGACAAGACCGGCGACGACGAGCCAGCCGACGATCCAGGGGAAGTCGTAGCCGAAGAGGTGCACCTCGTAGAAGACGGCATTGGCCATCTTTTCGGCTACGGGCTCGGTGAATTCGCTGATCGCTTCGTCGACGGACTCGATGAACGAGGAGTCGGGAGTGGCCATGGAGTGTTCCTCTGGCGTGACGGCGGCGTTTGGCTAACCGGGCAGCGTTCTCGCGGAGTTCACCGGAGACAGGCGAAGCCCTCGCGCTGGGTTGGGAGAGTTCCTATCACGCAGAGCAACCCTGGAAGGGTGATGCATCTCACTTTTGCAAGTTCCGTGTAAAGACGGCGCCTTCACATACGGACAAAACGGGACAGTGATTCGCATACGCGTGTATCCGGCACGATTATCGAGCACGGCATGCTACGCACGGTGAAAACAGCGGCCCTCGGACGGATTCCGGGCCGGTTCAGTCGAGGAGTGTCCCGACCAGGGTCTCCTGGAGGGCGCCGAGCCAGAGGTAGGCCATGACCATCGGCTTTCGCGGATCGGAGTCCGGCAGGGTGTAGAGGCCTCCGCCGTCCTCCTCGTCGGTCACCTCGAGGCGCGTGCCGATGGCGAGGCGGAGGTCGTTCAGCGTCCCCAGCCAGACCCGCGACTCCTCGGCACCGAGCCGCAGCACCGCACCGCCCTCCCCGTGGGGGTCGAGCGCGTCGAGGGAGCGCACCACCTTCAGCGCGTCCTCCCGCTTGCGGGCCCGGAGGTCGGTTTCGGTGTACCGGCGGAACTCAGCCGAGGCGTCACGGAGTTCGGTGGCCTCCTGCGCGCTCGCGGGCTCGGCGGAGGGGCCCCCGTACGCGTCGGGGAAGAGCCGGGCGAGCACCGGGTCCTTCGGAGGGGCGCTCGGGCCCTCCGCGAACAGGGCGGCGAGCGGATCGGACGAGGCGTCAGGTTCGTCGCCGGGGCCGAGCAGTTCCATGAACTGCACAGCGAGGCTGCGGAGGATCGAGACCTCGACCTCGTCGAGCGCCACGGCGGCACCGCCGTCGCCGGTAGGGGTGAACTCTGCTGCCATCAGCGGTCCTGAGTTAGGGTCGCCCACAGGCCGTACCCGTGCATCGCCTGCACGTCGCGCTCCATCTCCTCGCGGCTGCCCGTCGAGACCACGGCACGGCCCTTGCGGTGGACGTCCAGCATGAGCTTCTTCGCCTTGTCCTTCGGGTATCCGAAGTAGCTCTGGAAGACGTAGGTGACGTAGCTCATGAGGTTGACCGGGTCGTTGTGCACGAGCGTCGCCCAGGGCACGTCCGGCTCGGGAACCTCGACGGGTTCCTCGCGCGACTCCGGGCGTTCGATCTCCGTGGGGGCGATACTCACGTGTCCCATGCTGCCACCGACCGGGGCCCGCGGCGCAATCACCTCCCCGACGACAGGAGCGACATCTCACGGAACCTCATATCGTCACTCTGACGAGATGTGAGGTAGCATCGTCGTATGGACACAGGGGATCTGGGGCTGCCGGTGTCGGTGCCCTCGACGGCGCTCTTCACCGACCAGTACGAGTTCACCATGGTGCAGGCCGCGCTCCGCAGCGGCACCGCGGGCCGTCGCTCGGTCTTCGAGGTCTTCACCCGCAGACTGCCCGAGGGCCGCCGCTACGGCGTCGTGGCGGGCACCGGCCGGGTGCTGGACGCGATCGAGAACTTCCGCTTCGAGGAGGGCGTGCTCGACTTCCTCCGCACGCACGGCATCGTCGACGAGCCGACGCTCGACTGGCTCGCCGACTACCGCTTCCGCGGCGACGTTCACGGCTACCCCGAGGGGGAGGTCTACTTCCCTGGCTCGCCGATCATGCGGATCGAGGGCACCTTCGCGGAGTGCGTCCTGCTGGAGACGGTGATCCTCTCCATCCTCAACCACGACTCGGCGGTGGCGGCGGCGGCCTCCCGCATGGCCGTGGCCGCCGCGGGACGCGACCTGGTCGAGATGGGTGCACGCCGCACGCACGAACTGGCCGCCGTCGCCGCGTCCCGCGCCGCCTACCTGGGAGGCTTCTCGTCCACCTCCGACCTGGCGGCCGGGTTCCGGTACGGCATCCCCACGGTGGGTACCAGCGCCCACGCCTTCACCCTGCTCCACGACACCGAGCGGGACGCCTTCACCGCCCAGGTGAAGTCCCTCGGCGCCGGCACCACTCTGCTCGTGGACACCTACGACGTCGCCGAGGCGGTCCGGGCAGCGGTGGAGGTCGCCGGCCCGGACCTCGGAGCCGTGCGCATCGACTCCGGTGACCTGCTGCTGGTGGCACACCGCGTGCGGCAGCAGCTGGACGAGCTGGGCGCCACCGGCACCCGCATCGTGGTCACCAGCGACCTGGACGAGTACGCGATCGCCTCGCTGGCCGCGGCGCCGGTGGACGCGTACGGCGTCGGTACCCGCCTGGTGACGGGCAGCGGTCACCCGACCTGCTCCATGGTCTACAAGCTGGTCTCCCGCAGCGACAGCGACCGCCCCGATGCGCCGCTGCGCCCTGTCGCCAAGCGCTCCCTCGGCGGAAAGACGTCCGTCGGCGGCAGGAAGTGGACCGTGCGGGCACGGGACGCGGAGGGTGTGGCCGAGGCGGAGCGCATCGGCACCGGCGAGGTGCCGCCCGGGCTGGCCGACTCGGTGCTCCAGGTACCCCTGGTGCTGGGCGGCGAGACGGTCGGCCGCGAGCCGCTCGACGCGGCGCGGGAGCGGCACCGGCGGGCGCTGGCCTCGCTGCCGCTGTCGGCCACCCAGCTGTCCCGCGGGGAGCCCGTGCTCCCCACCGAATACGTCTGAGCCATCCCGAGCCACAAGGAGTGTTCCATGCAGCGGGCACTGATCGTCGTGGACGTGCAGAACGACTTCTGCGAGGGCGGCAGCCTCGGGGTCGCGGGCGGGGAGGACGTCGCCGCCGCGATCACCGAACTGGTCGGCGCCGCCTCCGCCGGGTATCGCCACGTCGTGGCCACCCGGGACCGGCACATCGATCCGGGCGACCACTTCTCCGACGACCCGGACTTCGCCCACTCCTGGCCGCAGCACTGCGTCGCGGGCACGGAGGGGGCTGCCTTCCATCCCCACTTCGCCCCCGTCGTCCGCGCGGGAGGAGTGGAGGCGGTCTTCGACAAGGGAGCCCGGACAGCGGCGTACAGCGGATTCGAGGCCGAGGACGAGGAGGGCACCTCGCTGGCCGACTGGCTGCGGCGGCACCGGGTCACGCAGGTCGACATCGTCGGCATCGCCACCGACCACTGCGTCCGCGCGACGGCACTGGACGCGCGGCGCGAGGGGTTCCGCACCCGGGTACTGCTGGACCTGACGGCCGGTGTCGCACCGGACTCGACGGAACGGGCGTTGCGGGAGATGCGGGACGCGGGCGTCGAACTGGCCGGCTCGCCCGTCGTGCGCCCCTGAGGGCGTGCGGCGCGGCGCCCGGTCCCGGGCGGCGCTCAGGCGGCCCGCAGCAGCGCCGCGATCGGCTGCCAGGAATCCGTGTCGTCACCCGGCCGCGCCCGCCAGACGAGCCCGTCCGGGTGGTGGAGCACCGCCGTCACCTCGTCGGGTGTGGGCGGCTCCGCGTTCCCCCGCAGGTAGACGGCCCGCAGGCCGAGGTTCCTGAGCCTGGTCAGGGCTCTGGAGCGGTTTCCGGCGTGCACGAGGACGCGGACCCGTTCGGCCGCTTCGCCTCCCGGGCGCCAGGTGGCGCCGCGCACCGTGTGCGGAGCGTCGGCGTGCGCGGACCAGCGACGCGGTGGGCGATCCAGTTCCTCCACGGGAGTGGGCCGCCCGCGCCACGGCCAGGCTCCCGGGTCCGCGGGGGCCGCGGTGGGCCGCGCGGCGCCGGAGGGCGTGTCCGGGCCCGTGCGGGGCCTTCTCGCCCGCTGCCCGGGGCGCGCCGTCGGGGCGGGCAGTGACAGGGCGACGATGACGCTGCCGTCGGGCAGCCGTACGAATCCTCCTCCGGCCATGGTCTTCGGTCTCCCCCGTAGTGGTCGTCGGGTCGGGTGGTCTCCGATAGGCATCTATAACGCGGATCGGCCGCTGCCCGCCAGGGGGCAGCGACCGATCATGTTTTGACCTGCAACTATGCAAATCAGCGCGTGGAGGGACCCACCCGGACCGTGAGCGTCTTGCCGTCGAACGGCTGGTTGACGATCTTGATGCGGGTGTTGGTGTCGCTCACCTTCACACCGGCCTGCGGGTTCGACTCGTCGTAGTAGTCACCCTTGTGGTCGTCGAAGACCGGCTTGCCCCACTTCGGCCACACGTAGGCGGCTTCGCCGTCCTTGTGCAGCTCCATACCCGCCGAGGGGTACCAGCTGAAGGGCGAGTCGTAGGACTGGATGCGCCCGCGCATCGCGGTGCCGTCGCTCCAGTGCTCCGCCTTGGCGTGCGCGTCGACGGGCAGGACGAGGCCCTCACCGGGGTGCTGGCCCACGTTGTTGTCCTTCTGGGAGGTGTCCCAGAGCCAGACCAGCATGCCCCGCTGGTACGGGAAGTGCTCCACGTAGTCCGGCTTGTCCGTCGCCCAGCCGAAGTTGTACGGGCCGGTCTCCAGCGACTTGTCGTAGGAGACGTAGCCCCGGTTCTCGACGACGTAGAACTGCGGGTACTCCTTGGTGAAGGACTCGCCGATCCGCGAGAAGCCGTCCGCGGTCCAGCCGTGCTCCGCGTCCTCGGCGTCGTCCTGGAACACCACACTGCCGTCGGCGGTGATGCTCAGGGCGTCGGCGGCGAAGCCGGTGAGGGCGACACCGCCGTCCGTCTGATAGCGGAAGCGAAGCTGGAACTCCTGGCCCGCGTAGGCGTCGAGCGGGTAGGCCAGGTCCCGGTAGGAACCGGACTGGCCGTGCAGCGCGGGGCGGTCGCCGCCGTCGCGCGGGATCTGCTCGCCGTCGACCGTGCCGTCCAGCGGAGTCCAGTGGGCGCCGCCGTCCGTCGACACCTCGGTGTAGAGGTAGTCGTAGTTGGCCTCGATGTCGTACCAGCCCTTGAGGTTCAGCGTGGCGCTGGACTTCCCGGTCAGGTCGACGGTGCGGGTGAGCGTGTTGCTCAGGTCGTCACCACTGCCGCTCCACCACTGGGTCGCGCCCTCGGCGGGTGTGGTGATGGTGGTGGTCTTCTCCTTGTCCGGCAGCTCCACCACCAGGGCCTGCGGGTCCTTGGTGTTGTAGTTGTGGACCCCCAGCGTGTGGCGGGACTTCGTGGCCGCCTCGGCGGTCTCGTAGTCCAGCCAGCCCAGCTGGAACTTGCCCCAGGCGCTGAGGTCGCCGGCGCCGTTGCCGATGGAGTCCTTGCCGTCACCGAGCCAGGAACCGGACGACATCAGGGACCAGAAGCCGGTGGAGTTCTCGCCGGTGCCGGAGGTGTCGTACAGGTCCGGCAGGCCGAGGTCGTGACCGTACTCGTGGGTGTAGACGCCCAGTCCGCCGTTCTCGGGCTGGACGGTGTAGTCGCCGACCCAGATGCCGGTGTCACCGATCTCGACGCCGCCGGCCTGGTTGTAGGCCGGTCCGGTCGAGCCGACGTCGTGACCGTAGGCGTACCAGCGGTGGGCCCAGATGGCGTTCTCACCCTGAGCGCCGCCGCCCGCGGACTCGTCCTCGCCGGCGTGGACCCACTGGAAGTGGTCGATGTAGCCGTCGCCCTCGTTGAAGTTGCCGTCGCCGTCGTAGTCGTAGCGGTCCCACTGGTCGAACTCGGAGACCATGTCGGCGATCTCGGCGTCGGACTTGCCGGCGGCCTTCTGCTCGTCGACCCACGCGGCGACACCGTGCTTCATGGCGTCCCACACGGTGGAGCAGGTGGTCGCGCCGCAGAAGTTCGAGCCGTAGCGGGCCTCGTTGTAGGGAACCGTCACCCAGTCGGAGACGTAGCCCTCGACCGAGTAGCGGCCCGAGGACTGCTTCTCGTAGTAGCCGCGGAGCGAGTCGGAGCCCTCGCCGAAGTAACGGTTCTGGTAGTGGGCGCGGTCGAAGTCCTCCTTCCACAGGGTGGTGTTGTTCTCCGACCGGTCCGGCTCGGCGATCCGGTTGTGCTGCGGGCCGGGGTTGCCGCCGTACTCAGGGTCGACCTGGTCGCCGAACTCGACGAGCACGGTGAAAATCTTGTCGGTCTTCTCCCGGGCGAGTTCGACGTACTTGCCCCGGTCGAGCTTCATGACCTTGGAGCCGTTGCGCCGGAAGGTACGGGCCTTCCCCTTGTTGCCTTCGCCGGCAGCGAGCTTCTCGAGGGCGGCCGTCTTCTCCTGACGCTGCTCCGCGCTGAACGGGCCGTCGAGGTTGTGGGCGTTCTGCCGCTCGTGGGCCTTCGAGTGCTGCTCGGGCTGGGCGTCGGACTGCGGGTCCGGCTGGGCCTGCGCCACGGTGGCAGGCACCATCACGGCCGCGCCGAGCGCGGCAGCCGCGGTGACCAGGGCAGCCGACCTGGATCTCATGGATCTCCGTCTGCTGTTCACTTGCTTGTGTCCTCCCCTGCAAGCGCGCTGACTTGTCAGCGGTATTCGACCGGAGTATCGCCGAAAAAGACAGCCCTTGATTCGCTCGCGACCGGGCAGTAGGTTGGTCTGCCCGTCTTTGGCATGAACGAAACAGGGAATTCCTGTGCTCCCGTGCGCCCCTCGTGCCCCGCGACTCCGTCACGATCGGGCTTACCGGGCACCGCGTCGGGCATCCCGCCCGTAGAGCCGTATCCGGACCCCCGATTCCCGGCAGCCCGGACGGACTTCCCGGCGCGACTTCCCCCGAGGACGGAACACACCATGCCCCGCCCCACCCCCGCACAGTTGGCGTACGGCACTCTCACCGTCGTTCCGACGGCACTGGCCCTGCTCGTGCTCTGGCCGACCCGTTCGGCGCCCGGCCTTGCGTCGATCGCCGTCGTCGCCCTGGCGTTCGGACTCGTGGCCGCCGTGAAAGCGGCCCCGTACCCGCCGGGTTCCTCCACGCACCGCACGACCTCCCATGTCCACGCACCGGCCGCCCGGTACGACCGGACGTCGGGGGCGAACCGGAAGGCGGCGCTCCACGGCCCGACCCCCTCCGCCCGCCAGTAGAACGCAGCATCGCCACCGCCGCGCTCCGGCCGGGGCAGGCGGGTGACGGGGCGACAGGTCCGGCCGAACCGCGGCGGCGCCGTCAGGAGGACCGTGCGGTACGCCACTCGGGCGCGAGCACGGACCAGACCTCCATGTCGAGCCGCACACCGCGGTGGAGGTAGTGCGCGCGCAGCACGCCCTCCCGCGTCATCCCCAGCCTCCGGGCCACCTCGATGCTGGGCGTGTTGCCCGCCGCGACCCACCAGTCGACCCGGTGGATGCCGCGCTCCACGATCGCCCAGTCGATGAGGACGCGAGCGGCGCGCGTGGCCAGGCCGCGGCCCGCGGCCGAGGGCTCGAGCCAGCAGCCCGCCTCGGCCGTGCCCTGCTCGACGTCCATCTTCGGCAGGAGCACCCCGCCGACGAGCTCGCCGCGGTCCCAGATCCCGTGCATGCACCCGGTGTCGGCGGCGGCCTTCTCCGCGTACCTGCGCAGGTGGGCCCGACTGGACTCCGGACCGGTGACGAGGTCCGGGAGTCCGACGAACTGCCCGATGAACTCGCGGCCCCGGTCGATGTGGGCGAGGAACCGGTCGGCCTGCCAGGGCTCGAGGGGGCGCAGTTCGGCGCCGTCGTCGCCCAGGGACATCGCGTACATGGTTCGCCCTTCGCCGTCGGTGCCGGACCGTCCGGCCCTCGGGATCCTGCCACGCCCCGGCGGACTGCGGGAAACGCGTCAGTCGGCGCGGACCACGACCGTTCGGGCCCCCTTGTCGTGCAGGCACTGCTGGAAGGGCTTGTCCCAGGTGCAGAACAGGACGTTGACGAGCCAGAACAGAAAGCCGATGCAGGGGATCAGGGTGGGGATGTGGTAGATCGCCGCCCGGACCCAGGCCGGCGAACCGCTGGGCACCGCTCCGTCACGGAGAATCGCCACCCGGATCCGCATCAGCCTCTTGCCCACGGTCTGACCCGAGTTGGAGAGCATCAGCCCCTCGTACACGAAGTAGACCAGGGTGAAGACCCCGCCGAGCCAGTACTGGGCGCTCGAGTCGTCGGCGGTGCCGTCGTACCCGTAGCCGAACCCGGTGACCAGGCCGGCGATCAGGTACACGGGAATGCCGACGATCAGGGCATCGATGATGCGGGCGAGCAGCCGCTTGCCCCGTGACCCGAGCGGTGGCATCCCCGCCAGCGGATCGGAGGCGGCGCTCCCGCCGTAGGGATCGCCGTAGGGGCTCCCGTACGGCCCGCCGTACGCCGGACCTCCCGGCGGCGGGGGCGGCGGGCCGTCGCCGGACGGCGGTCCTGCGTGCGGAGGTGTGCCGGACGGCGGTTCACCCGGCTGGGGCTTCTTGCGGAACGGGTCGTCGTCCCCGGGCTGGTCCGTGCTCATGGCACGAGTGGACCCCGCGCCGGCCGACTCCGCATCCGCTGCGTGGCCGCACGGGCGAACCCGCGCCACGGGCGGACCGGTGTGCCGCCCCGGAGAAGGGGCTGTCCGCGGCGGCCGCTACCGGTCCCCGGCCACGAACGTGCGGGCGGTCTTGTCGTGCCAGCACTGGCGCCAGGGCCGGTCGAAGAGGCACCACAGCGCGTCGAGGATCCCGAGCACGAGGAGGTTGAGCACGCTGTGCGTGAGCCAGCGGCGCAGTGCCTGCCCGAACCCCGGCACGTCCTGCCGCTCGACGTCGAGCACCGTGACGCCGAGCAGCTTCTTGCCCGGAGTGCGGCCCCACTTGGCGGTGGGGAGGACCTCGTAGAGCAGGCCGAAGAGGAGGAAGGCGCCGAGGACGGCGGCGAGGTAGACGCCGGTCGTGCCGTCGACGAGCCAGATCTGACGGGTCACCCCCGCCTGCCGGGTGGCTTCGATCTCCTGCTGGATGTGCGCGGTCCACTTCCCGACGAAGGGATAGGCGACCGCGCCGGTCACGACCGCGGTGAGAAGGCCGTCGACGGTCCGCGCGACGAGCCGCTTCCCGAGGGAGGCGGGCCGGGCCTCCCGGGCCGCGTCGGCGAACGGTGACGACACGGGGGGACGCCACGGTGCCGCGCTGTCGGTTCCGCCCTGCCCGCCGCCCGGGAACGGAGTGGGGGTGTTGGGGGGAGCCTGCGCCGGGCCGGGCTGGTGGGGAGCCTGTGCCGGGCCGGGCTGGTGGGGAGCCTGTGCCGGGCCGGGCTGGTGGGGAGCCTGTGCCGGGCCGGGCTGGTGCGGGACGTGCTGCTGCTGGGCCCAGGACGGTCGGTGGCCGGTCTCCGGCATCCCCGGGCCGCCGTCCGGCAGCGGGCCGCCGTGCCCCTGTCCGGCGTACGGGTCGTGCGGCGGCTGCGCGTAGCCCGTCGCGTGGTGGCCGTACGAGGGTGCCTGCTGCGGGGAGGGGGGCGGGACCGCGGCGTCCTGCTGGGCGAGGACATCCGAGCGGCGGAGGCCGACGGTGTAGTCCGGCTGCGGGCCCGCCTGCTGCTCCGGGAAGCCGGCCGGGTTCCGGTCGCCGTCCGCCGCGTCGGGGCGCTGCATCCGCATGGCGACGGTGTGGTCCGGTCCGGGGTTCTGCCCGGGGAACCCGGGGGTGCCGTCCTCGGGGTCGGGGAGGGGCGTCCGCATGGCCATGGTGTGGTCGGGCGGCGGCGCCTGGCCGCCCGGAGCCGCGTCGTTGCCGGCGGCGGGCTCCCAACCCGACCGGGGGTCGGTGGCCGGCGCGGGGTCCGGCGCGGCGGGCGGGGTGGGGGCCTCCTGCCGGGAGGCGCCCCACGCCATGCCCTGGTCCTGCCCGGCCCGGTGAGGAGCGCCCCAGGACAGGTCCGGGGCCTGGTCGGCGCCGGGCTGCCACGAAGGCGCGCCGCCGGGCAGGCGCCGGGGGTCGCCCCAGTCGGTCGGCGTTCCGGAGTCGGAGGCCGTGAGTTCGCCGCGACGGGGAACGTCGGGCAGCGACTTCGGGGCGGACTCCACCCGGCCGAGGTCGATCTCGTCCGGCTCGTCCTCCTCGTCGTCCGGTTCCGGGGAAGGGGCCTCGCCCGTGTGGCCGGCGCCGGTGGCTTCGGCGGGCGGGGCGGGCGGCGGTTCGCCGGGGCCCGGGGCGGGACGACTGGTGCCCGGAGTCCAGGCGGAGCCGTTCCAGTAGCGGATGTACCCGGGGATGGAGGGATCCGGGTAGTAGCCCGGTACCGGGCTTCCGTTGGGGGATCCTGCGGAAGGGGCACTCATCTGTCCGGCGTCCCGTATCTCTTCGACCGATGTGGCGGTAACGGCTTGGGGTCACGCGTCGCGCCCGTGCGCGAGGACGTCGGCGCGGAGTCCACATCTACCAGAACCCGGTGCCGGTGTGCCCCGGCCCTGCATCCGAGCGGCGGCTTCCGGCGGAAGTTCCTGGCGAAAGTCTTCCCGAGTCGCGTAACGATCTGCGTTCCGCACCCTCTCACCTGTGCGGGGCCCTGGTGGCCCGCGACGGAGGAACTGCCGGAACCGAGGGGAAGAGGGCCCGGGTGCAGAGCGACATGAAGATCGAACACGACATCGACGTGCAGTTGGTGCTGGCGCCGGACCACAGTGTGACCGTGCCGGCGCGGCTCGGCTATCGGACGTCCGATCCGTACGCCGCGCATGTGGCGTTCCACACGGGCTCCGAGAGCCCGGTGCACTGGACGTTCGCGCGGGACCTCCTGGTGGACGGGGTGTTCCGGCCGTGCGGCCGGGGGGACGTCCGGGTGTGGACGAGGCAGGTGGCGGGCCGGGAGACGATGTGCCTGGCGCTGTCCTCTCCCGACGGCGACGCGCTGCTGGAGGTGCCGATGGGGGCGGTCGCGTCGTGGCTGGAGCGCACCCTGCGTGCGGTGCCGCTCGGTGGTGAGGCGGAGTTGCTGGAGCTGGACGAGGGCCTGGACGCGCTGCTGTCGGCGGAGCGGGACTCCTGACGCCGGGCTGCGGGCCGTCAGTCGTCGGCGGTGGGCGGAGCGGTGCTGCTGCCGAACGCCGCCTGCCGCACGAGGGGGACGATGCGCGACGGCACCGGGTTCTCCATGACGATCGCGGTGGAGGCCCTGACGATGCCGTCGATCCCGACGACGCGGTCGATGACGCGCTGGAGGTCCGCGTTCGACTTGGCGACGAGGCGGCACAGCATGTCCCCGTGCCCGGTGGTGGTGTGCAGTTCCAGCACCTCGGGGACGGTCGCCAGGTGGGCCCGCACGTCGGCACCCTGTCCCTGGCGGATCTCCAGGGTGGCGAAGGCCGTCACGGGGTAGCCGAGCGCGGCGGGGTCGACGTCCGGTCCGAAGCCGCGGATCACCCCGGAGCTCTGCAGCCTGTCCAGCCGGGCCTGCACGGTGCCGCGGGCGACGCCGAGCCGCCGCGATGCCTCGAGCACCCCGATGCGGGGTTCGTCCGCGAGCAGTTGCAGCAGCCGCCCGTCGAGCGGGTCGATCGCCATGGAACCTCCACTCCTGAACATCCTGTACAGATGAGCCGCACTTGCGGGCTTCTCACTGTACAGATTGTTCAGTAATAGGCAGAACTATTGCGCACCTTGTGAATCGGCGAGACGCTTCGGCCATGACTGAGACCACGCATGCAACCCCGAGCACCGCCCGGCAGGCCGACCCCTTCCCGGTGAACGGAATGGACGCGGTCGTCTTCGCCGTCGGCAACGCCAAGCAGGCGGCGCACTACTACTCCTCGGCCTTCGGCATGAAGCTGGTTGCCTATGCGGGGCCGGAGAACGGCAACCGCGAGACGGCTTCCTACGTCCTGGAGTCCGGCGGCGCACGTTTCGTCATGACCTCGGTCATCAAGCCCGTCACCGACCACGGGCGCTTCCTCGCCGAGCACGTGGCCGAGCACGGCGACGGCGTCATCGACCTGGCGATCGAGGTGCCCGACGCGCGCGCCGCCTACCGCTACGCCACCGAGCACGGCGCCACCGGGCTGGAGGAGCCGCACGAGGTGGCGGACGAGTCGGGCACCGTCGTGCTGGCCTCGATCCGCACCTACGGCAGAACGCGGCACACCCTCGTCGAGCGCTCCGCCTACAAGGGCGCCTACCTGCCCGGCTACGTCGAGGCCGAGCCGATCGTCGCACCGCCGGAGAAGCGCACCTTCCAGGCAATCGACCACTGTGTCGGCAACGTCGAACTCGGCCGCATGAACGAGTGGGTCGAGTTCTACAACAAGGTCATGGGCTTCACGAACATGAAGGAGTTCGTGGGCGACGACATCGCCACCGAGTACTCGGCGCTCATGTCGAAGGTGGTCGCCGACGGCACCAAGAAGGTGAAGTTCCCGATCAACGAGCCGGCGGTCGCGAAGAAGAAGTCGCAGATCGACGAGTACCTGGAGTTCTACGGCGGCCCGGGCGTGCAGCACATCGCGCTGGCCACGAACGACATCGTCTCGACCGTCCGGACGATGCGTGCGGCCGGAGTCCAGTTCCTCAACGTGCCGGACTCCTACTACGACACGCTGGGCGAGTGGGTCGGCGACACCCGCGTGCCGCTCGACGAGCTGCGCGAGCTGAAGATCCTCGCGGACCGCGACGAGGACGGCTACCTGCTGCAGATCTTCACCAAGCCGGTCCAGGACCGGCCGACGGTCTTCTTCGAGATGATCGAGCGCCACGGCTCCATGGGCTTCGGCAAGGGCAACTTCAAGGCCCTGTTCGAGGCGATCGAGCGGGAGCAGGACAAGCGCGGCAACCTCTGACCGCTCCGCGCACCGGCGGACGGCCGGCACACGTGCGGCGGCGCCCGGGGGAGCCGCCGACGCGGGGGAGAGCAGGGCCCGGAACGGTCACCGTTCCGGGCCCTGCTCGTGGCGGTGCCCTCATTGCCGCCGGGTTCACCGGGTGCGACAGTGCCGGTATGAGTGCCCTTCACGAGCAGCTCCGGGACGGACTTCCCCCGGAAGCAGTGGTCACCGACCCGGACGTCACGCGCACCTACGCACACGACATGGCGAGCTTCTGCGACGCCGGATCCCCGGCGGTCGTGGTGCTGCCCCGCACCGTGGAGCAGGTGCAGCACGTGATGCGCACGGCCACCGCGTTGCGCGTCCCTGTGGTGCCGCAGGGAGCACGCACGGGGCTGTCCGGCGCGGCGAACGCGTCCGAGGGCTGCATCGTGCTGTCGCTGACGCGGATGGACCGCATCCTCCGGATCGACCCGGTCGAGCGCATCGCGGTCGTGGAACCGGGCGTCGTCAACGCCGTGCTGTCGCGCGCCGTGGGAGAGCACGGCCTCTACTATCCCCCGGATCCCTCGAGTTGGGAGCAGTGCACGATCGGCGGGAACATCGGCACGGGCTCCGGGGGGCTGTGCTGCGTCAAGTACGGCGTGACGGCCGAGTACGTGCTGGGCCTCGAAGTCGTCCTGCCCGACGGGCGCCTGATGACGACGGGTCGACGCACCGCCAAGGGTGTCGCGGGCTACGACCTCACGCGTCTCTTCGTCGGTTCCGAGGGCAGCCTGGGCGTCGTCGTCCGGGCGGTGCTGGCGCTGCGTCCGGAACCGCCGCAGCAGTTGGTCCTGGCCGCGGAGTTCCCGTCGATGACGGCGGCCGGTGACGCGGTGTGCCGGATCATGGAGCGGGGTCACGCCCCCTCCCTGCTGGAGATCATGGACCGCACCACGCTCCGCGCGGTCAACGCGATGGCGCACATGGGGCTTCCGGAGTCGACGGAGGCACTGCTGCTGGCCGGGTTCGACACCCCTGACCCGTCCCGCGACCTGGCCGCCGTGGGCGAACTGTGCTCGTCGGCCGGAGCGACGGAGGTGGTGCCGGCCGACACGGCGGCCGAGTCTGATCTGCTCCTGCAGGCCCGTCGGCTCGCGCTCGTGGCGCTCGAGAAGATCACCGGCACCACGCTGATCGACGATGTGTGCGTGCCGCGCGGCCAGTTGGCCGCCCTGCTCGACGGGGCACAGGAGATCGGGGACCGCTACGGCCTCACGGTGGGTTCGTGTGCGCACGCGGGCGACGGCAACACGCATCCGATCGTGTGCTTCGACCCCCGTGACGAGGAACAGGCCCGTCGCGCCAAGGAGTCCTTCGACGAGATCATGGACCTGGGGCTGAAGCTCGGCGGCACCATCACCGGTGAACACGGCGTCGGCGTCCTGAAGAAGGAATGGCTGGCACGGGAAATCGGCCCGGTGGGCCTGGAGATGCAGCGGGGCATCAAGGACGTCTTCGATCCGCTGGGGATTCTCAACCCGGGCAAGCTGTTCTAGCCCTACGTGCCGCGATAGGTGCCGAAGGTCCACAGGTTGCCCTCCGGATCACGCACCGTGCACACGTACGACGCGGCGCCCGACCCGAACCGGGTCTCGTGCGGTGGTTCGAGGACCTCGCCGCCGGCGTCGACCACGCGCCGGTGCACCGCGTCCACGTCGTCGCTCACCACGTAGACCGCGCCGGTTCCGGCCCGCATCCCGCCGTGCACGCTGTCGGTGTGCCGGGTCGAACCGAACACCAGCGCACCACCGCCGGGCCGGCGCAGCTCTGCGTGTGCGATGCCGCCGTGCTCGTCCGGCGCGACGACCGCCTCCTCGAAACCCAGCACGTCGACCAGAAAGCGCAGTGCGGCCCTCGTGTCGTCGTAGTGCAGGACCGGCCATACGGAGGACGGGGCAGCAGGCGACATGCCGATCATCGTAGGCGGCCCGGACCCGTCGCGCCCGGGAGCAGGTCGCCGACCGCCCGGGGCCCGCAGCAGCCCGGGCCGTCCTGCGGGGGAAGGAAGTGCGGCCGTGCCTCTCTCCTTCCGTGGAGGGGGACGGATTCGGCCTCCGGGCGGAGGCTCCGGCGGCGCGGCACTTCTATTCTGCGTGCATGACAACGCCCTCTTCCTCCGCGCCCGCCGCCGGGCCCCGGGCCGTCGCCCCACCCGGCCGGGGCGTGCTCACCGTCGCCACGCTGACGGTGGCCTGCTGCGTCGGGTTCGCGCTGGCCAACGTCGACCTGATGACCACCGGATTCCTGGCGAGCAGCGGCTACACCCGTCTCGCCGACGCCTACCCCACGGGCTTCGCCGTGATGAACGTGGGGGTTCTGCTGCTGAAGCTGCTCGGCGCGGCCGTCGCGCTGCTGTCGGTCGTGCGCGCTCCGCGGTGGCCGGGGCCGGCACTGGTGGGGGTGAGCGTCTGGGCCGCCTTCGCGACCCTCGGCGTCTACAGCCTGGGAAGCACGGCCCAGGGCCTCGGGATGGCCGCGGGCCTCGCCGACGACGACGGGCTGGGCGTGCGGTCCGTGGCGTACCTTCTCTTCTTCCTCGTGTTCGCGGGCGGCTTCGGAGTGCTGGCCGTGTCGTACCACCGGCGGGCCGGTCTGGGGGCACGCCACGTGGCACTCGGCGCGCTGGGGGGACCACTGGTCCTGGGGCTCGTCACGGTTGCCATCGCGGTGCTGACCGCGGTCGGGCTGGTGCCTTCGGGCTGAGGCCGACGGGCGCTGCCGCTCAGGCAGGGCACGCGGGAACGGAGCCGCCCTCGGAGAGGGCCTCCAGGGCGCTGAGCGCGCCGTCGAGGTCCGTCACCGGCACGAGGCGGAGGCCGTCCGGCAGGTCGGTGCGGGCGTCGGCGCACTCGGCCCGCGGCACGAGGAACACCGTGGCCCCGTCCCGGGCCGCCGCCCGGGTCTTGAGCGGCACCCCACCGACCGGACCGACGTTCCCCGCGGCGTCGATGGTGCCGGTGCCGGCGATGGTGCGGCCCCCGGTGAGGGCGCGCGGATCGTCCTCGAGTTCGGCGATCACCCCGAGCGTGAACAGCAGGCCCGCGCTGGGACCTCCCACGTCCTCCAGCCGCAGGTCGACGTCCACGTCGCCGCGCGGGACGCCCAACTCCCGCAGCGCCGCGGTGACCGCCGCCGTCTGCGACTTCCTCATCTGCGCCGTGCCGTGCTCCCTGATCTCGCGCGGCGTGTCCCCGACCGGGTACACGGAATCCCGGGGCATCACGGCACGGTCGGTCGCGAACCAGCCGCGCAGCACGTCCCCGAGGTGGATCGAGGCGTCGGGCCCGGTTGCGGCGATCGTGGTCATCAGCAGTTCGCCCTCGGGGCGGCTGGTTTCCGCGCCGCTCACCGTGATGACCTTCTCGCCCCGGTACCTTCCCAGCACGTCGGCGGTCAGCCCGGGTTGCGCGACGGAGAAGGGCAGCGGCGCGGCGGCCGCGACGGCCACGAGCGCCGCGACGGCGAGGCCGCACAGGGCGAGGACGCGGGAGCGGCTGCCTCCCGCGAGCAGTGACCCCCGGAGGGCGGACGGGACGGAGCGGAGCGAGGGCATGGGGGTGAATCTAGTTCACGCCGCCGCCCGCCCGTCGGCCGGCTGCCAGGCGCGGCGGCGCGGGCTACCGCAACGCGTCGGCCACGTCCTGTGCGGCACGCACCACCCGCTCCCCCACGTGCACCGGCACCGACTCGGAGAGCATGACGACGCCGACACTGCCCTCGATGCCCGTGACGCCGAGCATCGGTGCCGCCGCGCCGCTGGCGCCCGCCTCGAGCTCCCCGTGGGTGAGAACGTGGCCCGAGCCCAGTTCGCTGTCGGGGCCACGGCCCAGCAGGATGGCTCGCCCTGCCGCACCCCGGTCGAGGGGGTGACGGAATCCGGCGCGGTACGCCACGTGGTAGTCCGTCCAGCTCGGCTCGACAACGGCGACGGCAAGCGCGTCCGCCCCGTCGACGAGGGTCAGGTGGGCGGTGGCTCCGACGTCCTCGGCGAGCGAGCGGAGCGCGGGCAGCGCGGCCTCCCGCACCAGCGGGTGCACCTGCCGGCCGAGCCGCAGCACCCCGAGGCCGACCCGGGCGCGCCCGCCGAGGTCGCGGCGCACGAGTGCGTGCTGTTCGAGGGTGGCCAGCAGCCGGTACACGACGGTCCGGTTCACGCCCAGCTTGTTGGACAGTTCCGTGACGGTGAGGCCGTGGTCGGTGTCGGCGAGGAGTTTCAGCACCCTCAGCCCTCGGTCGAGCGTCTGCGAGGTCTCCGCGGTCACGACGCAACCCCCTTCTCTCTCCGGCACGACAGCCGGCTGCGGGGTGCAAGAGTGCCGTTGGTCGGCCGGCAGCCTCACTCGTCCACGCAGAGAGCCGCCGGCCGCGTGGACTCTGGTCGGTACACATCCCGGCTGCGCTCCGAGGCGGAGCTGCCACGGGGCGTGTGCGTAGCGGAAACTTAGCCATGGATACCCGCTCACCGGAAGGGTTCGTCCAGAATCCGGGCAGAGTCGGTCCGGTTTGCAGGTATTTGCCCGGGGGATGTGCCGGAGATGGCGAGGTGTCCGGACGACGGCTTTCTGCCAGAGCGGCGGAGCCGGACCGCACCGCGCGGGGTCACCGCATGCGGGTGGCCCACTCACGGACCTTGGCGATCCTCTGGTGCAGCTGGCTCGCCGTGGCCTCCGCCGCGGGCGGCCCGCCGCAGGCGCGGCGCAGCTCGGTGTGGACGACGCCGTGCGGCCTGCCGCTCTGGTGGGAGTAGGCGCCGACGAGGGAGTTGAGCTCCCGGCGCAGCTCCATCATCTCCTTGTGGGTGAGGACGGGGCGCCGGTCGGCGGGCACCTCCAACAAGTCCGCCTCCTGGTCGGGGCGTTTCCTGCTGTGGGAGATCTGCCGCGACTGCCGCTTCTGCAGCAGCATCTGGACCTGTTCCGGTTCGAGCAGGCCGGGGATGCCCAGGTAGTCCTGCTCCTCCTCGCTGCCCGGGTGGGCCTGCATGCCGAACTCGGCGCCGTCGTACATCACCCGGTCGAAGACCGCGTCGGACTCCAGCGCCTCGAAAGGCAGTTGGTCGCCGTCGCCGGTGTCCTCGTCCTGCTGCCGCTCGGCCTCCTCCAGGAGGTCGGCCTCCTCGGCGTACGGGTCCTCGGACTCGCCGTCCTTCTTCGGCTTGTCCAGGACGTGGTCGCGTTCGACCTCCATCTCGTGCGCGAACGTCATCAGCGTCGGCACGGTCGGCAGGAAGACGGAAGCGGTCTCGCCCCGGCGCCGGGAACGGACGAAGCGGCCCACCGCCTGGGCGAAGAACAGGGGGGTCGAGACGGTGGTCGCGTAGACGCCGACCGCCAGGCGCGGCACGTCGACCCCCTCGGAGACCATGCGCACGGCGACCATCCAGCGGTCCGTCCCGCCGCGGAAGTCCTCGATGCGCTGCGAGGCTCCGACATCGTCGGAGAGCACCACGGTCACCGCGCGGCCGGTGATCCCGCGGAGCAGTTTCGCGTACGCCCGTGCGGAGTCCTGGTCGCTGGCGATGACAAGACCGCCCGCGTCGGGGATGGCCTTGCGCACTTCGCTCAACCGGTGGTCCGCCGCCCGCAGCACCGACGGCATCCATTCGCCGCGCGGGTCGAGTGCGGTGCGCCAGGCCTGCGAGACGGCGTCCTTGGTCATCGGCTCGCCGAGCCGTGCGGCGACCTCGTCGCCCGCCTTCGTCCGCCAGCGCATGTTGCCGCTGTAGGAGAGGAAGATGACCGGCCTGACGACGCCGTCCCCGAGGGCGTCGCCGTAGCCGTAGGTGTAGTCGGCCGTGGAGCGCCGAATCCCGTCGGCGCCCTCGGTGTAGGTGACGAACGGGATGGGGTTGGTGTCCGAGCGGAACGGGGTGCCGGTGAGGGCGAGGCGGCGGGTGGCGGGCTCGAACGCCTCCATGCAGGCCTCACCCCAGGAACGGCTGTCCCCGGCGTGGTGGATCTCGTCGAGGATCACCAGGGTCTTGCGCTGCTCGACGCGGTTGCGGTGCAGCATGGGCCGCACGCCGACGCCCGCGTACGTCAGGGCGATGCCGTGGTACTCCTTGCCCAACGGGCCCGAGCTGTACTCGGGGTCGAGCTTGATGCCGATGCGGGCGGCCGCCTCCGCCCACTGCTTCTTCAGGTGCTCGGTGGGAGCGACGACGGTGACCTGCTGGACGACATGATGGTGCAGCAGCCAGGAGGCCAGCGTCAGGGCGAACGTCGTCTTGCCGGCGCCCGGCGTGGCGACGGCGAGGAAGTCCCGGGGCTGCGCCTGGAGATAGGCGTCCATGGCGCCCTGCTGCCAGGCACGGAGCTTGTTGGCCGTGCCCCAGGGAGCGCGGCCGGGGAAGGCCGGGGAGAGATGGCTGCTGGAAGTGGTAGTCACGGTCCTCGTCGTCTGCGTTCGCGGTACGGGCGACCGCGCCAGGGTACCGGCGCGGTCGCCGGAGTCGGGTGCGGACCTCGACGCGTCCCTCCGGGGTGGGACGCGCGTCACACGGCGTCCGCGTCCGCGGGCGGCGGCTACGCCGTGGTGAGCAGCACGCCGCCGTACGAGGCTCCGGCCACGACCACCCAGGCTCCCAGACCGAGTACGGCCGCTCGTGCACCGGTCCGGGCCAGGGAGGGCAGGTGCACCGCGCTGCCCAGCCCGAACAGCGCAGCGGCGAGGAGGAGTTCCTTCGCGGTGTCGGCGCCCTGCAGGACGGCGTCGGGCACCGCGCCGGTGGTGCGGACCAGGACCATCGCGAGGAAGCCGAGCACGAACAGCGGCACCAGCGGGGGGCGGGCACCGTCGTCCGACTCGGCCGCGTCGGGAGAGGCGGGCCGGGCGCCGGTGCGCTGCCGCAGTCGGCGTGCGGTGCTCACGGCGACGGCGGCGACGAGCGGGGCGAGCAGTGCCACCCGCAGCAGCTTCACCAGCACGGCCTCGCCGAGCGCCGCAGGTCCCGCGGTCTGTGCCGTGGCCACCACCTGCCCCACGTCGTGCACCCCTGCCCCGACCCATCGGCCGAACTGGACGGTGTCCAGACCCAACGGCCCCTGGAGCAGGGGGAGCACGCCGATCGCGAGGGTGCCGCAGAGGGTCACCAGGGTCACCGAGGCGGCCACGTCCCGTTCGTCGCTCCGGCGCACCTGGCTGACGGCGCCCACCGCCGAGGCGCCGCAGATGGCGTAGCCGGTGGCGATGAGGAGCGGCTGGTCCCCGGGCAGTCCGAGCCGGCGTCCCAACCACAGCGTTCCGCCGAAGGTGGCCGCGACGACGGCCGCCACCATGAGGGCGCTGGACCAGCCGAGCCCGAGCACGTCGTCCAGCCCGAGGCGGAGGCCGAGCAGCACGATGCCGAGGCGCATGAGGCGTTTGCCGGCGAGTACCAGTCCGGGGCGGGCGGCTCCGGCCACGAGGTCGCGCACCCGCGGCAGGTGGGCCGCGGCGACGCCGAGGACGAGTGCGGTCGTCAGCGCGGGTACGGCGGGGAGGAGGGTGTGCACGCCCTCGGCGAGCAGTACGCCGCCGGCGGCGAGCGCGAGCCCCGGCAGCGGGCCGCGGCGCCCTCGCCGTCGCGCGGCCGGGGCGGCAGACGCGGCCGGGGCGGCGCGGTCCGTGAGGGGGGAGGCCGCGGCGCGCGGACCCGGTCCGGGCATCAGCGGTCGGTCGGGAGGTCGTAGACGCGGCGGACGCTGGTGCCCAGGCGGGACAGGTCGGCGCCGTACACGTGGAGCGATATCGCGGTGCGGTCGCAGCCGTTGCGGACCGCGTGGATGTCACCGGGCGGCGCGAATCCGCACACCGCTCCCTGCGGGTTGACCACGTCCTCCGTGGCGACGAGCCGTGCGGGTTCGCCGTGCTCCCCGGCCGGCACGAGCCGGTAGCGGCGTTCGTGCTCCTCTCCCTGGTGGACGCCGGTCACGCACCACGCGACGTGGTCGTGCACGGCGGTGCGCTGCCCGGGGAGCCAGACGAGCGCGACGACGGAGAAGCTGCCGTCGGGCTCGGCGTGCAGGAGGTGCTGGCGGTAGTGCGCCGGGTCCCCCTCGCACTGCTGCGGGGTGAGGAGGTCGGACGCCCCGAGGTGGGGGGCGATCTTCTCTCCGACGAGGTACGCCGTGACGTCGGGGGGAAGTCCCCGGTCCACGGCCTCGCGCACGTCCGCCACGAGCGCGGTCGTGCGTGCCGTCGTCCGGGCGAGCGGGCCGGTCTCCGTGGAAGTCGCCATGGGACCAGCATGGCCGGAGGCTTTCCATCAGGTCCAATGATGAGATGTTGGGATTTCCCAAGGAGCGCTTATCGGGGGCGCCCGGTTCGCCCGCGTGTGTCAGCAGCCGACCCGGCGCCCGGCGACGGTCCGCAGTTCGTCGAGCACCATCGCCGTGGCCGGAATACGCAGGTGCTCGCGCAGCACGTAGGCCGAGACCTGCCGCCGCGACGCCGGGTCCAGCGGGCGGCCCGAGACCTTGCCGTGCATCAGGAACGACAGCACGAGACCGGGCATCATCGCGATGCCCAGCCCCTCGGCGACCAGCGACTGGACGACCAGGATGTCGTCGGTGGTGAAGACCACGTCCGGCGCGAAGCCGAGTTCGGCGCACTCGTGGAGGAAGTTGGTGCGGCAGCGGAGGCAGCCGGCGATCCACCGCTCCTCCGCCAGGTCCGCGAGCCTCACGGCCCGCCGCTGCGCCATGGGATGCCGGGACGGCATCACGACGGTGAGCTGGTCCTCCAGGAGCGGTACCTCGACCAGTTCCTCGGGCACCTGTTCGCGCAGGCCGGGGTAGGTGAACGCGAGGCTGATGTCGCACTCGCCGCGCACGACCCGCTCCAGCGATTCGGGCGGCTCGCTCTCCTGGAGTTCCACGCGCACGCCCGGATGGTCGGCGGCGAGGCGCGCGAGGGTCTCGGGGACGAGGGTCGCCCCCGCGCTCGGGAAGGAGCACACCCGCACCCGGCCGGCGTGCAGCCGTGTCAGGGCGGTCATCTGCTCCTGCGCGAGGGACATGTCCGCCAGGATGACCTCGGCGTGGCGGGAGAGCGCCTCGCCCGCCTCGGTGAGGCGCATGCGCCGTCCGGCGCGGACGAACAACGGGGTGCCCACGGATCGTTCGAGCGTCTTCATCTGCTGCGTGACCGCGGGTTGCGTGTACCCGAGGGCACGGGCCGCCGCGGAGTACGATCCGGCCCGCACGACCTCGTCGAAGGTCCTGAGCAGCCGCGAGTCGAACATGCTCCACACATAAGCAGATTTTGGGTTCCGAGGACAGCCGGGCCTCCGTCGCGGGACCGGTACCGGACGTGGACGTGGGCCTGCCGGGCAGCACGAGGCGCACGGTGCGCGCGGACCGTGCGGCACGGCGTCGTCAGGACGCCTCGCGCAACCGCCCCGCGACGACGACCCCCAGCGCCGCCGCGAGCGCCGCGAGGACATGGACGGCGACAAAGCCGGCAGCGGCGGGCGCGGCCCCCTCGGACACCCCGGACACAGACGCGTGGGCGACCGGAGCGCCGCCGCCCGCGGCGGCGAACACGGCACCCGCGGCGGCGAGCAGCACGATGCTCCACAGCCCGTCGGAGGTCTGCAGGGCGGCCGAGTTCCCGCCCGCGTGCTCCGGAGCGGACAGCCGCAGCAGCAGCACGCTGAGCGAGGAGAGCACCAGACCCATGCCGAAGCAGCCGGCGGCCATCACCACGACCAGCGTCCAGACCGGCACCGCCTCGACCAGCGCCACCGGCGGGTAGGCGACGGCCAACGCGATCAGCACCGTGCCGAGCCTCACCAGCCCGTGCCGGTACGGTTCCATACGGCTGCGGGACTGGAGGAACGACCCCAGGGCCCAGGTGGCACCACCCGCCGCGAGCACCAGACCGGCACGTGTCACCGTCAGGCCGCGCTGCGTCACCAGCATCAACGGCAGGAAGCTCTCCGCGGTGACGAACGCCCCGGCGGCGATCCCGCGGAGCAGCACCACGGCGGGCAGGCCGCGGGCCGCGCGGTGGATGCCCCGGGGCAGCAGCCGCAGTGCGGCGGGAAACAGCAGCGCCGCACCGGCGGCAGCCGGCAGCAGGGCGACGGCACGCAGGTCCTGGCCCGCGTACTGCAGGAGAGCGGCCCCGGCCGCGACGCACAGCGCCAGGCGCACCCGGCGCAGATCGGGCGGGGCATCGGTCGCCGCGCCCGGCGGCGCCCCCGCGGCCCGCCGACGCAGCGGCGGCAGCATCGCGGCCAACGGCAGTACGACGAGGAGCGGAAGTCCGAGGAACACCCAGCGCCAGCCGAACCGCTCGGTGACGGTGCCGGACACCAGGGGACCGACGATCGCGGGCACCACCCAGGACGCCGCGAACGCCGCCATCACCGCCGGGCGCAGGTGCTCCGGGTACACGCGGCCCACCGCGACGTACAGCGCCACGATGACGAGTCCGCCGCCGATCCCCTGCACGGCCCGGCCGAGCACCAGCACGAGCATGGTCGGGGCGGTGCCGGCGGTGAGCAGCCCCAACGCGAAGGCCGCGATGCCTGCGGCCAGCGCAGGCAGCGGTCCCCGCCGGTCGCACCACAGGCCCGAGACCGTGATACCGAACAGGCTGGTGGTGAAGAACGCCGAGAAGGCGAAGGCGTAGAGCGCCACACCGTGCAGTTCGGCGGCCGCCGCGGGCATCGCGGTCCCCACGGCAGTCGCCTCGAAGGCGATGAGCAGGACGACCGAGACGATGCCCGCGGTGAGCGCACGGTAGGAGGGGCCGAGCACGGACTCCCGCCGCGGCGGTGCGCCGCCGGGTGAGCCCGCCGGCTCCCCGGTTTCCGGCGCGGTCACCGTGCGCCACGCACGTCCCGCTGCGCCCATGCCGCTCCCCCTCCTCGGCGGGTCCGTGCCCGCGGTCCGGTGTGCGCGGCCACCGTACGGCGGCGGAGGACGCCGGCGGACCCGCCGCCGGGAGGAGACGGGACCCGTCCGCAGGTCCTACGCCTCCGCGCACGGCCGGGTCGCGGGCGTCAGTAGTCCTGCGAGGAATCCGTCCCGTCGAAGGCGCCGCCGCGCACCCGGCGGAGGTGGACCTGGCGGGTCAGCCGGATCGCGGGCCGCATCAGGAACTGGAGGCTGCCGAGCAGGAAGCACCAGGTGCCGGTCACCGCCCAGGAGTCGTAGAAGAACATCACGCTGCCCGCGACGAACCAGAGCGCGATTATGGCGTCGTTGAGGATGCTGGCGGCCTCGTAGCGGCGACGGATGACCAGTTCGTCGTGTCCGATGCGGATGGTCAGCGGATCCGGCCGGTGGTGGTCGCTCATGCCCGCCACGGTAGGGCGGGCCCGCCCCGCGGCGGGGTCAGGGGTCCCGGCGCCACTCCTCCACCACCCGTTCGACGTCGTACTGGGCGAAACTCACCGAGGGGCCCGGGAGACCGTCGAGCACCGCCCGGCGGAGCTTCTCGTTCAGGGCCGCGATCCTCCGCCGCACCTCCTCCTCGCTGCCGGAGCGCAGCGCGGCGGCGTAGTCGTCGTCGGCCTCCTTGCGGAGGGCGAGGGTCGGCGGCAGATACGAGACGCCCTCGCGGCGCATCTTCTCCTTGACCCACCACATCTCGTCGTACGGTGCCGTCTCGCCCCGGAGGGGCTTGCCGGCGCCGGGCAGGCCCTCGAACGCGCCGCGCTCGGTGGCCTCACGGATCTGACGATCGACCCACGACTCGAAGGGCAGTCCGGGTGGCTTGCGTTCGGTCACGGCGGCTGCTCCCGTCCCCTCGACAGGCGTACTCTTTACCCGATCTTGACACAACGGGCGGCTGCGGGACAGCGGTTTCCGGCCGGAGAGTCGGGGCACCCGCCGCGGAGGTGATTCGCGGGGCGGTCACGGCGCTGTGCGTTGCGCACGCGCCGCGCCGTGCGCTGTCCTGCCGGTGACGATCACGCCAGGGGGCCCGGCAGGCCGCGGGGTCCGGTACGAGGACGAGGGAGTGAGTGGTCATGGCCGCGTGCGAGGTCTGCGGGAACGACTACGCCATGGCGTTCGAGGTGCGTGCCGCCGGTGAGGTGCACGTCTTCGACTGCTTCGAGTGCGCCGCCCACAAGATGGCGCCGGTGTGCGAACACTGCGAGTGCCGCATCCTGGGGCACGGTCTGCAGGCGGACGGGCACTTCTACTGCTGTGCGCACTGCGCGCGGATGCAGGGGCACGCGGAACTCGTCGACCACTCCTGAAGCGACGGGCGGGCGACCGCCGGCGGCGTGGACGGCGAGGTGCGGTCACCCGCCGGTCGCGTCGGCCAGCACCTCGGCCTGGAACCGGCTCATCTCCATGCGCTGCTCCTCGGGAGGCAGCGTGAGGGGGTACTCCTTGCCGTACCCGCCGTACGTCATGGTCGTCTGCACCCCGTCGCGCCGGACGTCCCACTTCATCAGGCGCGGCGCGTCCGCGGCGAGGTGGTACACGTCCACGCTGCCGCCCTTCTCGACGGTCACGGCGCGCGAGGTGGAGCCGTCGATCACGGTGTCGCGCCGCGGGGCCCGCTCCACGGTCGTGGGGACCGTGAAGTACCCGTCGCAGCTGTCCGCCTCGACGGTGACGTAGCGGTCCGCGAAGTCGTCCGGCACGGTGATCGGCTGCTCCGGGCGGCTCAGCGTCTCGGCGAGCAGCGGGGCGCTGATGTAGGTGCGGCCGTCCCGGCAGTACACGTCGGTCTCGGTGCCGTCGTCGGCCCGCACCGTCATGTGGAACCCCTGGGCGGGATCCCAGGTGATCTCCTGCTGGGCGCCGCCGAACGCGCTGTTCGTGCCGGAGGCGGTGAAGCTGGTGCGGGACATGGCGCGATTGGTCCTCTCCACCAGTGCCACGGTCTGCTGCGACGGACCGCTCTGCCGGGTCTCCCGCGGTGCGGGCCGCTCGCCGGAGCCCCCGCCGCAGGCGGCGAGTGCGGTGGTCAGCAGGACCAGGGCGGATGCGGCCCGCATCCCGTCGGCGGCGCGGGTACGCCGCTGGTCGCGCTCGTGCATGCCCTGACTCCGTCCTCGCGGCCACGGTGGATGCGGGCCACCGTAACCGGCGGGGGCGGGGGCGGGGCTGCCGGGGTTGCGGGCCCGGCCGTCAGGTCTCCCGGGCGGGGAGGACGTTCTGGTTGGCGTGGAAGAGGTTGTACGGGTCGTAGCCGCGCTTGACCCGGGCCAGACGCTCGTAGTGGCCGCGGTAGGTGCTGCGGACCCGGTCGGCATCCTCGTCCGCGCCGACGAAGTTCACGTACGCGCCGCCCATCGAGTAGGGGTGCATCTCGCTCCAGTAGTCGGTGCACCACCGTTTGATCGTCGCGGCGTTCGCGGGGTCCGCGTCGATGCCGCCGAAGACGGCGGACCAGACGGCGTCGCGGTAGCTCCAGGCGGTCTCGTCCGCGCCGACGCGGGAGGCCGCACCGTCGACCGGGTACATGTGCATGGTGCACAGGTCGGTGGGAATGCCCTCGCCGTACCTGCGGTGGACCTCGGCGGCGGCGTCGGGGATGTCGTCGAAGAAGTCGCCCCGCCAGTACCACTGGAGTCCGGGCGGGATGAGGGCGTCGAAGTGGCTCTGCAGCGCCGCGTAGGGCATCGGGGCCGCGAAGTGGAAGGCGGGCGGGCCCGCCTCGTTCACCACGGAGAAGGTCTCCTCCAGGCGGTCGGCGTCGCCGGTCCAGCATCCGACCATCGCGCACATCTTCCGCCCGTGGAGTTCCTCGGGGAAGGGCGGCCCGGGCGGCACCACCAGTTCGGCGAAGAAGCCGTACACGTCCTCCGGGGCCTGCGGGAGGAACTCCCGGTACCAGGAGACGACGTCGGGAGTGCGGTCCACGGGCCACAGGGTGATCGCGACTCCGACCGTGTCGACCGGGTGCAGGCGGAAAGTGAAGGCGGTCACCACGCCGAAGTTGCCGCCGCCCCCGCGCAGGGCCCAGAAGAGGTCGGGGTGCTCGGTCGCGCTCGCGGTGACGAAGCTCCCGTCGGCCAGGACCACGTCCGCGGAGAGCAGGTTGTCGACGGTCAGGCCGTACTTCCGGGTCAGGTAGCCGTGGCCGCCCCCCAGGGTGAGTCCGCCGACTCCGGTGGTCGAGACGATGCCCGCGGGCACGGCGAGTCCGAAGGAGGCGGTGGCGTGGTCGAGGTCGCCGATCAGGCTCCCGCCGCCGACGTACGCCGTGCGCTGTTCCGGGTCCACCCGCACCCAGCGCATCGGTGACAGGTCGAGAGTGACTCCGCCGTCCACCAGGCAGAGGCCGGGACCGCTGTGACCGCCGCCCATCACCGCGAGTTCCAGTCCGTTGTCGCGGACGCGGTCGACCGCCGCCATGACGTCGCCGGCGTCGGCGCAGCGCACCAGCGCCGCCGGGTGCCGGTCGATCATGGCGTTGTAGATGGTGCGCGCCTCGTCGTACGTCGGGTCGTGCGGGGTGATGACCGGTCCGCGCAGCGCGTTGCGGAGGGATTCCACCGCGGGTGCGTCGAGGGTGGTGCTCATGATCGCTCCTTGCGGAACGGGGGCGTCGTCCGCCCGGTTCCGTCCGCGAGGTGCGCGTCCGGCGCCCGCTGGGTGAGCGCCGTGCCGTGTCGAGCCGGGTGAGGGGTCTCGGGCTCGGGCGGCGTCCATGACGTGTCGTGGATGCCTGGCCGCCGGCGGCGTGGTGGCCGGGTGGTGCTCGCCTCCCTTGCGGCAGCCGCCTCGGATCGTCACCGGCCCTGCCCCCGGCCCGGCCCCGCCGTTACCGCTGTGCGTCCGCGCGACCGACCGCCGTGAAGGCCGGTACTTCCAGCGTCACGCCGTGCCGCGGGTCGCGCAACACCGCCGGTGGCAGCCCGTGGTCAGCCGGCGGCGTCGGCGACGGCGGCCTGCGGGCGGATGGGCAGACGGTTCACCGGACGGCCGGTGGCGGCACGTACGGCGGAGGCGACCGCGGCGGGTGCGGCGACGACGGGCACCGCGGAGGCGGCCTTGGCGCCGAAGGGAGCGACGACGTCGCGCTCCTCGACCAGTTCGACGATCCGCACGTCGGGTGCGTCCAGCGAGGTGGGGAGTGCGTACGCGGTGAGGTCCGGGTGCCGCACCACGCCCTTCGCCACCCGGAGGTGCTCGGTGAGCGCCGCGCCGATCCCCTGGGTGACGCCGGCCTCGATGCGGGCCCGCAGTTGCTGCGGGTTGAGGACCCGGCCGACGTCCTGGGCGATGGCCGCCTCCACCACCCGGATCGAGCCGAGTTCGATGTCGACGTCGACGACGGCGCGCACCGCGGCGAAGGCGAGACCGACGAAGGCGTCGCCCTGTCCCGAGGCGTCGAGCGGTTCGGTGGGGTGGGGGCGGCACTGGGCCGTGGCCCACAGCTCCTTGCCCTCGAGCTCCTCGGCGACCGTGGTCGACAGCACCCCGTCGTAGGAGGTGATCCTGCCGTCGGAGACCGTCAGCAGTTCGGTGGACATGCCGAACTTCGCGGCCAGCGGCTGGAGCAGCTGGGCGCGCACCATCTTCGCGGCACGCTCGACGGCGCCGCCGGAGACCCAGGTGTGCCTGCTCCGCGCACCGGCGCCGGCCGGGGGCTGGTCGGTGTCGACGGAGGCCACGTGCACCTCGTCGATGCCGAGGGTCTCCTGCACGATCTGGCGGGCCAGGGTGGCGAACCCCTGACCGGTCTCGACGGCGGCGCAGAGCACGGTCGCGACCGTGCCCTCGACCTTCACCGTGGCGGTCGACACCTCGTCGGTGCCCTCGGCGCCCAGCATGTGCACCATGCCGACGCCGTAGCCGATGCCGCGGCGGACGGCGCCGGGCTCGCCCGCGCCCTCCGGGCCGCCGGGCAGCAGCCACTCGGACTCCGGGCTGTCCTTGGGCAGTTCGGGCAGCGGCGCGTCACGGACGGCGGTGAGGAGTTCGGCCACCGGCGCGGGGCAGGTGACGGTCTGCCCGGTGGGCAGCAGGTCGCCGGTGGCCAGCGCGTTGCGGAGCCGGAGCTCCGCGGGATCCATGCCCAGCTGTGCGGCGAGCTTGTCCATCTGCCCCTCGTACGCGGCGCACACCTGCATGGCGCCCTCGCCACGGAGGTGGCCGGACGGCGGGTTGTTCGTGCGCACGGCCCAGCCGTCGACGACGGCGTGCGGGACCGCGTACGGGCCGGCGGCGAACGCGACCGCTGCGGCGAGCGCCTCGGACGAGCCGTCGGCGTACGCACCGGCGTCCATCAGGATCTGCGCCTCGACCTTGCGGAGCTTCCCGTCGGCGTCGGCATGGTGCCGGTAGCGCAGCATCGTCGGATGCCGGTGCGCATGGGTGAGGAAGGATTCCTCCCGCGTCGCGGCGATCTTGACGGGGCAGCCGGTGCGCATGGCGAGCAGCCCGAGCGGGACCTGCAGGCCGGTGTCCTCGCGGTCGCCGAGCGCGCCGGGAACGCCGGTGACGACCAGTTTGACCTGCTCGCGGGGAAGGCCGAAGCAGGCGGCGACCTGCTCGCGGTCGGTGTGCGGGTCGGTCGAGGCGGTGTAGATCTCGACACCGCCGTCCGGGCGTGGCACGGCCAGCCCCGCCTCGGCGCCGATGGGTGCCGGGTCCTGGCGGCCGATGCGGTACAGCCCCTCCACGACGACCTCGCCGGTGGCCTCCGGATCGCCGTGGCGCAGCGGGATGTGCCGGACGAGGTTGCCGTGCGGGTGGATCGGCTCGGCCTCGAAGGCCTTCTCGGGGTCGGTGACCGGAGTCAGTACCTCGTACTCCACGGCGATCGCCGCGGCGGCGAGGCGTGCCGTGTCGGGGTGGTCGGCGGCGACGGCGGCGATCGCCTCGCCGTGGTGGCGGATCAGGTCGTGGGCGAAGACCGGCCGGTCGGCGGTGCGGCGCCCGTAGGACGTGTCACCGGGAAGATCGGCGTGGGTGACGACGGCCCTGACTCCCGGGAGCGCCTCGGCAGGCGCCGTGTCGATGCCCAGGATGCGTGCGTGCGGGTGCGGTGAGCGGAGGACGGCCGCCCAGAGCAGGCCCTCCGCCCAGAGGTCGGCGGCGAACGGAAAGCTCCCCTCCGTCTTGGCGGAAGCGTCGACCGACTCCAGCGACGCGCCGAGACCGCGGGTGGCGGCCCGTGCGGCGGACGGGTCGAGTGGGGTTCCGTGGGCGGGAGTTCCCGTGACCGCGCCGGGGTTCTCGGCCGTGCTGGTCATGCCGTTGCCTTTCGGGTGCGCGCGGACGCCGGTCGGGTTGCCGGGGCCGACGTCACCGGTCCGTCTCCTCTCCAGCCGCCCGCGCTTCCTCCGCGGCCCGAGCGGCCTGGGCCGCCTCGCGCTCGGCGACGACCGTGTCGACCGCTTCCAGCACACCGCGGTAGCCGGAACAGCGGCAGAGGTTCCCGGAGATGGCCTGCCGGGTCTCGAGCCCGGTCGGTGCGTGGTTCCCCTCGAGCAGTTCGTGCACGGCCATCGCCATGCCCGGCACGCAGAAGCCGCACTGGGCGGCGCCGCACCGGGCGAGGGCGCGCTGGACGTCCGAGGGGGTGCCGTCGGCGGCGAGCCCCTCGACGGTGCGGACCTCACTGCCGGCGGCGGTCGCTGCGGGCACCAGGCAGGCGGCGACGAGACGGCCGTCCACCTGCACGGAGCAGGCGCCGCATTCGCCCTGGGAGCAGCCGTCCTTGGCGCCGGCGAGGCCGAGGCGCTCGCGGAGGACGTACAGCAGCGACTCCCCGATCCACGCCTCGGAGACCGGCCGCTCGACGCCGTTGACCCGCAGCACGTAGGAGACGTGCGGATGGTCGCTGTACTCCGCGGCCCCGGCGGCGGGATCCGGTTGTTCGTCCCCGTGGGCGGGGACGGTCGCGTACTCGCCGGAATCGTCCGGCCCGGCGCCGGCGGCCGTCCGGTCCCAGGCCTGCGGGTCGGGAGCGGAGGCGTCCTCCGGCGAGCCGGCGGGCACGGACGGTTCGTGGTGGACGGGCGGCTGTCCGAACGCCTCGGGCAGCGGATCTCCCGGGCCGGGCGCGGGCGGCGGTGCTGCGGCGCCGGGGGCGGGCCAGGCGGTGTCGGGGACCTGGGGTTCTCCCGCTTCCACGGCGTCCGGCCCGGCGGTGGGCGGGGATTCCCCGCTGTCCGGAGGGGCCGCGGTGTCGTGCTGCGCGGGCTCGGACGGTCCGGCGGTGGATGCGCGTCCGGGTGTGGAGGGGACGAAGGGAATGCGGCTGGGCGGTGATCCCTCCGCGGGGCGGCTCGGGGCCGTGTGCTCCGCGGCCGGTGCTTCGGGCGCGTCCGGGGGGCCGTCGGTGCCTTCGGAGGGCGTCCCGGCCTCGGGGATCGCGCTGTCGGCGGTCGGCTCTTCCGGGGAGGCCGCGTCCGGCGGCGGCGCGCCGGGTCCGGGGGCGTGGGCGGCGCCGTTGTCGGGCTCCGGGACGCCGCGCACCGGTTCCCCGGGCACGGGGTCCGGCACGGCGGAGCGCGGGCCGGGAATGTCGACCTCCGGGGTGGCCGGCGGGTGTTCGGGGTCCCGCAGGTGCGGCCGGTTCCCGTGGTCGGGTTGCGCGGGCACCTCGGCGGAACCGGCCTCGGGCCAGTGCGCCGGTTCGGGGGCCGGGGCGCCGGTGAAAGGGATCCGGCGCCGCGCCATCGAGTCGGCGAGCCGGACCTCCGGATCGGCGGCCGCGTGGCCCGCGGCATGGTCGGCACCGGGTTCCGGGCCGTGGTCGGTGCCGTGCTCCGCCCCGTCGTGGGTGTCCGCCGGTGTCGTCGCGTCCCTGCCGGCTGCGCCGCCGGCGCCGAGCGGCCGGCGCTGCGTGCGTGCCTCGTGCGATCCCGCCAGGGCGGCCGCGGCACCCTGGCCCATGGCGGCGGCGCCCCCGTGGGTGTGGGTGGCGTCGGGGAAGGGACGGTCGGGCTCGGCGCCGGCGGTCGGGGCACCGTCGGCGGGAGCGTCCGCGTCCGGTCCGTCGGGGAGTGCCGCCTCCGGGGCTGCCCCGGTGAACGGCATGGTCCACTGCCCGGTCGCCGCCGGATCCGTGGCCGCCGCGGGAGTCATCGGGGCTTCGCCGTATCCGGCGCCGTAGGAGGGGTACGCCTCCCCGCCCGGCTGCGGGACGCCGCGGCGGTCCTCGAAGTCCGACAGGGACGGCGGCGTGTAGCCGCCCTGGCCGGTGCCGGGGGCGGCCAGTGGGTCGGCGCCGGCGGGCAGACCGGTGCCGGGGCCGGGGAGTTGGACGAAGGCCGTGGCGTCGGAGTCGTACTCTCCGCCCCAGTTGCCCGGTGCCGGGTGGTGTCCGCCGTCCTGCCAGGCGTCGTGTCCGGCGTCGTAGCCGGGTCCGGCGTCGTAGCCGGGTGCGGCGTCGTAGCCGGGTGCGGGGGCGGCCCCCGGGTATCCGGGCTGCTGGGCATGGCCCGGGTCCGTGTACAGGGAGGCCTGTCCGGGGTCGGTGTAGTCGGGCTGCGCGTACCCGGGGTCGGGGTAACCGGACTCGACGTACCCGGGGCCGACGTACCCGGACTCCGCGTACCCGGACTCCGCGTACCCGGGGTCGACGTACCCGGACTCCGCGTACCCGGGGCCGGGGTAGCCGTGGTCGGCGTCGCCCCGATCTCCCTCCGGCGCCCCGTGACCGGGATGCATGCCTCCGGCCTCCTGCTGCTCGTGCGGCTGTGGGGTCATCCGAGTGCCCTCCCGAGACCTCGCCGGGCCAGCGCCGCCACGGTGCGCCGCAGGTGCAGGGCGGCCGCCGGAAGCGCGGGTGGCTCCCCGCCGTCCTCCTGCGGCTCCGGGTCGGGGATGCAGGCCATCGCGACGTACTCCCCGAAGGCCGTGAGAGCCTCCGGGGCGAGGGTCCCGCGGTCGCCGTCCCAGTCGATGAGCGAGGCGACCCAGCGTTCGGCCTCCAGCGGCCGCAGGGGCATGGGCGCCACCGCGCCGATCGCGCAGCGCACTCCGCGGTGCGCGGGGTCGAGCACAACGGCGGCCGAGGCCAGGGCCCGGGCCGGCCCGGTGCGCCCCGTCGCCTTGAGGAAGGTCTGGGGGGCATGCAGCAGCGGTACCCGGACGAACCCGACCACCTCGCCGGGGCGGAGCATCTCCATGCCCGCGAGCAGGTGGCTGACGGGAATCTCACGCCGCGTCGTCCCCTCCCCCGTTTCTCCCGGGCCGGCCACGACGACCGTCGCCTCGAGCGCCGCGAGCACCGGGAGCGTGTCGCCCGTGGGGGCGGCGCTGACGATGTTGCCGCCGAGGGTGCCGACGTTGCGGATCTGAGGAGGTCCGGCGGCACGTGCGCTCGCGGCGAGAGCGGGGATCAGTGCGGCGAAGTCGGGCCGTCCCATCCGTGCGAGGGTGAGTCCGGAGCCCAGCAGGGCCTGTCCGTCCAGGTACTCCCAACCCCGGATCTCGCGGATGCGGCCGAGGGACACGAGGGCGGCGGGGCGGAGCCGACCGTCGTTGACGTCCGCCATCAGATCGGTGCCGCCCGCGACGGGTACCGCGGCGGGCAGGGCGGTGAGCGCGGCGACCGCTTCGTCGAGCGTGGCCGGCAGGGTGACCGGCGCGCCCGTCTGCGCGGCGGGCTGCGCCGCCGGTGGTGCATGCGGTGCGTGCGTGCTCAATCCAGCTGCCCCTTCCCCGGTCGTCCCGGCTGCCCAGCCGTACGGTACGTGCTCACAGCCCGGACGTGGCAACTCTGGCACATCTCACTCGACTGCAGTCGCGAGGGTCCGGTCGAGCGGGCCGGCATCCGGCCCCGCCGTACGTCGCCGAACGGGGTCCCTGCGAGGCGTGCGGCGGGCACGTGCGAGGTGTGCGGCCCCACGCTCGCACCGCCAGGGGGCGCGCGGGCACCGCTCGGACGCTCCTCACACGATCGGGGGGCGAAATTCGGTCAGGCGTCCGAAGAGCAGCGTTCCCACGCGGAGCGCGGCACGCCCCGCACTCCACCGGCGGGTGAGGAAGTGCGGGGCGTGCGTCCGAGCCCGGGCGGTCGACGGCGGCGCTCCGGCGCCGCGGGGGTCAGGCCGAGCCGCCGCCCTTGCCGTCGCCGCCCTTGCCGTCCTTGCCGTCCTTGCCCCCACCGGCGCTCATGGTCTCGTAGATCTCCTTGCACATGGGGCAGACGGGGTACTTCTTCGGGTCGCGCCCGGGGACCCAGACCTTGCCGCAGAGCGCGACGACGGGCGTGCCGTCGAGCGCGCTGGCCATGATCTTGTCCTTCTGGACGTAGTGGGCGTAGCGCTCGTGGTCGCCGTCGCCGTGCGAAGTCTGCGGGGTCGGCTCGACGAGGGTGCCGGTACCCGTCCCGCGCTCGGGCTCTGGAATGCTCATGTGCACCAAGCCTAATTCAGCGAGGCATCGTCCGGGTACGTCGCCACCATGGCCAGTTCGCTGCGCTGACGCCGCAGAACGGACCGCCACAGACGCTCCGGATCGGGCGAGGAGACGTCTCCCGGCTCGGACTCCACGACGTACCAGGCGCCTTCGGCGAGCTCGTCCTCCAACTGCCCGGCCCCCCATCCGGCGTACCCGGCGAAGATGCGCAGCGACCCCAGCTCGGCGGCGAGGAGTTCCGGCGGCGCCTCGAGGTCCACCAGGCCGATCGCCCCGTGGACGCGACGCCACCCCAACGGGCCCTCGGCTCCGTCGCCCGCAGGCCCGCCGCCCGAGGGAACGACGGCGACGCCGAGCGCGGCGTCGAGCGACACCGGTCCGCCCTGGAAAACGACGCCGGGGTCTCCCGCCAGGGCCGCCCAGGCGTCCAGGATGTCCCCGACACCGACAGGGGTCGGCCGGTTCAGGACCACCCCCAGCGACCCCTCCTCGTCGTGGTCGAGGAGAAGCACCACCGCACGGTCGAAGTTCGGATCGGACAGCACCGGGGAGGCGACCAGCAACCGCCCGGTGAGCGAGGACACCTCGGTCATGCCCCCATGATTCCACCGCGGGGGCCGTCCCGGATACCGGCGGGACGGACCGCCTGCGGCGCTCACCGTGCGGCGCCCGGCCCGCGACGCTGCGTCGCGCGCGGCCCCCGCACAGGCCCGGAACCCGACGCCCCGGCGGGCGGACCCCGGCACGGGCGTACGGAACGTCAGGCTGCGGCCATTACTCTGGGGGCCTGTCCCCCGTACACCCCCTTCGAAACGCGGAGCTCCATGTCCGGCACCGAAGATGTCCTCCTCGTCCACGGCGGTACTCCGCTGGAGGGCGAGATCCGTGTACGAGGCGCGAAGAACCTCGTCCCCAAGGCCATGGTCGCCGCGCTGCTCGGCAGCGGCCCGAGCAGGCTGCGCAACGTACCCGACATCCGTGACGTACGCGTGGTCCGGGGGCTGCTGCAGCTGCACGGGGTGACCGTGCGCACCGGCGACGAGCCGGGCGAGCTGGTGATGGACCCCTCGCACGTGGAGAGCGCGGACGTGGGCGACATCGACGCGCACGCGGGCTCGTCGCGCATCCCGATCCTGTTCTGCGGCCCGCTGCTGCACCGGCTGGGGCACGCGTTCATCCCGGGACTGGGAGGCTGCGACATCGGCGGACGGCCGGTGAACTTCCACTTCGACGTGCTGCGCGAGTTCGGCGCCACCATCGAGAAGCGGGCCGACGGCCAGATCCTGGAGGCACCGCAGCGGCTCCGCGGCTGCAAGATCCGCCTGCCCTACCCCTCGGTGGGCTCGACCGAGCAGGTGCTGCTCACCGCCGTACTGGCGGAGGGCGTCACGGAGCTGTCCAACGCGGCCGTGGAGCCGGAGATCGAGGACCTCATCTGCGTCCTGCAGAAGATGGGCGCCATCATCTCCGTCGACACCGACCGGACGATCCGCATCACGGGCGTCGACCGGCTCGACGGGTACACCCACCGCGCCGTACCGGACCGGCTGGAGGCCGCGTCCTGGGCGAGTGCGGCCCTGGCAACCCGGGGCAGCGTCTTCGTGCACGGTGCCCGGCAGCGCGAGATGATGACCTTCCTCAACACCTTCCGGAAGGTCGGCGGCGCCTTCGACATCGGGGACGACGGCATCCGCTTCTGGCACCCGGGCGGCCCGCTCAACGCCATCGCGCTGGAGACGGACGTCCACCCCGGATTCCAGACGGACTGGCAGCAGCCGCTGGTCGTGGCCCTCACGCAGGCCTCCGGGCTCTCGATCGTGCACGAGACGGTGTACGAGTCGCGGCTGGGATTCACCGACGCGCTGAACCAGATGGGTGCGCACATCCAGCTCTACCGGGAGTGCCTGGGCGGTACGCCCTGCCGTTTCGGGCAGCGGAACTTCCTGCACTCGGCCGTCGTCTCCGGCCCGACGAAGCTGGAGGGCGCCGACCTGGTGATCCCGGACCTGCGGGGCGGGTTCTCGTACCTGATCGCGGCACTCGCGGCTCAGGGCACGTCCCGGGTGCACGGCATCGACCTGATCAACCGCGGTTACGAGAACTTCATGGAGAAGCTCGCCGAGCTCGGCGCCAACGTCGAGCGCCCCTAGCGGCGCCGGCCGCCGGGTCCCGGAACACGCACAGGGGTGGTCACCCGTTCGGGTGACCACCCCTGTGGTCATGGGCGGGCCGAGGCCGTCAGCTGCCCTTGGCGGCTTCCTTGAGCTTGGAACCCGCCGAGACCTTCACGCTGTAGCCGGCCGGGATCTGGATCGGCTCGCCGGTCTGCGGGTTGCGGGCCTGGCGAGCGGCACGGTGGGTGCGCTCGAAGGTGAGGAAGCCGGGAATCGTGACCTTCTCGTCGCCCTTGGAGACGACCTCACCGGTCACCTCGGCGAGAGCGGCCAGCACGGCGTCGGCGTCCTTGCGGGTCACCTCGGCGCGGTCGGCCAGAGCGGCCACCAGCTCACTGCGGTTCATAGTTCGTTTACTCCCGTGTTCTTCTTGCCGATGAGGCGTGAGTCGAAGCCGATGCTGCCAGGGCCATCGGACAGTCCCCGGACCCGGGTCCGGAGTTCCAGACCCTCGCGCCCGAAGACGCATCCTGCCCCCACCTGCGGCGGGAACGCCAATCCGGCACCCTCCGGCGCCCTTCCGGTCCCTGCAACACTAAGGGCCGATCGGGTGCCGCCCACCCGCGACGCGCCGTACTACGGGGCTCCGCGGGCCCCTGATGAGAGGCGGATCACTCCGCCGCCGGTGCGGCCGCCGCCTCCGTCGCGGGCATCGTGGCGGACTCCCCCGCCGCCCGGACGGCTTCCCGCACGGCGTCGGCGACGGCTCCGGAGACCTTCTCGTTGAAGACGCTGGGGATGACGTAGTTGGCGTTGAGCTCGTCCTCGAGCACGACGTCCGCGAGGGCGCGGGCCGCCGCCAGCATCATCTCGGTGTTGACCGTACGCGACTGGGCGTCCAGCAGCCCGCGGAAGACGCCCGGGAAGACCAGCACGTTGTTGATCTGGTTGGGGAAGTCGGAGCGGCCGGTCGCGACCACGGCTGCGGTGCGGCGGGCTTCGGCGGGGTCGATCTCCGGGTCCGGGTTGGCCAGGGCGAAGACGATGGCGTCGTCCGCCATCGTCGCCACGTCCTCGCCGCCGAGCACGTTCGGCGCCGAGACGCCGATGAAGACGTCCGAACCCGCCACCGCGTCCTTGAGGGTGCCCGTGACGCCCTCCGGGTTGGTGTTGTCGGCGATCCAGCCCAGCGCCGACTCGGGCGAGGCGTCGACCAGATCCTCGCGCCCCGCGTGCACCACTCCGTGGATGTCGGCGACCACGGCATGCTTGACGCCGGCCGCGAGCAGCAGCTTGAGGATCGCCGTACCGGCGGCACCGGCGCCGGACATGACGACCCGTACCTCCTCGATGCGCTTCCCGACCACGCGCAGCGCGTTGTGCAGCGAGGCCAGGACGACGATCGCGGTACCGTGCTGGTCGTCGTGGAAGACCGGGATGTCGACCGCGTCCCGCAGCCGCGCCTCGATCTCGAAGCAGCGAGGAGCGGAGATGTCCTCGAGGTTGATGCCGGCGAACCCGGGTGCGATGGCCTTGACGATCTCGACGATCGCGTCGGCGTCCTGGGTGTCGAGGCAGATCGGCCAGGCGTCGATGCCCGCGAAGCGCTTGAAGAGGGCCGCCTTGCCCTCCATGACGGGAAGTGCGGCCTTGGGGCCGATGTTGCCGAGGCCCAGGACCGCCGAACCGTCCGTGACCACGGCGACGGAGTTGCGCTTGATGGTCAGGCGGCGGGCGTCCTCGGGGTTCTCCGCGATCTGGGTGCAGACCCGTGCGACCCCCGGGGTGTAGACCATCGAGAGGTCGTCGCGGTTGCGGATGGGGTGTTTGGACGACATCTCGATCTTGCCGCCCAAGTGCATCAGGAAGGTACGATCGGAGACCTTGCCGAGCGTGACGCCCTCGATGCCGCGGAGCTGCTGGACGATGGCGTCCGCGTGCGCGGTGGAGCTCGCGGCGATGGTGACGTCGATCCGCAGACGCTCGTGCCCCGAGGCGGTGACGTCCAGGCCGGTGACCGAACCGCCCGAGGACTCGACGGCCGTGGTGAGCTGACTGACCGCGGACCCGCCCGCGGGAACCTCCAGACGGACCGTCATCGAATACGAGACGCTGGGCGCCGTTGCCATGGCCGATTTCCTCTGCTTTCCCTGGGTCACCGTGCGCCGGCCCGGCCGGTCGGACCGGCATCCTCGGCGCGTCACCAGATCGTCCCACCTACCCGTTGGTACCGGGAAACCTGATCACTGGGACGGAATTCTTTTTCCATCATACGAGAGGCGAGCCCCACAGGGAGCGACATGACGCCCTCCTCGGTCCCAATCAGCTGAAAACCTCTCGAATCGTTCTAGGATCCGGAACGCACATGCTCATGCACGTACAGGAGACCGAGAACATGGCTCAGGGCACCGTCAAGTGGTTCAACGCCGAGAAGGGGTACGGCTTCATCGCCCAGGAGAGCGGCGGCCCGGACGTCTTCGTCCACTACAGCTCGATCGACGGCGAGGGATACCGGAGCCTGGAGGACGCCCAGCGGGTGGAGTTCGAGATCGCGCAGGGAAGAAAGGGCCCGCAGGCGGAACAGGTGCGCGTCGTCGGCTGACCGATCGCGCCGCCCGGGAACCCTCGGGCGGCGAAGAACTGGTGGCGTCGACCCGCCAGCTCGCCTCGCGGCAAGTGGTCGCTCGAAGCGACGATGGTTGGGCCCGGGGGCATGGTCGGGCCGACGCCACCCTCAGGCTAACAAACCGCCCCCGACAGGCGATTCATTCGCGCGGGTCGGAATCAGTCGCGGAGCAGATCGGGCACCCCGCCGGCATCGGGCCGGTCCCGCCCCGTGGAGACGACGGTGAGCCGCTGCGTGGCACGCGTCAGTGCGACGTACAGCACCCGCAGGCCCGCACTCGCGGCACCCGGGCCGCCGTCGGCAAACTCCTCCGGCGAGACGCCCTCGGCGATCTCGGCCGGGGACACGACCACCGTCGCGTCGTACTCCAGCCCCTTCGCCTCCAGACTGCCCAGCGCCACCGCGCGTCCGCCCAGGCCGCGCAGCCACTCCCGCGCCCGGTCGCGGCGGCCCATGGCCACCACCACGCCCACGGTGCCCTCGACCTCCCGGAGCAGCCGCTCCGTCTCGGCCCGCACGGCGGACGCCAGCAGCGCGTCGCCGCCCCGTCCGTCGGGGCCGCCCCGTCCGTCGGGGCCGTCAGGGCCGTCAGGGCCGCCGCACTCCACCGCCACGAACCGGGGCCCGACGCCGGTGCGCCGTACCGCCTCCGGCGGGACTCCACCCGGCGCGACCAGCGCGAGCACATGACCGGCGAGCTCGGCGATCTCGGCTGGATTGCGGTAGTTGACGGTCAGTTCGAACCGCCGGGCGGACCGGTCACCCAGGGCCCGTGCCCGGGCCGCCGCCGCCTCGTCGGTGTCCGGCCAGGAGCTCTGAGCCGGGTCGCCGACCACCGTCCACGTCGCATGCCGGCCGCGGCGTCCGAGCATCCGCCACTGCATGGGCGTCACGTCCTGCGCCTCGTCGACGATGACATGGGCGTAGTCGCGGCGCTCCTCCGCAGCCCTGTCCGCACGGTCGCGGCGCGGGGCGTCCCGGTCGGCGGCAGTGGTCAACTCCTCCAGCCCGGTGAGTTGTTCGAGGGGATCGATCTCGCGGACCCGGGGTGCCGCCGGCGGGCCGAGCAGTTGGTGCAGCTCGTCCAGCAGGGCGACGTCGTGCACCGTCAACGGGCCGGTCCCGTCCGGATCCAGCCGCTCCAGGGAACCCGCCAGCCGGCGCACCTCCTGCTTGCCGAGCACGCGGCGCGACCAGCGGCCCAGCCGCACGGCGTCGGCCAGCGAGGCCAGCACGCGACGGGGTGTCAACTCCGGCCACCACGCGTCGAGGAAGGCAGTGAACTCCGGCTCGTCGGACAGGTCCTCGTCGAACCCCTGACGCGCCTCGGCCGCGAGGTCGCGGTCGTGGGCGTACCGCCGGGCCGCGCCCGACCTCTCCCACAGGGCGTCGAGCAGCAACCGGCGGGCACGCGGCCGCATGAGATTGACCGGTGCGGTACCGCCGAGCACCTGCCGGCGCACGGCACGCAGCGCGTCCCCGTCCAGTTCGAGGCGCGTGCCGAACGCCACCACCCGCAGCCGCTGGGGCACGTCGCCGAGGTCGAGGGCTCCGCGTGCCGCCGTGCGCAGCACCTTCGCCATCCGGGCCGACCCCTTGATCCGCGCCACCGCGGGTTCGTCGTGCTCCCGCACCGACGCCTCCACCCCGTCCACGAGCGAACCCAGTGCCCGGACGGCGACCTGCCCCTCCTCGCCCAGCGAGGGCAGCACGCCCTCGGTGTAGGAGACGAGCAGCGGGGTCGGGCTGACGACCAGGATGCCGCCCGCGTAACGCCTGCGGTCCCGGTAGAGCAGGTACGCGGCCCGGTGCAGGGCGACCGCGGTCTTCCCGGTGCCGGGCCCTCCCGCGACCTCGGTGACGGAGGCGGCGGGAGCACGGATCACCTCGTCCTGCTCGGCCTGGATGGAGGCGACGATGTCCTGCATGGCGTGGCCGCGGGCACGCCCCAGAGCGGCCATGAGCGCTCCGTCGCCGACCGCGGGCAGCTCCGCTCCGTCGATCACGGCCCGGAGCCCGGGACGCAGCAGGTCGTCCTCCACTCCGAGCACCCGCCGCCCCTTGCTGCGGATCACCCGGCGCCGCACCACACGCCCGGGGTCGACCGGTGTCGCACGGTAGAACGGGGCCGCCGCCGGCGCCCGCCAGTCGATCACCAGCGGCGTGTAGTCGGCGTCCAGGACGCCCAGGCGACCGATGTGCAGGGTCTCGCCGATGTCGGCGGTGCCGTCCGGACGCACCGCGTCGTCGGCGGGCTCCACGGACGTGTGGGCACCGTCCGGCCCCCGCTCGCCGTCCTTCCCCTCCAGCAGATCGATGCGGCCGAACAGAAAATCCTCGAACTCGCTGTTCAGCCGGTTCAGGTGGACGCCCGCACGGAAGACCTGGGCGTCGCGTTCCGCGAGCGAACCTGGCGTACCGACCTGCGAGCGCTTGGCGGCGTCGTCCATGAGGAACTCCGCCTCGTGGATCTTCTCCTCCAGCCGGCGGTACACGGTGTCCAGGTGCGCCTGCTCGGCGCGCGTCTCGCGCTCACGCACGCCGTCCGCCTCCGGGGAGTGGGCGGAGTCCCGAGCGGCCGTGTTCTGCGCTCCCATTCGGCCGGCCTCACTTTCCTTTCACGGGGCAGCCGTCCACCGTACGCGACCGCAGGCGCACACGCGCGCCGCGCGCCGCGCCCCGGCGCACCGTACGGGTCAGAGCCGGATGGCGGCGAGTTTCTCGCCCCGCAGCGTGCGCACCTCGAAGTGGTCGATCCGCTCGGGGCGGAGGGCCGCTCCGCCTTCGACGTACAGCGGCTCGTCGTACGCCGTGCCGCGGATGCCGTACCCGTACCCCGGCACGGACCAGCTGGTCACCGTCTGCCGTGAACCGTTGTCACCGACGGCGACGAGCGCGCAGGCCCGGGGCCCGGTGAGATTGCCGATGCGCAGCGCCACGCGAGTCCCCCAGGGGCGCTCCCTGAGCGACACGGCCGCCCGGACGCCGGTGACCGGGTCACCGCCCCGGTGCTTCTCGCCCTGGCGGAAGGCCGCGCGGGCGGTCGCGGCGGGAGCGGGGTCGGCCGCCTCCCCGATCCGTGACTCCACCGTCACCACGACCGCGGCGAGCACGGCCGCCAGTGCCGCGGCAAGAAGCACTCCGCGGCGGCGGCGCTCCCTGCGGCGGGCCCGGGAGACCCGCGCCAGCAGCCGGTCGAGCGGCGGCGCCGGCGGGCCGTCGAAAGGCAGGCCGCCGTCCTCCGCGGCCTCCCGCAGCACGGTGCGGAGCTCCAGGTCGGCCTCGAGCTCGGCGGCGCAGCGCGGACAGTCGGCGAGGTGCTCCTCGAAACGGGCGGCCTCGGTGTCCGTGAGCAGGCCCAGCGCGTAGGCACCGACATCGGTGTGCGGGTCGGGCACGGCGCCGTCGCTCATGAGGTCACCCCCCGCTCCTCCAGTGCGAGCCGCAGCGCCCGCAACGCGTAGAACACCCTGGAGCGGACCGTGCCGGGCGGCACCCCCAGCGCCTCGGCGGCCTCCGTCGCGCTGCGTCCCCGCAGGTAGGTCTCCGTCAGCGCCTGCCGGTGGGCGGGGGTGAGGTCCGCCATGGCCTCGGAGACCAGCATGGCACGCAGGGCCCGGTCGATCTCGTCGACGGCCGGCACGGACTCCAGGGGCGCGGCGTCGACCTCCTGCGGCCGCGCCTGCCGGCTGCGGTGCGCGTCGATGACGATGCGGCGGGCGACCGTGATCAGCCACGGACGGACGGCGTGCGCGGCGTCGTCGAGCCTGTCGGCGTTGCGCCAGGCGCGGAGCAGGGTCTCCTGCACGACGTCCTCGGCGCGGTACCGGTCGCCGCCGACGAGGCGGAGCACGAAGGCGTACAGCGGGGCCGCGTGCGCCTCGTAGAGCGCCCGCATGAGCGTGTCGTCGTCCTGCGCCGCGCCGTCCCTCACGCAGGCATGGTCCCTCACGGTCGGCCTCCGGTCGATCACCGCGTCGTGCGGTCTGCCGGGAGGTACGGGGGCCGTCCGCACGGCGTTCACCGTCCGGGGCGTCCGGTCGCCTCGTGGGGGAGTTTCTCGCACAGCAACTGCACCAGGGGCCCCAGCCGGAAACGTTCGGGGCTGTGCGTGGGCACCCCGGCGGTCTCCAGCGGGCCCGCCGTCACCGGCCCGACGCAGGCCACCAACGGGCGCGGGCCGCGCAGCGTCTCCAGCAGCGCGGAGCGCAGGCCCCGCTGCTCCGCGCGTTCCAGCAGCGAGAGCGCGGCCGGGGCGCTGGTGAAGGTGAGGGCGTCGAGGCTCCCGGCGAGCAGCTCGTCGGTCAGCCCGTCGACGGGGCCGGGATCCTCTGGAGGCAGCCACCGGTACACCGGGACGCCCACCACCTCCGCCCCGGCCTCACGCAGCGCGGCGAGGAAGGCGGTGAGCGGATCGCCGTGCAGCTGCACCGCGATGCGGCGGCCCCGCACTCCTTCGGCGAGCAGGCGCTCCTGCACCTCGGCCACGGATTCGGAGTCGGGGGACCACACGTCCCGCAGCCCCGCGGCGCGGATCGCGCCGCGTGCCTTGGGGCCGCGGGCGACGATCCGGGCGCCGGCGAGGCGTTCCTGCAGCGTGTCGCCGAGTCCTCGTTGCGCGGCCGTTCCGAGCCACCCGCGGAAGCCGACGGCCGTGGTCGCCACGACGATGTCGGGAGGGGCGGCCACCAGCGCCTCGGTGGCGCGCAGCAGTTCGGTGTCGTCGGCGAGGGGCACGATGCGCAGGGCCGGGGCGTGGCGCACGGCCGCGCCGCGCCGTTCCAGGAGCGCACCGAACTCCGCCGCCCGCCGGGCGGCCGTCACTCCCACGGTGAAGCCGTGCAACGGCCTGGTCTCGTCCATGCGTTCCCTCGCCGGTGTGCGTCGTCCGTGGTCCAGTGTGCCGTCTCAGCGGGTCGGCACCGGCGGACGGGGGCGCACCGCGCGGTCAGCACGCAGTCGGCGAGTCGCACACATGCCGAGAAGCCCCTGACCCGGCAGCAGAGCTGCAGGTCAGGGGCTTCTCGCACAGGGTGATGGTGGAGATGGCGGGAATCGAACCCGCGTCCAACGGAGCAGAAGAAGGGCTTCTCCGAGCGCAGTCCGCTGCGATTTTCTCGGCCCCGGAGATCTCGCGGACAAGTCTCCGACGGGCCCAGTCACTGTGAAATGTCCCGGCAGGTCCCGTGACCGGACCTACGCGGTGAGTTCCCTGGCTGATGCCGGACACCGGGTCGGGAACACCCCCGGGCCGACACTTCGCAAATCGCTACTTAGGCAGCGAGGGCGAAGGAATCGCGCTTGGAATTGGCGATTATTTTTTTGCGGCACATGGTTGACGAGATCATTGCCGCGTTCCTCGGCTCGCTTCCCCTGCTTCGACTTCCGCTGTCGAAACCGATCATCCCCATGTTGAGTTGAGAAACTCCGCACCCGATGCGCGTCGGCGCCCGGGCACGGCTTCATCCTACGGGATCCGCACCGCACGGTGCCACCGCGTTACCGGCGGCCCACCCGCACGGCGCATCGCTGCACCCGGGTCAACACCGACGGTGCCGCGCGCATTCCCGCGGCCGGGCCTCAGCTGCGCTGCCGGCGCCGAACCGCGGAGATCACCCGCTCCGCCTCCCGGCGGTCCTGCTTCTCCCGCAGTGTCTGGCGCTTGTCGTACTCCTTCTTGCCCTTGGCCAGCGCCAGCTCGACCTTGGCCCTGCCCTGGGAGAAGTACAGCTGCAGGGGCACCAGGGTGTGCCCGGTCTCCTGGGTCTTGCCGATCAGCCGGTCGATCTCGTAGCGGTGCATCAGCAGCTTGCGCTTCCGCTTCGCGCTGTGGTTGGTCCAGGTGCCCTGGGCGTACTCGGGGATGTGCACGTTGTGCAGCCAGACCTCGCCGTCGTCCACCTGGCCGAAGCCGTCGACCAACGATGCCCTGCCCTGCCGGAGCGACTTCACCTCTGTGCCGGTCAGCACGATCCCGCACTCGTAGGTGTCCAGGATGAGGTAGTCGTGCCGGGCCTTCTTGTTCTGGGCGATCAACCGCCTGTCGGACGTGACCTTCTTGTTCTTCTTGTTGTCCCGCTGGGTCTTCATCTTCGCCATAGCCAGGCCATTCTTCTCTACGCCCCGGCCGCGAGGCCACTCAATACGGTGCGCGCCCGTTCCGCGGCCCGCTTCTCCGGACGCACCTCCAGGTCGGGCGCCAGTCCGGTGCCCTGCACCTCGCGGCCCCTGGGCGTGGTGTAGTGGCCGACGGTCAGCTCCGCGACCGAACCGTCGGACAGGTGGTGCGGCATCTGCACCGAGCCCTTGCCGAAGGTGGGCGTTCCGACGACCACGGCGCGCCCGCGGTCCTGGAGAGCGCCGGTCAGCAGTTCCGCGGCACTCATCGTGCCGCCGTCCACCAGAACCACCAGAGGTGCCTCGGTGTTCCCGCCCCGCTCGGCGTAGAGCGTGCGCCGTTCGCCGTCGAGGTCGTACGCGGCGACGAGCCCCCCGTCGAGGAAGGCGGAGGCGGTCTCGGTGGACTCGGCGACCAGCCCGCCCGGGTTGCCGCGGAGGTCGAGCAGGAAGCCCGCCCCCGCGGGCGCGTCGGCGACGGCCTGCCGGACGCGGGCTCCGACGCCTTCCGTGAAGCAGTCGATCGCGATGCGGACCGTGCCCCGATCGACCCGGTCGACCGTGACGGGCTGCGCGCGGAGCCGGGCACGCCGGACCGTCTCGGTCCACCGGTGGCCGTCCCGGCTCAGCGAGAGCCGCACCGCGGTCCCGGGCTCCCCTGCACGGTTGGGATCGTCCTCGGGCGCGCCCCGCAGTCGTGCGACGAGTTCCGTCATGGCCTCGGCGGCCACCGGCCGGCCGTCGACGGCGTGCAGCCGGTCGCCCTCGCGCACCCCGGCCCGCTCGGCCGGGCCGCCGGGCCGGACGTCGAAGACGCGTACCGCGCGTCGGCCGTGCGGGCCGTCCTCCGGTCTTACCGAGAGGCCGACGCCGACGTACGCACCGCCGAGCCGGCGCGCGAACTCCTCGTACTCCGGGGCGCTGTAGGCCGCCGACCAGCGGTCACCGCTGCGGCTGACGAGTTCCTCCGCAGCGATCTTGGACTCGGCGGCGGCAACCGCCTCCGGGTCCGCAGGGCCCTGTCCGGAGACCTTGGAGTCGCCGAACTCCTGCCGTGGCGCGGGCACCGCGCCCTCCGCCGTCACTCCGCCCCACGAGTTGGTGGCCGCACCGGTCGCCAAGGCGCTCGCGAAGACCAGTGTCAGGGCCGCCCCGCGCCGTACCCGGCGCGGACATGCGTTCCTCCACTTGCCCGACATGCTGCGGAGTCTAGGGCAGTTGTCCCGAGAAGAACCTGAGTTGTCATCAGGGTCACCCCGCGGCGTGTGTCACACCTTGAGGTACTTGCGCAATGCGAAGAAAGCTGCAAAGGAGGGCATCAGCGCGCCGACGGCCAGTATCAGCGGCAGCACCTTCGCCACCGCGCTCCAGCCCACGAAGTTGATCAGCACGATCTCCTGCTGGAGCCAGTTGTCGATCAGGAAGAACTTCCCGCCGATCAGCATCACGCAGGCGAAGCCGGCTCCGATGAGGCCGGCGATGGCCGCCTCCAGGATGAACGGCATCTGGATGTAGAAGCTCGACGCGCCGACCAGGCGCATGATCCCGGTCTCGCGCCGTCGGCTGAAGGCCGAGACCCGCACCGTGTTGACGATCAGCAGCAGGGCCACGACGAGCATCATCGCCATCACGCAGAGTGCCGCGATCTTCATGCCGTTGAGCAGGCCGAAGAGGTTCTCCAGCAGGTTCTTCTGGTCCTGCACCTCCTGGACACCCTGCCTGCCGGAGAACGCGGTGTTGATGACGTTGAACTTGGTCGGGTCCTCCAGCTTGACGCGGAAGGACTCCTGCATCTGCTCCGCGGTGAGGGAGTCCGCCAGTGGCGAGTCGCCGAACTGGTCCTGGTAGTGCTCGAAGGCCTGGTCGGCGGACTCGTAGTACACCTTGTCGACCACGCCGAGGTCGTTGAGGTCGGCCTTGAGGTCCTTCTTCTGCTGCTCGGTGACGGCGCCCTTGGAGCAGTTGGGGTCCGAGTCGGCATCGTTCTCGTTGCAGAGATAGATCGACACCTGGACCTTGTCGTACCAGTAGCCCTTCATCTGGTTCACCTGCTCCGTGGCGAGCAGCGAGCCTCCCAGCAGGGCCAGGGACAGGGCGACCGAGACGATCACGGCGAACGTCATGGTGAGGTTGCGGCGGAGACCGACATTGATCTCCGACAGTACGAACTGGGCGCGCATGGCGTCCTTCCTGCTTCCGTGGGGGCGGGCCGAACGGGCGGGCGGGTCAGTGCTGGTAGCCGTAGACCCCGCGCGACTGGTCGCGCACCAGAAGGCCCCGCTCCAACTCGATCACGCGCTTGCGCATCTGGTCGACGATCTGCTGATCGTGGGTCGCCATCACCACGGTGGTGCCTGTGCGGTTGATCCGGTCGAGCAGCTTCATGATGCCGACGGAGGTGTGGGGGTCGAGGTTGCCGGTCGGTTCGTCGGCGATCAGCAGCATCGGGCGATTGACGAAGGCCCGGGCGATGGCAACGCGCTGCTGCTCACCGCCGGAGAGTTCGGAGGGCATGCGATCCCCCTTGCCGCCCAGGCCGACCAGTTCGAGCACCTCCGGCACGGTCTTGCGGATCTGCCCGCGCGACTTGCCGATCACCTCCAGTGCGAAGGCGACGTTCTCCCCCACCGTCTTGTTGGGAAGCAGCCGGAAGTCCTGGAAGACGGTCCCGAGCTGGCGGCGCATCTGCGGCACCTTCCAGTTGGACAGCCGGGACAGGTCCTTCCCGAGGACGTGGACCTGACCATGACTGGCACGCTCCTCGCGCAGCAGCAACCGCAGGAAGGTCGACTTGCCGGAGCCGGAGGAACCCACCAGGAAGACGAACTCGCCCCGTTCGACCTCCAGCGAGACGTCGCGGAGCGCGGGCCGGTTCTGCTTCGGGTAGGACTTGGAGACGTTGTCGAATCGGATCACGGTTTTCGCACCACGTAGACCTGGGTAGGTGGAGGGGAAGCCCCATGCGGGCTCCCCCCAGGTTTGTGGCGACACTACGCGACCCGCTGCGCACTGCGCAGGGGCCCGTGTCCACGGGTGGGCTTCTTCACCGGGCGTATCCCCACATTGCAGACAGCTCGCCTGCAGGATTTCTGCACAGGTCGGCAACACCTGGCACAGTGGAGAGAGGAAGGTCCCCCGGGGAACGTGGACCCCGGATGCCGCGTTGGCGGACTGAGGAGGTGGCTCGCATGACGTGCGACCGACTGGTGTGCGCCAACTGCGCGGGCCCCGTCAGCGAGGGCCGGTGTGCGGTGTGCCGGGCGCACCGGGAACGGATGCACCAGGAGAAGGGTCCTTTCACGGCTCTGAGCCCCGCCCTCCTCGGCCTGCTTCTCGCGCTCGCTGCCCTGGTGGCCGTTCTGGCCCAGCGGACCGTGGTCGCGTGATGTTGCGCCCGTAGACCGGTCCGGGCGGACCGACGTGCGCGGGCCCGCGGACGACGACGCACGAGGGGCCGGGAACGCTTTCGCGTTCCCGGCCCCTTCGCGTGCGGAACGTCACCGGACGTCACGCACCGCTATGCCGTGGCGCTCAGGCGACACCGCCGCGGTTCAGCATGCGCGGCATCATGCGGAACCCGACACCACCGGCGATCATGGTCGCGGCGCCGACCAGGAGCAGAGCGGTCTCGCTCGAACCGGTGTCGGCCAGCTCTTCCTGCGGCTGCTGCTGTCCGGCCGGCATGGAGTCGCCGGTGGAACCGCCGGTGGAACCGCCGTCGGAGCTGCCGCCGACCGTGGCCGGCTCCTCGCCGCCGGAGCTGCCGCCGACCGTGGCCGGCTCCTCGCCGCCGCCGGAGTCGCCGCCGGTCGACCCACCGTTGCTGCCGGTACCGTTGCTGCCGGTCGACCCGCCATTGCTGGAGTCGCCGGTCGTGCTCGAGTCACCCGTGGTGCTCGAGTCGCCGGTCGTGCTCGAGTCACCCGTGGTGCTCGAGTCACCCGTGGCGCTCGAGTCGCCGGTCGTGCTCGAGTCGCCGGTCGTGCTGGAGTCACCCGTGGTGCTCGAGTCGCCCGTGGTGCTGGTGTCACCGGACGAGTTGCCGCCCGAGATGGACACGGAGCCACCGATCGAGGTGTCGCCGCCGTCGGTCGTGTCGCCACCACCGTCGGTGTCACCGCTTGCGCTGCTGGTGGTGGTCTCCTCACCGCTCTTGCCGCCACCGAGAAGGTTGACCTGGATACCGAGCCCCAGGTCGAGTGCGGACGCCGCACCGCTCGCGGTCAGCGACAGGCCGGCGGCGAACACCGAAGCGGCCGCCACCCGCGCGACGCGCACACGCGTCTTGGACTTGCTCATCTGCCAACTACCCCCAGTAGATGCCTCGTCGAAAAGGGGGCGAATGGTGAAGGGCTGTTATCAAGCCGGGCGTCACGTCGCTTGCGCTCTCTGCTCGTTCCCGCCCGGGCGCGCCCGATCACACGCCCGCCGAGTGAACAGCTTTCCCAGTTTTCACATTATCGTCAAGCGAATGTCGGCCCTCCCCGGGTGAAGAGAGTGTGAGGCTCCCATCACCCGGGTATAACGGCCTTTCTCAGTGCGCCCGGCGCACGTCGACATCCGCCGCCTTCACGTAGGCGACGCGCTGCCCCAACTGGATCTGGTAGTAGGTCTCCTCGCCTCGGACGACCTGGTGGTCGGCCGGGTCGAAGGTGGTGGAGTAGTAGTACTCCCCCTTGGTCCGCAGGCCCAGCACGTACTCCTGACCCGCCTTCAGCTCGTACGGGTTCGGGACGACACTCTGCACGGGGACGCCCTCGGGGTAGGCCGAGGCCTCCGGGTAGGCGCGGCCGTAGACGGGCACGGAGTCCCGGCCCTCCTTCGGCGTGACCACCGGGCCGCGGGCCGGGACGGCGGTGGGCCGGTCGGCCGGGTTGTGGAACCAGGCCTTCTGCCCCAGGTACCAGATCGCGGTCCACTCGCCCTGCCGGCCGGCCACGGCGTAGCGCTGACCGGTGGAGGCCCGGGCACCGGTGTCGTTGACGTCCGTGGTGGACGGCCCACCGTCCGGACGCAGACCGATGTCACGCACCAGCGGGGCATCCGCCTCCGGCGCGGTGTGCAGCCGCACCGCGCCGGAACCGTGCGGCGCGCACGGGTCGCCGGAGTCGTCGCAGCCCGTGTAGAGCGGCTGGTGCTCGGCGTACTCGGGAAGAATCGTGACGGCGTGCGGCCCGCCCCGCGACGGCTCGGCGTGGAACGGCGCCCCCAGCAGGCGGAAGTAGTGCGCCCAGTCCCAGTACGGCCCCGGATCGGTGTGCATACCCGGAATCAACGACGGCACCACACCGGGGACGTTGTCGTGGCCCAGAATGTGCTGCCGGTCCAGCGGAATGTCGTACTTCCCCGCCAGGTACCGCACCAGCCGCGCCGAGGACCGGTACATCGCCTCGGTGTACCAGGCGTCCGGATCCGCCAGGAAGCCCTCGTGCTCCAGCCCCACCGACTTGGCGTTGACGAACCAGTTCCCCGCGTGCCACCCCACGTCCTTCGTCCGCAGGTGCTGCGCCACGTGCCCGTCCGAGGACCGCAGCGAGTAGTGCCACGACACGTACTCCGGGTCCTGCACCAGATCCAGGGTGGTCTCGTAGGTGGCCTCGGTGTCGTGGACGACGATGTAGTCGATGTCCTGCGAATCCGGCCGGTTGCCGAGATCGTGGTTCCCGTAGTCCGTCGAGCCGTCCTCGTCGGTCCACTGCTCGTACGGGGCCGGGATCCATTCGCACGCGATGCCGGCCGGGCACTCCAGGTTCCTGTTGTGCCCGCCGGCCCGCAGCTCCAGCGTCCCGAGCTGGGAGACCTTCGGCTCCAGCCCCTTGTGGGCCGGCAGCCGGACCCGCTGCCCGGCGTCGTTGGTGCGGGCCGCGCCCTCACGGATGACGTCGAAGACGTCGTCGGCGAAGACCTCCGCCGTCTTCCGGTCCTCCGCGCCCGCGTACTCGGCGACGGCGCCGTACCAGTCGGCCGGCTCGTCGCTCAGCGGCCTCCCCGAGGTGCGCTGCGCATCGGCCAGCAGAGCCGCTCCGCCCGCGATGTTCGCCGCCGGGTCACCGCGCAGCCGCTCGGCCGGAATACCCGTCAGCCGCGCCGCCTCCGGGAGCGTCCGCAGCCGTGCGGGCACCACCCGCTTCCCGTCGGAGGCCTTCTCTGCCACGGCGCCCAACGCCGCCTCGTCCAGGGGCCGCGCCGCGTCGCCTCGCGGGTCCTCCGCACCGTGGTGGTGCTCGCCGGACCGGGCGAGCGCCCCCCGCAGGTCGGTCAGGTGCATGGGCCCGTAGCCGCCCGACACACTGGCCGCGCCCGCGTGACCGTCCCAGCGCGACTGCAGGTACGACACACCGAGCAGTACGCTCTGCGGCACGTCGTACTGCTGCGCGGCCTGCCGGAACGCGTCCTGGAGCGTACGGGGTCGGGTCTCGTCGGGCGATGCCGGTCCTGCGGCGACGAGCGGCGTGAGCAACGCCGCCACGGTCACACCTGTCAACGCGCGGGCGGAACGGCGGCGTCTGCCGCCTCGTCCGGGAATGGTCCCTGCCACGTGCAGCCTCCTCGAGGGGTTCCGAGCGAACCGCACCAGGCGAACCCAGCCGGGAGGCGGAGGTCAACAGTCCTGCAGTGCAGGTATGGCGCACGTCGGAGCGCCGCGGAGGTTTTCCCCGCGACACGTCCGGGGCCTGCCCGGCACCACTGGTCCAGACCGGAGACGCTGTTCCGGCCTCAGGAATCGTTACCGTGCGGAGACCTCCGGCGGCTCAGGCGGCCGTCTGCTCCTGCTGCTTGCGCCAGCGGATCCCGGCGTCGAGGAAACCGTCGATGTCGCCGTCCAGCACGGCCTGCGGATTGCCGACCTCGTGCTCGGTACGCAGGTCCTTGACCATCTGGTACGGGTGCAGCACGTACGACCGCATCTGGTTGCCCCAGGAGTTGCCGCCGTCGCCCTTGAGGGCGTCCATCTTGGCCTGCTCCTCCTCCCGGCGGTGGGCGAGCAGTCGGGCCTGCATGACGCGCATGGCGGCGGCGCGGTTCTGGATCTGCGACTTCTCGTTCTGGCAGGAGACGACGATCCCCGTCGGGATGTGCGTCATCCGCACCGCGGAGTCCGTGGTGTTGACGGACTGGCCACCGGGGCCGGAGGAACGGAACACGTCGATGCGCAGCTCGTTCTCCGGGATGTCGATGTGGTCGGTCTGCTCCACGACGGGCAGGACCTCCACGCCGGAGAAGGACGTCTGACGGCGCCCCTGGTTGTCGAACGGCGAGATGCGCACCATGCGGTGCGTGCCCTGCTCGACGGAGAGCGTGCCGTAGGCGTAGGGAGCCTTGACGGTGAAGGTGGCGGACTTGATGCCCGCCTCCTCCGCGTAGGAGATGTCGAAGACCTCCGTCGGGTAGCCGCGGCGCTCGGCCCAGCGCAGGTACATGCGCATGAGCTGCTCCGCGAAGTCGGCGGCGTCGACGCCGCCGGCCTCGGCGCGGATGCTCACGACGGCCTCGCGGGGGTCGTACTCGCCGGAGAGCAGCGTGCGGACCTCGAGCTCGTCGACGGCCTTCCGGAGGCCGGCGAGCTCCTGTTCGGCCTCGGCGCGGGCGTCGGCGTCGCCCTCGTCCTCGGCGAGCTCGAAGAGCACCCCGACGTCGTCGATACGCGACCGCAGGTCCTCGGCCCGGCGCAGCTGTCCCTGCAGATAGGACAGCTTGCTGGTGACCTGCTGGGCGTTGTCCACGTCGTCCCACAGGTCGGGTGCCGCTGCCTGCTCCTCGAGGGCGGCGATGTCGGACCTCATCCTGTCCAGGTCGAGGACCGCCTCGATCGACTCCATGGTGGAGGAGAGGGACTTCAGCTCTTCGGATACATCGACGACTGCCACGCCACCAGCCTAACGGCTGGCGCAGCCGGTACCGCCAAGCCGGGGGCATCAGCGCCCGGCGGCCCCTCCGGCGGCGCCCTCCGCGGAGCCGCCGGGGCCTCTCAGGGGCGTTGCACCGAGGGCGTGTCGGTGGGCGCCGCCTCGTCGCCGCCCGTGGCGAGCCACCCGCCCAGACCCACCGCTGCCGCGAGGGCCACCCCGGCGGCGACGGTCAGACGCCGTCGTCGCGGCGCCCGGTTGCGCGCCGAACCGGCTCGTCGTGCGCCCGGCACCCGGGGGGTCCGGGCCGTGCCGTGCGCCCCGCCGGCCAGTTCGTCCGCCCCCGGCACCCGCATCGAGGTGTGGGTGTCCCGGTTGGCGTCCGGGCTCTCGGTGGTACGCACCAGCGGCACCGCGGCCCGGCCGGCGGAGGGCAGCGGCGCCGCCCCGGCGGGAGGGGCGTCGGCGGGTTCGTCCAGGCCCTCGGCCGGGTGTTCGTCGATGGCGAGCGGCGGCAGGCCGCGCAGCAGCGGCTGGATCTCCCGGAGGCGCTGCGCCAGCTCGGGGGCGCGCAGGCGCGAGGCGGGGGCCTTGGCGAGGCATTGCAGGAGGACCTGCCACAGCTCCTCGGGGATGCCGGGCAGCGGGGCGACCGTCTCGGTGACGTGGCGGCGCAGCACGGCGCCCGGATGTCCGCCTCCGAAGGGGGTGAACCCGGCGAGCAGCTCGTAGAGGACGGTCGCGAGGGCGTAGACGTCGACGAACGCGCGGGGTGGGAGGCCCTCCACCAGTTCGGGGGCCAGGTAGTCCGGGGTGCCGATGACGCCGCGGGCCGCGCGGTCCTGCCCGGCCTGGGAGCCGCCCGAAGCTCCCCGGGAGGGGGCCGCCCTCCGCCGCCCCGGGGAGTCGATGAGTTTGGCCACGCCGAAGTCGGTGAGCAGCGCGGGAGGTGCACCGCCGGGGCCGGTGGGGCCGTGCGCGTCGAGCAGCACGTTCTCCGGCTTGACGTCCCGGTGCACGATGCCCGCCGCGTGCGCGGCGGCCAGTGCCTCGGCGACGTCCGTCACGAGGGAGACCGCGTAGGCGGGGGCGAGTCTCCGCTCGCGCTCGAGCCGGGTCCGCAGGTCCGTGCCGCGCACGAGGTCCATGACGAGCGCGAGGTCCGTACCGTCCACGACGAGGTCGCGGACGCCGACCACGTGGGGGTGGTCGAGGGAAAGGAGCGCCGTGCGTTCCGCCACGAACCGGTCGACCAGGTCCTGGTCGCAGGCCAGGTCGTCGCGGAGCAGTTTGACGGCCACGGGGCCGTCCGGGCCGTCCGCGAGCCAGACGGTGCCCGCGCTGCCGCGTCCGAGGATCTGCCGAGCGGTGTAGCGACTGCCGATCTTCCGTGCCACGTTCCGTCCCTCGCTGGAGCCGAGTGGGGGTGGGTCGAGTGACGAGGCCCTCGGTCGCGGGAGAGAGGGGCCTCACGGCGACAAAGTACGCGCCGCGGGCCCCTCGGGGTGAGGGATCACGGGTGACATGTCACGAATGCGAGGGTTTTGCCCTTACGAAGTCGACAAATCTCCCTCATGGTGTCGCCGGAGGGCACGGGTCGCGGCCCGGACCGGCTCAGGAACCGCCGGGCCCGTTCGGCGTGTCGGTGCTGCTGAAGAAGTCGCCGACTCCCCGGAAGAAGTCCTTCGTCGCGTCCCACCACTCCTGGCCCTGGGCCCACCACTCGGGCAGCGGCGTGAGGTTCCAGATCAGGACGCCGATGACGACCAGGACGAGGATCGAGAACAGGCACCCCTTCAGGCATCCCAGCCCGGGGATGTGCATCGGGTTGGCACTGCGCCGCCGCGGCTCCGGCGGCGCGGGGCGCGGCGCCGGGCGCCGCGGCTCGTAGCGGCGCGGCTCGGGCTGCGCCGGACGACGGGCCGGCGCGGCGGACCCCTGCGGGGCGCCCCCGTACTGCCGCCGCTGCCCCGGGTGCGGCGCGGCGGCCTGGTGCGAGGGCGGTGGCGCCGCGCGGCGCTGCGGACGCCGCCGCAGCGGGTCGAGGTTCGGATCGAGCGGCTGCACCTGCGTCTGCTCGTTGCGGTCGCGTGCGGCCCGCAACTGGCTCTCCCAGGGGTGTGGCCCCTCCGGCTGCCCTGGGCCGTCCGGGCCGGAGGACATGACGCGCGTCGCGTCGGACTCCCCCGGGCCGCCGTTCCCCCCGGGGCCCTGGCCCGGATAGCCGTAGCCGCCCTGGCCCCCCGCGGAGGGCATCACGCTGGTGGCGGCGTTCGGGTCGTAGCCGCCCGCTCCCTGTCCTGCCGGCGGGCCGTAGCCGTCGGGCGCGGCACTGCCGTGCGGCATGAACTGCGTGGCCGCCGAGTCGCCCGCCAGCGTCCCGTCCGGCGCCGCCGCGGGCCGGGGATCCGGGGCGAGCAGCGCGGCGACCCCCATCGCGGCGCCCGCCATCTCGGGCGTGGCCTGCGCCCCGACACCGGCAGCGACGGTGCGCAGGCCGTGCGCCAGCGCCTCGGCGCCGGGGCGCTCGGCGGGATTCTTGCGCAGGCAGTGCTCGATCACGGTCCACAGCGGGTCGGGCAGTCCGTGCGGCCGCTGCGGAGCATCCGAGAGGTGCCGCTGGAGCACCTGCAGGGTGCTTTCCCCGCTGAACGGCGGACGGCCGCTCACCAGCTCGTAGAGCAGGATGCCCGCACCGTAGACGTCCACGGCGGAGGTCTGCTCGCGCCCCTCCGCCGACTCGGGGGCGACGTAGGCGGGCGTGCCGACGAACTCCTGGGTCCGGGTCACGCCGGGCGAGTCCGCGAGACGTGCGATACCGAAGTCGGTGAGCATCGCCTGCATGCCCTCCGCACTGTCGGCGAGCAGGACGTTGGCCGGCTTGAGGTCGCGGTGCACCACGCCGTCGGCGTGGCTGGCGGCGAGGGCATCGGCGATCTGTGCGGTGAGCAGGGCCGCCCCCACCGGGCTGAACGGCCCGTTCTCCCGCAGGTAGCGGTGCAGGTCGGGACCCTGCACCAGGTCCATCACCAGGGCGAGCAGGTCACCCTCGACCACCAGGTCGCGGGTCCGGACGATGTTGCGGTGGGTCAGGCGCAGCAGCGCGGAGCGCTCCCGCAGGAAGCGCATGACCACGTCCGGGTCGTGGGCCAGTTCCTCGCGGAGGACCTTGATCGCCACGGTCTCGCCGGGGTGCCCCGCGACCGCCTCCTCGCCCGCCCCGGTTCCCGGACGGTCGGGGCCGCTGCCCTGGGGAGCCGTCACACGGCCCCGCCACACGGTGCCGGTGGCTCCGCGCCCGAGCTGCTCCTCGAGGAGATACTTGCTGCCTACCGGCCGCACGTCATGCGCTCCTAGGGTCTCGCACTGCTGTCCCGCCCAACTGTACGGCCGTCGCGCGCGGCGGCGGCAGGGCCGAGGTGATCGTACGCGGGCCCCCGACCTCGGAGGGACCGCTTCCCGGGAGGACGAGTGGGGTCGGTGCCCGGTTCCCGCGCGGCCCTCGGACCGGGAGCGTCCGCGCTGCTCCGCCTGCATGTCGAAGCGGTCGGTTCCGGTCGTGCGGGAGTCCTTCGCGATCACTGGCGGGTCAGGGAGAAACCCGTCCCGGAGACCTTGCGCACGACAGGTGCCAATCAAGATCATGAAGCGGTGCGGTCACGGCTCGCCGTCCGCCGGGGATGCGAAGATGCCCCGGGCGTCCTGGGGCGCGGGCCGTGCGGTGGGAACGGGAGAGTACCGATGCAGATCCGTCTGACTGTCCTCGCGGCGCGCGGCGGACGGACCACCGGTGCACCGCGTGACGTTCTGGTGGGCGCGCCGGCCGGGACCGTGCTGTCGGCGATCTCCGACGGTCTCGCCGCCGCGGTCGCCGGTACGGCCGGCGGCGGGAGCGGCACCGGGGAGCGGGAACGCGGCACCGAGCAGGTGTCGGTGTACGCCGGGACGGAGCGGCTCGACCCGCACCGGCAACTGGTCGGGTCCCCTCCGCTGATCGACGGGGCCGAGATCACGCTGTACGGCCCCTCGCCCACGGCACCGGCCGACCCGTACGGCCCCGCGCGGGCACGGCTGCACGTGATCGCCGGTCCCGACGCGGGCGGCGTCCACCTGCTGCACGGCGGCCGGGTGAGCCTCGGACGCTCCGCCGACGCCGACGTACCGCTCGACGACCCGGACGTGTCGCGGCTGCACTGCGCCGTCACGGTGACCGATACGGGCGAGACGGCGGTGACGGACCTGGACTCCACCAACGGCACGACGATCGACCTCACCACCGTTCCCGGCCGACGCCCCGTCGCGCTGCAGCCCGGAGCGATCGTCCGGCTGGGCGAGTCCGCCGTGCGCGTGGAGCGGGCGGACGGCGCGGCCCGCCCTCCCGCACTGGCCACGGTCCCCGACGAGGAGGGGTTCCTGCGGCTGGCTCCGCCCCCGCCGGCCGCAGCGCGGGAAGGTGCGGACTGCCCCACCGGCGGCGAAGGCCCCCCTGCCGACGCTCCCTCCCCGGAACCGGGCGCACCGGCACCGCCGGCCGGGCCCGGCCGGCACACCGTGCGCGGTTCCGGACCGATGCACGCGGCGGCGGCGAGCGGAGCGGCCCGGCAGGAGCCCGACCACGCGCGCGGGCTCGGCGGCTGGGCACGAAGACTGACCTCCCGTCGGGCCGACCCGCTGCAAGGCACTGGAGGCACGGACGACGGCACGCGGGGCACCCCGGCCGGCGCGGGGCGCCACAGCGCCGCCGACGACGTGCGCCACCCGGACCCGGCCACCGTGCTGCTCACCGCCCTGGGCCCGGGACCGCGGCTCTGGGAGCGCGGACCGGAGCATCCTCGGGCCCTGACCGTCCGGTTCGGTCTGGCCCACCGCAGCGACGGCCCGGGCGAGCCGGTCACGCTCGACCTCCGGGAGTGCGGATCCCTCGGGCTGGCCGGCCCGAGGGCACGGCTGGCGGCGCTGGCCCGCTCCGTCACGGCCCAGCTCACCGCGCTCCACGGGCCCAGCATGCTCGAGGTGGCCCTGATCGCCGCCGACGGATCGCGCCCTCCTCAGGAGCGGACCGCGGAGTGGGGCTGGCTCGGGCGGCTGCCCCACGTCCGCCCCGCACACGGTCAGGACTGCCGCCTGCTCCTCGCCTACGACCGCGAGCAGGCCGCGGCCCGCGCCGCGGAGCTGATCCGGCGGCTGGAGGAGGCTGTCCCGGACGCCTCCGGGACGTACACCGGGCTCCGAACGCTGCTCGTGGTCGACGGTGACCCGGGCCCGGGTCCGGTGCGGGACGCCGTCGCCCGGCTGGCCGCCACGGGCGGCGCCGCGGGCGTCCACGTGCTGTGCCTGGCGGAGACGCCTCCCGCCACGCCGGCTTCGCCGTTCGACGCCACGGTCGGGACGGCCCGTGCGGTCTGCCCGCCGTTCGGCTCCTGCGGCGCGACGGCACTGCTCAGCGGGGAGGTGGCGACAGCGGTGCGGATAGCACGTCCGCACCGTCACCACACCGACAGTCCGGTCGCGACGCTGGACGGCGTGTCCGCCGCCTGGGCGGAGCGCTTCTCCCGCGCGCTCGCTCCACTGCGGGAGGCCGGGGCCGCGCCCGGAACCGCACAGGTCGCGCCGCGGGCGGCCGTTCCCCTTCCCGCCGCGTCCCGGTTGCTCGACGAGCTGGGGCTCTCCCGCGCGACACCGTCGGCGCTCGCCTCCCGCTGGGCCTCCGCGGGCACGCATCCGGGGCGGGCGCCGCTGGTGCTCGGCACCGGGCCGCGGGGGCCGGTGGAGATCGCACTCACTCCCGAGCACGGCCACCTGCTGGTCACCGGCGGCGCGCGCGCCGGGAAGACCGAACTCCTCCGCACGGTCGCCGCCTCGCTCGCCGCCGGAACCTCCCCCGACCGCCTGGTGCTCCGCCTCGTCGACGGCGACGGCACGGCGTTCGCCGGACAGGCCGCGTCCGGAGGACTCGCCGGATGTGAGGACCTGCGGCATGTGGAGAGCCGTCTGATCGCCTCGGACCCCGGCCGCATGCGGGATTTCGCCCAGGCACTCACCTCCGAACTGAAACGCCGGACCGAACTGCGGAACCGGCCGCGCCGCTCGTCCCCGGCGTCCCCGTCGCAGTCCGGGGAGGCAGCCCGGGTGGTGTCCCCGCGACGCCCCGCGGACGGCGGGAGCCCCGGGTCCGACGCGCCACCGCCACGCCTGCCGCGCATGGTGGTGGTGGTCGACGATCTCGACGCCCTGGTGGACCCTGCTCTGGGCTCCCCCGGCCGACCGGCCGCGCCGTCGGTGGTGCGCGCCCTGGAGGGCGTCGCCCGCGACGGGGCCCGGCTGGGTGTGCACCTGGTGGCGGCGTCCGGCCACGCCGACCGCACCGCGGGCACCGACCTCGCCCGCCTGGCGGCGTACCACGTCCGCCTGGCGGGGCACGCGGGCGAGGACGCGGTGCCAGGCCGCGGCACGCTCCACCTGCCCGACGGCACCGCGACCCCGTTGCAGGCGGGTCGCGTGACCGGACGGATTCCGCGCACCGCCACGCTGCGTCCGACCGTCGTACCGCTGGACTGGACCCGCGCCGGGGACCCGCCCACGCGCCGCCAGGTCCGCGAACTGGGGAACGGTCCCACCGATCTCGCCCTGCTCGCCAGCGCCGTCGACCGGGCGGCGCGGGCCGCCCGGGGTGCCGGGGCGGAACGGCGTACCGCGGAGGCGGCGGACGGGTCCCGTCTCTCCACGACCTGAGTCGGGTGCCGCTGCCGCCGGGGCGGCAAGCCCGGCCCGGGGCCCGGACGACGGGTGGGCCGGAGGTCAGAGCGTCGCGCTGAGCGAGTCCGCGAGGCGGCGGCGGGTGATGCGCGCGGCCGGGAGGATCGAGGCGGCCACGGCGCCGAGGACGGCGGCCGCTCCCAGGGCGGCGAGGGTGCAGAACGACGGCGGCTCGGCGATGCCCGCGCCGATGCCGCTGAGCTCTCCCTGCAGGTCGATGAGCCAGTCGCTGAGCAGCACGCCCAGGGTGGTGCCCAGTACCGCCGCCGCGGTCGCGGTGAAACCGGCGGAGGCCACGATCACCCCGCTGATCTGGCGGGGTGTGAGTCCGATGGCGCGCAGCGCGAGCAGGTCGCGGGTCCGGTCGCGGACGAAGGAGCCGACGGAGGTGAGCAGTTCGGTCAGTCCGATGAGGGCCAGCACGGCCACCATTCCCGCGATCCCCCACAGCGCGGGCGCCAGGCCGTCCGCGGGGTTGGGGACCTCCCAGATCTCCAGGCCCCCGGACACGTGCCCGGCCAGCCGCGCACTCACCTCCCTGGGGTCCGCGCCCGGCTCCAGGAGCAGCAGGGAGAACTCCGGCCGCAGCCGCGGGTTGCCTTCGCGGAGCGTGTCCAGGGAGGTGGAGACGACCTTCCCGCCGTCCTCCGGCTCGAGGCTGCGGCCGACGATGTGCAGGATCTGCGGCTGCCCTTCGGCGGTCATCCGGACCCAGTCCCCGACCTCGATCTGCAGCAGGTCCAGCAGTCCCTGGCCGGCTACCGCCTCGTCGGGTCCGTCCGGGTAGTGGCCCTCGGCGAGGGTGAAGGGGTAGGGGTGGGACTTCGTCCCGAGCCCCCGCAGGGTGATGGTGCCGGTCTGCCCGGGGACCAGGGCGGCCACTTCCGCCCCGGGGTGGACGGCGGCGACCTCCGGGTGGCGGGCGAGGAGCTCCCGGCTCCGGTCCGGGCCGAGTTCGCCGCCCTGGGCCGACCGTGCGGTGAGCGCGCCCGGAAGTCCGACGGTGCCGGGGTTGTCGCGGAACTGGTCGATGGTCGTCCACACACTGAGGGCGACGGTGATGAGGACGACGGGGACGGTGAGGCGGACCACGGCGGTGACGGCCCTGGCCCGGCGGGGGAAGGCGCCGCGCCAGCCCAGGAGCACGGTGGAGGAGAGGCTGCCGCAGAACGGGCGGCCCAGGAAGCGCCGGGTGAGCGGGGTGACGGGTGCGGCGGACGGGAGTGCGGCGCGTGAGGCCGGGACGGGCGGCACGCGTCCGGCGCGCCAGGCGGCGAGTCCGCTGGCTGCTCCGATAACGATCACGGCCCCCGCGGGGATGCCGAGGAGCAGCGTGAGGTGGCCGGGGAGTTGGCGCCACACGGCCATGGCCTCGCCGACCCGGCCCGGGATGTGCTGACCGAGTGCCAGGGTCAGCCCGGTTCCGCAGGCCACTGCGAGGAGGGCCATGACCAGGTGCTGGGCGAGGAAGACGCGGACGACCTGTCCGGGGGTGAAGCCGATCGCCTTCAGCACGGAGATGTCCCGCAGTTGCCCGCGGATCCGGGTGCTGATGGCCCCGGAGGCGACGAGGGCGCCGGCGAGCAGGGCGCCCACGCCGAAGACGCCGAAGACCAGGCCCAGCAGTCGGTAGCCGTCCTCGGCGTCGGCGCGTGCCTCCTGCCATTTGACGACCTGGGTCACCTGGCCCGCGCCGAGCATGGTCACGGCGCGCTGGACCACGAAGTCGATGTCGCGGGGCTGTTCCAGCCGCAGCCCGATCGCTCTCCCCGTGCCGGACGCGGCGGCGGACGCGGCGGCCGGGGGCAGGACCCAGGCGATGCCGGGCTGTTCGCCGGGCCGGTAGTGGCGTTCGGCGGTCTCGGCGATGCCGAGGACCCGGAGTGTGCCGCCGGCACCCCCGTCGGCGCCGGCGCCGTCCTCGCCGGGTGCGGAGCTCTCGTCGGGCAGCTCCACCGTGTCACCGGGTTCCGCCCACAGCGCCTCGGCGAGCGAGCGTTCCAGCACGACGCCGTGGGGCCGGGCCGCGTCCAGCCAGGTGCCCTCGACGAGTTGGGGCCGTGCGATCGCCGGTTCCCGTACCTCGGCGGACCGGAGCTCGACCGCGGCCCGCACTCCCCGGTACTCGGCGGTGGTGCGGGCGGTGTCGAACGGGCCGGAGGCGGCGGCGACTCCGTCCAGCGCGGCGAGTGCGCCGGCGGAGGCGTCGCCGGTGGTGTGCACCCACACGTGCGCGCCGCGGGTCTGGGTGAAGACGCGCTCCCAGGGGTTGGTGGCGTAGCTGAACATCGCGGCGGCCAGCAGCAGCGAGGCGATGACACCTGCCGTGGTGAGCACCGTGACCACTGTCTGGCCGCGGTGGGCGCGCAGGTCCGCGTGCGCCCAGCGCAGCGTGGCGCGGATCGTCATGGGCCCAGTTCCAGTACGCCGGTGACGCCGCCCGCGGCTCGGGCGGGGCGGCGTGCGCTGTCGTCCGCGAGGTCCGCGTCGTCGACGATCCTGCCGTCGAAGAAGCTGAGGACGCGGTCCGCGGCGCTGGCCATCCGCGCGTCGTGGGTGACCATCACGATGGTCTGGCCGCGCTGATGGAAACGGCTCAGCAGGCGGAGCACCTCCCGGGTGCCCCTGCTGTCCAGGCTTCCCGCCGGCTCGTCGGCGAGCAGCACGGTGGGGTGGTTGACCAGGGCGCGGGCGAGGGCGACGCGCTGCTGTTCGCCGCCGGAGAGTTCCGCGGGCATGGCGCGTTCCTTGCCGTCCATGCCCAGTTCCGCCAGCAGGGCCCGGCCTTCCGCGCGGGCGTCCCGCGGCGGGGTCCCGGCGAGCAGTGCGGGGAGTTCGACGTTGTCCGCGACCGTGAGGTTCGTGACGAGGTTGAAGAACTGGAAGACGATCCCGATGCCGCTGCGGCGGGTGACGGCCCACTGGGACTCGCTGAGGCCGTCCATGCAGCGGCCGTCGATGTGGAGGCTGCCGCCGTCCGGCCGCTGCAGGCCGCCGAGGAGGTGCAGCAGCGTGGACTTGCCGGCTCCGGAGGGTCCGGTGACGGCCACGAACTCGCCGCGCCGTACGCGGAGATCGACTCCCCGCACCGCGTGGACGGGAGCCCCCTCGCCGTGGTGGGTCTTGGTCAGTTTTTCGGCGCGCAGCAGCGTCTCCGCCCGCGCCTCGGCCTCGGCAGGGTCCCCGTCTCCGGTCATTCCAGCTCCTCCTGGCAGCGTTCCAGCCAGTCGAGGTCGGCCTGCAGGTGCAGCATGGCTCCCTCGACGAGCAGCCGGGCGATCCGGTTCTCCGACTCTCCCGCAGCCGACAGCTTCGACAGGTCGCGCATGGTGTTGAGGTACTGGCGCCGCTGTTTGTTGATCAAGGTGATCTCGTCGGCCAGACCGGAGTGTGCCGCCAGAGCGATCTTCATGAAGAATTCGTCCCGGACCCGCGGTTCCCCCGTCGTCTCCTCGAACCAGCCGAGCACGGCCTCCCGCCCGGCATCGGTCAGTCGGTAGATGCGCTTGTTGGGGCGGTGGGTCTGTGCGACGTCCTCGCCCGCGATGAGCCCCGACTTCTCCAGACGTCCGAGAGTGACGTAGATCTGACCGACGTTGGGCTGAGGGTACGCGCTGCCCAGGAGCTTCTCAAGGTCGCCCTTGAGTTCGTAGCCGTGCGCCGGGCCACGGGCGAGAAGGGCGAGGAGCGGCAGACGCAAGCGCGCAACCCTCCTCCGGGTCGGTCTCGGAACGCGGTCCCATCCCCCTTGTGGTATGGGCCGTACACCCTAGTATCCCTTATGCCTAACGGGTATATATGAGGACGGATTCCCGGGCAAGGACGCGACGAAGGTCACTGCGAGGAGGCACCGATGCGGTGGACACGGACCGCCGGCAGATGCCTCCTCGTGCTGACCGTGCTGTTCGCCGGTCATGCGGCCACGGTGCCGCCCGGCGCCCGGCCCGCGGCACGCGGCCCGCTGACACTGGCGACGGCCGGCGATCTCACCCGCTACCTGGGGCCGTTGCTGTCCGACTGGAACCGCAGCCATCCCCGCCAGCGGGTGGAACTGGTGGAACTGCCCGACTCGGCGGACGAGAGCCGTTCCCAGATGATCACCGATCTGCGCGACGGCGGGTCGCGGTTCGACGTTCTCAATATCGATGTCGCCTGGACGTCCGAATTTGCGGCCGCGGGCTGGATATCGCCCCTGGACCGCTCGCACTTCCCGCTGGACGCTTTCCTCCCTCCTGTCGTGGAGACGGCCACCTTCGACGGCCGTCTCTACGCCGTTCCGTACGTGACCAACGCCGGCCTGCTCTACTACCGCAAGGACATCCTGGCCCGTGAGGGGGTGTCGCCCCCCAGGACCTGGGGCGAACTTGCCCGCCAGGCACGGGAGATCGCGCCCGAGTACGGACTCGAGGGGTACGCGGGGCAGTTCCTTCCGTACGAGGGACTGACCGCGAACGTCACCGAGGCGGTCCGCTCGGCGGGCGGGTCGCTGATCGGGGGCGAGGGCGCCGAGGTGACCGTCGACGGGGCCGCCCGGGAGGGGTTGGAGTTCCTCGCGTCGGGCGTGCGGGAGGGCTGGATACCCCGGGAGGCGCTGAGCTACAAGGAGGAGGAGTCCCGGATGGCCTTCCAGGACGGCCGGCTGCTCTTCCTGCGCAACTGGCCCTACGTGTACCCGCTGGCGAACGGCACCGGCTCGCGGGTGGCCGGGGAGGTCGGGGCCGTGCGCCTGCCCGGACCCCACGGACCGGGCACCAGTGTGCTGGGCGGCTCCAACCTTGCGGTCAGCAGGAACGCGGAGCACCCGGAAACGGCTGCCGACCTGATCGCCTACCTCACCAGCGAACGGGTGCAGCGGCGGGTGCTGACCGAGGGTGCCCTGCCCCCGGTCCGCGCCGACCTCTACACGGACCCGGAACTGGTGGAACAGCACCCCTACCTCCCCACCCTCGAGGAGAGCATCCTCACCGCAGAACCTCGGCCGAAGAGCCCTCACTACGACCAGGTGAGCCTCGCGGTGCAGGCGGTGGCGCACGACGTGCTGGCACTGCGGCAGCAGGCCGGTCCGGCGGCCGCACGGCTACGCAGGGAGCTGACGGAGATCTCCGAACGGGACTGATCCGCGGGCCCGTCAGATGCCGGCGGCCCGCGCAACCCCTCATCGAAAACACTGGGCCGAAAGGCCGTCAGGGCTGCTGGGGAGCACGCCGCACCGGCCAATCTCCATGCGGTCGTGCATGTTCGTTGACACCGCCTGTGCCGCCTTACTTAACATGCATGCAATCAGCGGCCTTTCACGGTCGTGCAGGCACACCCACGAGAGTCAGGTACAGGTCAGCGAACGATGTTGACAGCCCCGGCCGTGACCGGCCTTCCGCCCCGCACCACCCGCACCACCGACCAGTGGTGGCGGGATGCCGTCATCTACCAGGTGTACGTCCGCAGCTTCCTGGACAGCACCGGGGACGGCATCGGTGATCTGGCCGGTGTGCGGGCCGGTCTGCCCTACCTCAAGAAGCTGGGCGTGGACGGGATATGGCTCAGCCCGTTCTACCCCTCGCCGCAGCACGACCACGGCTACGACGTCGCCGACTACTGCGACGTCGACCCGGTCTACGGCGACCTGGCGGAGTTCGACAGGCTGGTCGCCGACGCCCGCCGCCTGGGCATGCGCCTGCTGCTGGACATCGTGCCGAACCACTGCTCCAGCGAGCACGCGTGGTTCCGCCAGGCCCTCGCCGACGGCCCCGGCTCCGCGGCACGCGACCGATTCCATTTCGCGGACGGCCGCGGAGAGAACGGCGAGGAGCCGCCCAACAACTGGCACGCCATGTTCGGCGGCCCCGCCTGGTCGCGGGTGACCGAGCCGGACGGCACTCCCGGCCAGTGGTACCTGCACCTCTTCACGCCCGAACAGCCGGATCTGAACTGGCGGAACCCCGCGACGGCCGCGGCCTTCGACGACGTCCTGCGGTTCTGGCTCGACCGCGGCATCGACGGCTTCCGGATCGACGTCGCCGCAGGCCTGTTCAAGCACCCGGCGCTGCCCGACTCCGACGACCCGCGCGCCGACGAACGCTCCCGCGACTCGGTGAACCCCCTCGCCTGGAACCAGGCGGAGGTCCACGACGTGTGGCGCCGCTGGCGCGCCGTCTGCGAGGAGTACACCGCGGAGGACGGCCACGACCGGCTGCTCGTCGGTGAGGTCTCCGTGCCCACCGCGCGGGAGCACGCCCACTACATCCGGCCGGACGAACTGCACCAGGCCTTCTTCTTCGACCTGTTGAGCGCTCCCTGGGACGCCGATGCCTTCGAGAAGACCATCGGCGACGCCATGCGGGACATCGCGGGCACCGGCTCCACCACCACCTGGGTGCTGAACAACCACGACCAGGTCCGCTCGGTCACCCGCTACGCGGAGCCCTCCGGCGACGGGAAGTGCCTCGGGTCCGACCGGGCCCGTGCGGCCGCGCTGCTGATGCTCGCGCTGCCCGGAAGCGCCTACGTGTACCAGGGTGAGGAACTCGGGCTGCCCGAGGTCGACCTGCCCGACGAGCTGCTCACCGATCCCATCTTCCGGCGGACCGGCGACCGGAGCCGGGTCCGCGACGGCTGCCGGGTGCCGCTGCCGTGGTCCGGACACGCCTCACCGTTCGGCTTCACCTCCGGCTGCGAGAGCGCGCCGTCCCCCTGGCTGCCGCAGCCCGAATGGTTCGCCGACCACGCCACCGACCGCGCGCTGGCCGACCCCCGGTCGTTCTGGCACCTCTACCGCGAAGCACTGCAGCTGAGGCGGAACCTGCCGCAGCTCGGCACCGGCGAGATGCGCTGGCTCGAGTCGCCGCCGGGCGTCCTCACCTTCGCGCGCGGCAACGGCCTGGTCTGCGCCGTCAACTTCGGCACCGCGCCGGCTCCGGCTCCGGTGACCGGAAGGCCGCTGCTCGCCAGCGGCCCGTGCCCGGGCGACGAACTGCCCGGATCCACCGCGGCCTGGTGGATGAGCGACCGCATCACCGCATGACCCACCCATGTCACCCGAATCCCTGAGGGGAAGGAACACGCATGACAACCGGTAGAGCACGCAGGCGGAACGCGGCGCGTGCGACAGCCGCAGCCACCGCAGCCCTCGCTCTGTCCCTGACCGCGGCGTGCGGCGGCGGCGGGGACCAGGACAACAGCGAGGGCAACGGGGGCGGCGGCATCCAGGCCGAGACGACCGTCGACCTGCCCGACCTGGACGGTGAGACCGTCCAGGTGGCCGCCGTCTGGACCGGCCCCGAGCAGGAGAACTTCCGTACGGCGCTGGACGAGTTCGAGAAGCGCACCGGTGCCACGGTCGAGTTCGTGCCGACCGGTGACAACGTGGCGACCTTCATCGGTTCGAAGATCGAGGGCGGCGCCCCGCCGGACGTCGCGATGCTGCCGCAGGTCGGCGTCCTGAAGCAGTTCGCCGAGAAGGGCTGGGTCGAGCCCGTCGGCTCTGCCGCCCAGGAGCAGCTCGAGGCGAACTACTCCGCCGGCTGGCAGGACCTCGGCAAGGTCGACGGCAAGCAGTACGGCGTGTACTTCAAGGCCGCCAACAAGTCGCTGGTCTGGTACAACAACACCGCCTTCGAGACGGCCGGCGCGAGCGAGCCGGAGAGCTGGAAGGACTTCCTCTCGACGTCCCAGCTGGTCGCCGACTCCGGCGTCGAGCCGGTGTCCGTCGGCGGAGCCGACGGCTGGACGCTCACCGACTGGTTCGAGAACGTCTACCTCTCGCAGGCCGGACCCGAGATGTACGACAAGCTGGCCGCCCACGAGATCAAGTGGACCGACCCGTCGGTCAAGAAGGCACTCACCACGCTCGGCGAACTCTTCGGCAACGACCAGCTGCTCGCGGGCGGCAACGAGGGCGCGCTGCAGACGGCGTTCCCCGAGTCCGTCACCAAGACGTTCTCCGACCTCGAGGCCCCCGAGGCCGCGATGGTGTACGAGGGCGACTTCGTGAGCGTGACCGTCTCCAGCGACACCGAGGCGAAGATCGGGAGCGACGCGAAGGTCTTCCCGTTCCCCGCCGTGGGTGACGGCCGGGCCCCGGTGGTCACCGCCGGCGACGCCGCCGTGGCGCTGAAGGACTCCAAGGCCGCGCAGGCCATGATGACCTTCCTCGCCTCGAAGGACGCGGCGGGCATCATGGCCCAGCAGGGCGGTTTCCTCTCCCCCAACAAGGGCCTGGACACCAAGGCCTACCCGGACGACGTCCAGCGTGAGATCGCGGAGGCGCTCATCGGCGCCGGCGACGACTTCCGCTTCGACATGTCCGACCAGGCGCCGGCGGCCTTCGGCGGCACCAAGGGCGAGGGCGAATGGAAGGCGCTCCAGGACTTCCTGAAGAACCCCGACGACGTCGACGGTGCCGCGCAGGCGCTGGAGAAGTCCGCCGCCAAGGCCTTCGGAAACTGACGGGCGGGAGACAACCTCACCATGTCGCAAGCATCCGCGGGCGGCTCCGGGGGACCTGTCGTCAAGGACCCCGACAGCCGTGGCACTCCTGAACCTGACCAGTCCAGCAGTCCTGGCGACACCTCCGCCCGTACGGGTGCGGGCGGGCGCGCATCGGCTCTGCGCGCCCGCCCCTGGGTGGCAGCGGGTTTCCTGCTGCCCGCCCTGCTGCTGCTCGGGGCACTCGTGGTCTACCCGATCGGCTACTCGCTCTGGCGCAGCTTCTTCGACGCCGCGGGGGACTCCTTCGTCGGACTGGCGAACTACGTCGCGATCTTCTCCGATCCCGACAACCTGACGTCGGTGCAGAACACCCTGATATGGGTGGTCGTGGCACCGTCCCTCGCCACCGTGCTCGGCCTGATCTTCGCGGTCCTCACCGACCGCGTGCGGTTCGGCACGGCGTTCAAGCTCATCATCTTCATGCCGATGGCGATCTCCATGCTCGCCGCCGGCATCATCTTCCGCCTCGTGTACGAACAGGACCCGGACCGCGGCGTGGCCAACGCCATGTGGGTCGGTGTGCACGACACCTTCAACGAGGCGTCGGCCTGGCCCGGCGCCCGGCCGCGCCCCGACACCGGACTGGACGGCACGAAGGCCGGAGGCTTCGTCACCGACGCCCCGGCGACCGCCTCCGGTCCCGCGGACCTGCCACTCGTCGGCGTGCCGCCGCAGGACGTCGCCGGTGCCGCCGACGCCGGTGGGGCCGAGCCCTCCGGGGGCGGTGTGGCAGGCACCGTCTGGCTGGACTTCTCGCCGGGAGGCGGCGGCGAGACCGGCCGCATCGACCCCGGCGAGAAGGGACTTGCCGGCATCCGCGTCGAAGCGGTGAAGGACGGGGCCGTGGTGGCCTCCGCGACCACGGGCGAGGACGGCACCTACAGCCTGCCGCCCGAGGCCCGCGGAGCGAACCTGCGCCTGCCCGCAGCGAACTTCGCCGAGCCCTACAACGGGATCGACTGGCTCGGCCCGACGCTGGTCACGCCCGCCATCATCGGCTCCTACATATGGATGTGGGCCGGCTTCGCGATGGTGCTGATCGCCGCGGGACTGGCGAGCGTGCCCCGCGAGATCATGGAGGCGGCCCGGGTGGACGGCGCGAGCGAGTGGCAGGTCTTCCGGAAGGTGACGGTACCGCTGCTCGCTCCCGTGCTCGGCGTCGTCTTCGTCACGCTCATGATCAACGTGATGAAGATCTTCGACCTCGTCTACATCATCGCGCCCAGTGCGGTGCAGTCGGACGCGAGCGTCCTCGCGCTCCAGCTGTATCTGGTGTCCTTCGGCGGCGGCGCCGACCAGGGCCTCGGCAGCGCCTTCGCGGTACTCCTGCTGTTGCTCGTCGTCCCGGTGATGATCATCAACATCCGCCGCCTGCGGAGGGAGAACCGCCGATGAGCTCCCCGACCACCACCACGACAGGTACCGCGTCGCCCGGACCGACCGGACCCTCCGGCCCGTCCGGGGACGCCGCGGCACCCGCGGCCCCCAGGTCCGGTCTCGCCTCGCGGCTCACCTCGCTGACCGGTGGCGCCTTCGTCCGTTTCGCGCTGGTCGTCATCGCCCTGGTGTGGCTGATGCCGACCGCGGGCCTGCTGGGCTCGTCCTTCCGGGAACCGAGCGACATCGCCGACTCGGGCTGGTGGACACTGTTCACCGATCCGAGCGGCCTGACCGGGGCCAACTACGAGGCGCTGTTCGCCAACGACGCCATCACCGGCTCCCTCGGGGTGACGATCGCCATCACCATCCCCTCGACGGTCCTGGTCATCGTCATCGGCTCACTCGCCGGATACGCCTTCGCCTGGATGGACTTCCCCGGCCGCGACTGGTGGTTCCTGCTGGTCGTCGGGCTGCTGGTGGTGCCGATCCAGGTGGCGCTGATCCCCGTCGCCAAGCTGTTCAACACGCTGGGGATCTTCGAGACGATCCCGGGCGTGGTGCTCTTCCACACCGCGTTCGGGCTGCCCTTCGCGGTGTTCCTGCTGCGCAACTTCTTCGCGGAGATCCCGAAGGAGCTGCTGGAGGCGGCGCGTCTGGACGGCGCCGGGGAGATCCGGCTGTTCGTACGCGTCATCATGCCGCTGGGCGGGCCCGCCATCGCCTCGCTGGGCATCTTCCAGTTCCTGTGGGTGTGGAACGACATGCTGGTGGCCCTGATCTTCGCGGACTCCGGTTCGCCACCGATCACCATCGCGCTCCAGCAGCAGGTCCGCCAGTTCGGCAACAACATCGACGTCCTGGCTCCCGGAGCCTTCGTGTCGATGGTCATTCCGCTGGCGGTCTTCTTCGCCTTCCAGCGCCAGTTCGTCTCCGGAGTGATGGCGGGCTCGGTGAAGTAGGCGAAGCACCCCGGGGGCCCGCACGCGCCGAACGCTCGGGCCCCCTCACCGACACGGGGGAAGGGCAGGACTGGGGAGAGTAACCTGCCGACCCCCGTGCAGTTGGGCCGGACATGGACGATTCGCCCGTCGTGTCCGAGCCCGACACCACCCGCGCCACCGGCGCCCGGCACCGGACCCTCCTCCGGTGGCGGACGCACGGCGCGGAGACGGCCGCGGTCGCCCTGGGCACCGCGGCCGTCGGCGTGCAGGCGTTCCGACTGGGGCCGTGGCTCACGGACGACGCCGGCGTCGCGCTGGCACAGGCGGGTGAGCCCGCGTTCTCGGACGGCGCGGTGGGCGGAACCGTCTCCGGCACCCCGGTACCGGCCGCCTCGACGGCCTGGCTGCACCTGCTGACAGTGGGACACGAACTGGGGCTGGACACCCCCGGCGCGTGGTACCCCGGCGCGCCCGCCCTGCTGTGCTTCGCGGCCGCCCTGCTGGCGGCCACCCGCGCGGTGCGCGCCGTGCACGGCCGGAGCGCCTGGCCCTTCGCCCTCGGGGCCGGCGCGGTCTGCGCCTCCTGCCCGCCCGCGCTGGCGTGGCTCTTCTCCGGGACCGGCGGCGCCCTCTCCCTGCTGGCGGTCACCGCGGTACTGCTCGCCACGACGGAACCGGCCCCCGCGGGACGCCCGCCCTCCCCCTGGACCGCCGCCGCGGCAGGGACGCTCGCCGGCCTCGCCGGGCTGGCGCTGCCCGCGTCCCCGGCCGCTCCCGTCCTCGGGGCCGTGGGCCCCGTCGCCCTGCTGTGCCGAGCCGGCCGCCGCGACGCCCGTGAGGCGCTGCGCAGTGCCGCGGCCCACGCCGCCGCGTGGGCGGCGACCTGCGGTGCCGTATGGCCCCCGGCGGCGCTGCCGGCGGTGGGGCTGCCCGGCGAGGCGTTCCCGCCGACGCACTGGGCGGCCGCCGCAGCCGGTGCGGTGCTGCTCGGCGCCACCGGCGCGCCGCGGTTCAAGACTCCCGTGCGCCTCGCGGCCGCCGCGGCCGGGACAGGGCTGCTGCTGCCCGGCATCGCCCTGCTCCCCCGCGTGGCGCTCCTCGCCGCCGGCGTCCTCCTCGTCCTTCTCGTCCTCCTCGCGCCCACGACCCTCCGGGTGCCGGCCGGGCACGGCACCGTGCGGCGTCTGCCGCGAGGCGTGGTCGTGGCCTCCCTGGCGCTGGGCGCCTGCCTCACGGAGGCGGCGACCGGCTCGCCCGCTCATGACGCCCGCACGGACACGCTGTGCTTCACCGAGGCCCGGTACGGCCGCATGTTCGCCGCGTACGCCGGCCGGCTCGGGCTGGAGCACAGTACCGTCGCCCTCGCCTCCTCCGGCGGAACCGCCGTGTTCGGCGCGCAGCAGGTCCTCGACCTGCACGGCCGGTCCGACGCCCGCGTCGCCGCCGCACGGGCCGCGGACGACACCGCGGCGCTGCGCCGCTACCTTTTCGTGCGCGCCCGCCCGGAGTTCGTGCACGTCGACCCCTCGGAGGCGGCAGCCACCGGACTGACCGCCGAGCGACTCGCCGATCACGGCTACCGCCCACTGCTCCGGCAGGGCCCGGGCGGCGACTACGTCCACCGCAGCGCCGTCACCGTTCCGGAACGCCTCCCGCACCTGCGGGCATGGGCACGGGCGACGGCAGCACGCCTCTCGGACTCACCCGTAGGGAGCGTGCAGGGTGACCATCGACGCGCCGGAGCGGTTGAGCACTCGATCGGCATCCGCCCCGAGGAGAGAACGTGCACATCGAGAACGCACGGCTGAGCGTCGTCGTGCCGCTGGGCGGGACCGCCCCCCAGGTCCGGGAGTGTCTGGAGTCCCTGGCCGCCCAGCAGGTCGAGACCCTGGAGGCCGTCCTGGTGGACGACGGGACGACGTCCGAAGCGGTCCTCGCCGCGGCGGAGGAGGCCACGGCCGGCGACGCGCGGTTCCGGACGGTGCGGGTCTCCCCCGCACCCACCACGGTGCCCGGGCGGCTGGGCGCGGCCCGCAACGCCGGGCTGCGGCACACCGACCCCGCCGGCCGCTACGTGGCCTTCCTGGATGCCGAGGACAGCGTGCCGCCGGCGGGGTACCGCCGTCTGCTGGAGAGCCTCGAGGAGACCGGCTCGGACCTGGCCACCGGCAACGCCGTGCGCCTCGGCAACGACGGCCCCGGCCGGACACCGCTCCTGGGAAAGCCCCTCGACCGCGACCGCCCCGCCACGCACATCACCCGGCACCGCGGACTCACCCGCGACCGGCTCGCCGGCACCAAGGTGTTCCGCCGCGCCTTCCTCGAACGCCACGCGCTGCGCTGGGAGGAGGAAGCGGGCGGGACGGACGTGCGGTTCGTGCTGCCCGCCCACTTCCTCGCCGAAGCGGTGGACGTCGTGGCCGGCACGGTGCTCCACCGCCGGAACGCCGACGACGGACTTGGACGCAGCGGTGCCGGAACGAGACGGCAGCGGGGCCCGGAGGCCCTCGCGGCCATGTGCGAGCGGGTCGCCGCCCTCGACGCGGTGAGCCGCTTCCTTGCCGTGCACGGCGCGTCCCGGGGCCGTACCGGCCGCCGCCGGAACCCGGACAAGCGGCACTTCGACACCGCTGTGATCACCACCGATCTGGCACCTCTCGTGGCGGCGCTGCCCGAGGCGGACGACCGCTTCCGGGCCGAGTTCGCCCGGCTCGCCGGGGCGTTCGCCTCCCGGATCGACCCCGCCGTGCTCACAGCGCTGCCGATGTCGACCCGTGCCGTGTGGTACCTGCTCCGCCAGGGACGGCTCGACGACGTGCTCAGCGTGCTCGCGTTCGACCTGGAGAACCCGCAGGTCCTCCCCGTGGTGCGGCGGGGCGGCCGCCGCACGGTGGGCTACCCGCGGCCGGACGGCATGCGCATCGAACTGCCGCGGCGCCTCGGTCGCGTCCGCTCCGGCGAACAGGTGCTGGAGGCACGTCTGGGCACGGCGCGGTGGCAGCCGGACGACACCCTGCTGCTGCGGGGGTACGCCTACATCCCGTCCGCCCCGGCCGAACGCCCGGAACGCTCCCGGAAGTTCGGCTGGTTGCGTCGGGGAGACGGGAGCGGGCGACGGATCCCGCTCCGGGTGCGCACCGTCCCCGCACCGGAGGCGACCCGCGCCTCCCAGCAGCGCACCTGCTCCTACGACGCCTCCGGGTTCGAGGTCGTGGTCGATCCGCGGCGCCTCGCCCGCGCTCTCGACGGCGGGCGGCGCAGCGTCGCCTGGACGGTGTGCCTCGGCACGGTCACGGGCGGCCTGGTCCGCAGCGGGGGCGTCCTGCCCGGCGCCGAGGGTTCCGGAGCCCAACCCCCCGTGCACGAACTCCCCGGCGACCGCCGGGCTCTGGTGACGTTCGGCAGCGGCAGACTGCGGATCCTGGTGGAGGAGACTCTCGCCCGGCTCGCGGACCGGCGGGTCGTGGACGGGATCCTCGAACTGACCGTGGACGTACGGAATCCGCACCGGGCCAGGACGCTGCGCGTCACCCACCTGGGGGCCGGTCCCGAGCAGGAGCACCCCGTCGTCCCTGCCGAGGAGACCGGCGGGACCGAACGGTGGGTCCGCTGCACGACCCGCATTCCTCTCGCCTCCCTGCCGGGCTCCCCCGGGCAGGCCGGGACCGGCCCGGTGCCGCGGGGCAGCGAACGGTGGCGGCTGACGCTGGTGCTGGAGGACGGCACCACCTGCCGCATCGTCGTGCCGTCCGGCACGGAGCCGCTCGCGAGCCCCTTGCCGGACGTCGAGGGTCCGGTGGGCCTCGCGCGGGAGGTGTACGCGGGACCGGAGCCGCACGGCCACCTCGGCCTGACGGGCCGTGCCGTGCCGCCGGTGGCCGACGCGCTGCGCTGGGACGCGGCGGGGGCACTCGTCCTGGAGGGCACCCTCCCCCGTGCCGTGACCGGCGCGCCGGAGCTGGTGTGGCAGCACAGCGGCCACCGGCAGGAGGTGACCGCGGCCGTCGTCAGAACCGGTGAGCGGTTCACCAGCCGGTTGTGGCCGGCCGACGCTGCGCCGGGCGGTCTGCCGCTGCGTCAGGGCAACTGGTACCCGTTCCTCCGGGATTCCGGCGCCGACACCCGGGAGCACGACGTACCGCTGCGGCTGTCCCCGGCCCTCCTGGAGACCCTTCCGCAGGACCACCCGGTCACCGGCCCCTCCGCACGCACCTTCACCGCCGAGCGCCGCTACCACGACCGGCTGTTCGTGAGGTCCGGCTCGGACCTCCCGCCCCAGGACCGGGGCGCGTACAGCCAGCATCGGCTGAGCAGCGTGCACTATCCGGCCGCCCGTGCGCTGCCGCTCCGGGACGCCGTGCTCTACGAGAGCTTCGACGGGCGCCAGTACTCGGACTCCCCGCGCGCCGTCCACGAGGAACTGCTGCGGCGGGGTACGGACGTCGAGCACCTGTGGGCGGTGCGCGACGGGCAGGCGCACGTGCCGCCGGGCGCCGAGCCCGTGGTGATGGGAAGCGCCCGCTGGCACGAGGCGCTCGCCCGGAGCCGCTGGCTGGTGGGCAACACGCACTTCCCGCGATGGCTGGCACGCCGGGAGGGCCAGACGGTGGTGCAGACCTGGCACGGCACCCCGCTCAAGCGGATCGGGCTCGACCTCGCCGACACCGCGTTCTCCAGCCGGAGCTACCTCTCCGGGCTGCCCGCCCGCGCCGCGGAGTGGAGTGTCCTGGTCTCCCCCAACCGCTTCAGCACCCCGATCCTCCGCCGCGCCTTCGGCTACGAGGGTGAGGTCCTGGAGTGCGGATACCCGCGGAACGACGTGCTGTACGCCACCGACCGCGAGAAGCGTGCCGAGGAGGTGCGGCGCTCGCTGGGTGTCCCCGAGGGGAGACGCGTCGTCCTGTACGCCCCGACCTGGCGCGACGACGACCGCTACGACCGGTCGAACTGCCGGTTCGACCTGCGACTGGACCTCGCGGCGGCCCGCGCGGCCCTCGGTGACGACCACGTGCTGCTGGTGCGCAAGCATTACCTGGTGGCCGACAGCGTGCCGGGCACCGGGGACGGCTTCGTGCGCGACGTGTCCGCACACCCCGACGTGGCGGAGCTCCTGCTGATCGCGGACGTGCTGGTCACCGACTACTCGTCCCTGATGTTCGACTTCGCGCACACCGGGCGCCCGATGCTCTTCCACACCTACGACCTGGAGCACTACCGGGACGAGCTGCGCGGCTTCTACTTCGACTTCGAGCAGCGGGCGCCGGGGCCGCTGCTGTCCTCCTCGCAGGAGCTGATCGCGGCGCTGCGGGACGTCGACGCGGTCGCGGTCGCGCACCACGAGATGTACGCGGAGTTCCGGCGTTCCTTCTGCGACCTGGACGACGGCACCGCGGCGGCCCGCGTCGCGGACCGGATGCTCGGAGGGCCGGGCGCGGGAGGCTGAGGTGCAGCCTCCCGCGCCCGGCCCTCCGGGCTACGGACGGACGACTCTCAGACGCCGGCCGCCGTGGGACGGTCCGAGGAGGAGGCCACCTCGTCGTGGTGGGCCGAACGGGGCGGGCGCCGGTCCGCCACGGGCACGACGGCCGGCAGCGCGTCCACCTCCTCGCCGAGGAACACGCGGCGGACGACCCGCTCGGCGGCCAGTCCGTCGTCGAACGGGCAGAACCGCTCACGGAAGGCGGCACGCAGCGCCGCCGCGGCCTCGCCCCGCCACTCGCCGGAGGTGAAGACCGAGATCAGCTCGTCCTCGTTCCTGGCCACGGCGCCGGGGGTCTCGCCCGGCTTGCCGGAGAGCAGGTCGAAGTACACGCCGCGGGCGGCCCGGTAGGCCTCCCAGTCCGGCGCGTAGGTGATGATCGGCCGGTCCAGGTTGGCGTAGTCGAACATGATCGACGAGTAGTCCGTGATCAGCGCGTCGGACGCCATGCTGAGCTCCTCCACGCTGTCGTGGGCGGACACGTCCAGCAGCAGACCCCGCTGCTGGAGCTCGTCCAGGCGAGGGTCCTGGCCGTAGAAGTAGTGCGTCCGCACCAGGAGGACGAACCGGTCGCCCAGCTCCTTGACCATGCGTGCCAGGTCGAGTTCCGGCACGAAGCCCTTGCGGTAGTCGCGCATGGTGGGCGCGTAGAGCAGGGCGATCCGGTCGCGCGGGATGCCCAGCTTCTCGCGGAGGGCGAGGACGTCCTCGTCGGTGGCGGTCGAGTACACGTCGTTGCGCGGGTAGCCCGCCTCGAGGTGCTCGTACGGGCAGGGGTAGACCCGGTCCCACATCTCGGTGGAGTGCGGGTTCGACGACACGCTGTAGTCCCAGCGGGCGGCGCGCTGCAGCAGCCGCCGGAAGCTCATGTTGGCCGCGGCCGCCGGGAACGGCTGCTGGTCCAGACCCATGCGCTTGAGCGGCGTGCCGTGGTGGGTCTGGAGATGGACCTGGCCCTCGCGCTTCACGACGAAGTCCGGGAAGTTGACGTTGTTGACCAGGTACTTCGCCCGGGCCATGACCTTCCAGTAGCGCACGCTGCGCGGAATCACGTAGTCGGTGCCCTTCGGCACCTCCGGCACGGACTCGCGGCGCACCACCCACACGCTGCGCAGGTGCGGGGCGAGCTCCTTCGCCGAGGCCTCGATGGCGGCCGGGTTGCACCGCACGCCGCGGTCCCAGTACGAGCTGTACACCGCGAGGTTCTCGTCGATCGGCAGCCTGCGCTGCAGGCGGTAGAACCCGCGGTAGACGGCGGTGCCGACCCGCTTCTTCCACCGTTGCTTGGACTGCAGGGCGCGACGGCGGACGTTCTTCGCCGTCTGCAGCGAGGCGAACAGCAGGTACGAACCGGTGCCGATCATCCGCGTGCCCAGACCGGCGCGGCCGGCCGGCGGCTCGAAGCCCTCGGGACGGTAGGTGCGGTAGAACTTCGCCGCCTTGCGGAAGTACTGCGGCCGGTCGGAGGGACGCACCCGGTCGGGGCGGCCCAGGCAGAACACGAAGTGGTTGATCATGCGCTCGAACAGGTGCGGGCGCAGGTGGTTCAGGTGCGGCCGTTCGTCGAGGAAGGCGAACAGCGACGCGTACTGCGGAAAGATGTCGAAATGCTTCTTGCCCGGAGAACGGGTGATCGCGCCCTGGTACCGCTGCCGGTAGTCGACGCAGGCGCGGCCGAGGCAGCCGATGCGCTCGGCAGTGATCATGGCCTCGTAGGCGAACGGCGCGTCCTCGTAGAGGCCGGGCAGGAAGGTGAGTCCGTTCTCCAGGTAGAAGTCCCGGCGGAACGCCTTGTTCCAGGCCACCGCGAAGAGGTTCAGGAGCTCCGGGTCCTCGGTGACGCTCGCCGTACGCGTGCCCGCCGCGGTCAGCTGCTCGCCGAACATGCTGGGGCGGACGACGTTCCACCAGTAGGAACGGACGTGGTCGAAGACCAGCACGTCCGGGTCCTCGCAGGCGTCGAGCTGCCGGGCGATCGCCTCCAGCGCGCCCTCGATGTACGTGTCGTCACTGTCGAGAAACAGGATGTAGTCGCCCGTAGCCTTCTCGACGCCCGCGTTTCTGGCACGCCCGAGCCCGACGTTCTCCGCCAGGTGGAGGACGGTCACTCGGCTGTCACGCTCGGCGTACTCGTCGAGGATGCGACCGCTGCCGTCGGGGGAGCAGTCGTCCACCGCGATCACCTCGAGGTCGGTGAAGGACTGGCGGAGGATCGAGTCCAGGCATTCGCGGATGTAGCCCTGGACCTTGAACACGGGCACGACGATGGTGAGACGAGGCATGATCTCCGAATTTCCCATCGGATTCGATCGAACAGTGGAACGATAGCGGACGAGCGGGTTACGGGTAGATCGTCGCACAGCGGCATTGCCGTGACGCTGCCCGCATACCTTCCGGACCCGTACCGTCCCACAACGACCACACCATCCGCACGGCGGCTGACCGTCTCCCCACGATCGGGGACGCACGGGCGGGTGTCGCCCGAAAGGACGACACCCGCTCCGGAATCACCGATTGCTGCGCAGCAACGTACGCATCGTCCGCATGGCCACCGAGAGATTGGCCAGGTCGAACGACTCCGAGGCGTGGATCTCCTCCAACGTGGCGCGGGCACGGTGCAGGATGGCGGAGTTCTTCTCCTCCCACGAGGCGAAGCGTTGCGCGGCGGTCACCGAACCGTCCGCGGCCGCCAGCACGTCGGCGGTCAGCAGCTGGTGAGCAGCGTACAGATCCTCCCGGATCGCTGCTCGTGCCATCGACTGCCAGCGATCCGCGCGGGGCAGCTCACCCACACGCTCCTGGAGCTGCGTGATGTCCAGCCGGTCGGCGAGGTCGTAGTAGACCTCGGCGACGTCCAGCAGCTCGGTCCCGGTCCGCTCGGCGACCGCCACCACGTCGAGCGCGGGGAAGGCAGCGGAGAATCCGGCCACCTTCATCGCCAGTTCGGCGGGGACACCCTCCTCGACGAGCTCGTCGTGCACCTTCCCGTGCCACTCCAGGTCGTCGCCCTTGAGCAGCTTGGGCAGCTCCGCCCAGACCGTCGCCACACGGTCGCCGAACAGGTCGATCGTCTCGGTCAGTTGCAGCGGCTGCGGACGGTTGTTCAGCAGCCAGCGGGTGCCCCGCTCCACCAGTCGGCGGGAGTGCAGCCGGATCCGGGTCTGGACGGCGGCCGGCACCACGTTGTCCAGGGACTCCACCTCGTCCCAGATCTCGGCCAGGCCGAAGATCGCGCGGGCCGCGGTGTGCGCCCGGACGATCTCCTCCGTGGAGGCTCCGCTCTCCTCCTTCATGCGGTGGACGAGCGTCGAGCCACCGGTGTTGATCGTGTCGTTGACCAGCAGCGTCGTGACGATCTCGCGGCGCAGCGCGTGGCCCTCGATCTCGGGTGCGAAGCGCTCGCACAGGGCCTGCGGGAAGTAGGCCATCGCGAGCCGCTGCAGGTACGGATCGTCGGCCAGGTCGCCGGTGGCCAGGTCCTCGGTCACCACGATCTTGGTGTAGGCGAGCATCACGGCGAGCTCCGGCTGTGTCAGCCCCTGGCCGTTGGCGAGGCGTTCCCGGATCTGCTTCTCGCCGGGCAGGAACTCCAGCTGGCGGTCGAGCTTGCCCTCCCTGACCAGGCGGCGCATGTGCCGCTGGTGGGCGTGGAGCAGGCTCGGGGCCTGTGCGAGGGAGTTGGCCAGTGCGGCGTTCTGCGCGTAGTTGTTGCGCAGCACCAGGGCACCGACCTCGGCCTCCATCTCGGCCAGCAGGGCGTTGCGCTGCTTCACGGTCAGATCGCCGGCACCGACCACCGAGTTCAGCAGGATCTTGATGTTGACCTCGTGGTCCGAGGTGTCGACTCCGGCGCTGTTGTCGATCGCGTCGGTGTTGATCCGGCCGCCCTGGGCTGCGAACTCGATGCGGCCCAGCTGGGTCAGGCCGAGGTTGCCGCCCTCACCGACCACCCGGACCCGCAGGTCCTGGCCGTCGACGCGGATGGCGTCGTTCGCCTTGTCGCCGACGTCGGCGTCCGACTCGGTGGAGGCTTTGACGTAGGTGCCGATCCCGCCGTTCCAGAGCAGGTCCACGGGAGCGCTGAGGATGGCCCGCATCAGGTCGGCGGGGGTCATCTTGCTCACACCCGACTCGATGCCCAGGGCCTTGCGCACCTGCGGCGTGATCGGGATGGACTTGGCACTGCGCGGGTGGACGCCGCCGCCCGCGGAGATGAGGCTGCGGTCGTAGTCCTCCCACGAGGAGCGCGGGAGTTCGAACATGCGCCGCCGCTCGGCGTACGAGGTCGCGGCGTCCGGCTCCGGGTCCAGGAAGATGTGCCGGTGGTCGAAGGCGGCGACCAGGCGGATGTGCTCGGAGAGCAGCATGCCGTTGCCGAACACGTCGCCGGACATGTCGCCGACACCGACGGCGGTGAAGTCCTGGGTCTGGGTGTCGTGGCCCAGCTCGCGGAAGTGCCGCTTCACCGACTCCCAGGCGCCCTTGGCGGTGATGCCCATGCCCTTGTGGTCGTAGCCCGCCGATCCGCCGGACGCGAAGGCGTCGCCGAGCCAGAAACCGTAGGCGACGGCCACTTCGTTGGCGATGTCGGAGAACTTCGCGGTGCCCTTGTCGGCGGCGACCACCAGGTAGGTGTCGGGTTCGTCGTGCCGGACCACGTCCCGGGGGTGCTCGACCTCGCCGGCGACCAGGTTGTCGGTGATGTCGAGCAGGCCGGAGATGAAGGTCCGGTAGCAGGCGATCCCCTCGGCCTGCCAGGCGTCGCGGTCCTTCGCCGGGTCCGGCAGCTGCTTGCCGACGAATCCGCCCTTGGCGCCCACCGGCACGATCACGGTGTTCTTGACCTCCTGCGCCTTCACCAGGCCCAGGATCTCGGTGCGGAAGTCCTCCCGGCGGTCCGACCACCGCAGACCTCCGCGGGCGACCTTGCCGAAGCGCAGGTGCACGCCCTCCACACGCGGCGAGTACACCCAGATCTCGTAGGCGGGGCGGGGCGCGGGCAGCTCCGGGATCTGCTGCGGGTCGAGCTTCATCGACACGTAGGCGTGCGGCTCGCCCCGGGAGTCCCGCTGGAAGTAGTTGGTGCGCAGCGTCGCGTCGATGACGGTGAGGAAGGAGCGCAGGATGCGGTCCTCGTCGAGGCTGGCGACCTCGTCGAGTGCGGCGTCCAGCTCCTCGTGCATGGCGTCGATCAGCTCGAGCCCGGCACGGGTGCGCTCCGGCGACAGGCGCGCCTCGAAGAGGTTCACCAGCAGGCGCGTGGTGTGCACGTTGTTCCGGAGGGTGTCCTCCATGTAGTCCTGGCTGAACATGGCGCCGGCCTGCCGCAGGTACTTGGCGTACGACCGGAGCACCATGGCCTGGCGCCAGGTCAGGCCGGCGGTGATGACGAGCGTGTTGAAGCCGTCGTTCTCCGCGCGGCCGGTCCACACGGCCGCGAAGGCCTCCTGGAAGCGCTCACGGGCGTCGTCGCCGAAGACCGTGCCCTGGGCGGACGGCATCCGCAGCCCGAAGTCGTAGATCCACGCCCGGCTGCTGTCGGAGCCGCGCAGTTCGTACGGGCGTTCGTCGACCACTTCGACGCCGAGTGCCTGCAGCACGGGCAGCACGGCGGACAGCGACACCGGCTCGCCGGTGCGGTAGATCTTGAAGCGGCGCTCGCCCGGTACGGCACCCACCGGCTCGTACAGGCTGAGGGCGAAGTCGGGGGCCTCTTCCTCCGTTCGTCCCGTTCCCCCCGCGTCCCGCGGCTCCCCCGATCCGCGTACCTCGCCGTACCCACCGCGCAGCTTGTGGATGTACTGCAGGTCGGCAACGGCGGCACGCGGCGGGAAGTCCGCCTTGTAGCCCTCGGGGAAGGCGTTGGCGTAGCGGTGGGCGAGCTTGGCGCCCTCCTCCTCGCCGCACTCGGCGGTCAGCGCCTCGGTGAAGCCGTCCGCCCAGGAACGGGCCGCCTCCGCGAGGCGGCTCTCGATGCGGTCGACCTCCTCGTCCGCCATCTCCGTGAGGGCACTTCCGGGCTTCACCCGGATGACGAAGTGCAGGCGGGAGAGGATGGACTCGGTGTTCCAGGCGGTGAAGTCGACGCTGTTGCCGCCCAGTTCCTCCTTGAGGATGTCGATGAGCCGCAGCCGCACCGCGGTGGTGTACCGGTCGCGCGGCAGATAGACCAGCGCGGAGTAGTAGCGTCCGTACTCCTCCTGCCGCAGGTAGAGCCGGAGGCGGCGGCGCTCCTGCAGGTACAGCACCGAGGTGACGATGCTGCGCAGTTCGTCCACCGGGGTCTGGAACAGCTCGTCCCGCGGGTAGGTCTCCAGGATCTGGAGGAGGTCACGGCCGTCGTGGCTGTCCGGGGTGAAGCCCGCGGAGGACAGCACCTCGAAGACCTTGCGCTTGATCACCGGTACCCGGCGCACGGACTCGGTGTAGGCGGCCGAGGAGAACAGGCCGAGGAAGCGCCGCTCACCGACGACGTTGCCGTCGGCGTCGAACTTCTTCACCCCGACGTAGTCGAGGTAGGAACGGCGGTGCACCGTGGCGCGGCTGTTCGCCTTGGTCAGGATCAGCAGGTTGTGCTCGCGGGCCTTGGCGCGCGCGTCGGCGGGGAGGCGGTTGAAGGACGGCGAGAGCGGGCGCCCCTCGTCGTCGACCTGCTGGGGGTCGGAGCGGAGGATGCCCAGACCGGTGCCGGGCCTGGCGGCCAGGAGCAGTTCGCCGTCCCCCTCGTGGTCGCCCTCCAGCTCGTACTCGCGGTATCCGAGGAAGGTGAAGTGGTCGTCCGCGAGCCAGCGCAGCAGCTCGCGTGCCTCCTCGACCTCGCCCTCCCGCAGGTCCGATGCAGCGGGTTCGTCCACCAGGCCGTCGGCGAGGGCCAGCGCGGTCTCCCGCATCTTCCGCCAGTCCTCGACCGCCTCGCGGACGTCGGACAGTACGCCGCGCAGCCGCTCCCGGATCTGCTGGAGGTCCTCGCGGTCGGTCTCGCGGTCGATCTCGACGTGGATCCACGACTCGGTGACCGCGTCCTGCGGCAGGTCCTCCGGGTCGTGGGTGGCCGCCGCCGGGGAGTGCGGGTCGCGGCCCGCGTCGAGCACCTCCAGCAGGGTGCCGGCGACATCGCGCCGGACGATCATCTGCGGGTGGACGACGACGTGGATGCCGCGCCCCTCGCGGGAGAGCTCGTTGGTGACGGAGTCGACGAGGAAGGGCATGTCGTCGGTGACGACCTCGACGACCGTGTGCGTGCAGGCCCAGCCGTTCTCGTCGACGGCGGGGGTGTACACCCGGACGTTGGCGGTGCCCTGCGGGCGGTCCTGGGCCAGCCCGTGGTGGGCGAGGGCCGCGCCGAGGATGTCGATGGGGTCCCGGTCGGTGAGGTCCTCCGGGGCGGTGTGCAGGTAGTAGCGCTGGAGATACGCGGCGAGGGCCTCGTCACGCAGGCCCTTCGTCTTCCGGCCCCCGAGCGGGCTCTGCTCGGCTACTCGAACAGCCTCGGCGAGCCGATCGGCCTTGGCTTCGTCCAGCTTGGTCTGCATGTCCTCTGACTCCTGTCGCGCGCCGTTGCGTGACGTCGGTGTGGTGAACGCGGGACGTCGCGCGCAGCGCGGGATGTCCACTGAAGTGCCGTGCGACCGGCGTCCCGCAGGGTGCGACGATCAGCGGCGCCCGCGGTGCGACCGCACCGCGGGGACGGGGCGAGGGCTGCAGCGCCCTCGGCGGGTATTGCGCTGATCACGCGCCCCACGCTACCGCTTCCACCCCGACGACCGTTTGGGACGGTGTACAAAAAACCGGGCGGGAACCCTGCCGGTATGGACGAAACCGCAGGCCTTGCTGCGGCGTCGGGCGGGGGTCAGAGGTGGCGCTCCCCCGCGGCGATGCGGTCGGCCGCCTCCACGGCCTCCGCCAGGGTGTCCACCACCGGGACGCCGGCCTCCGCGAGACTCGTCCGGCTGTGCGATCCGCCGGTGTACAGCACCGCTCGCGCTCCGACGTGCGCCGCGGCGAGGGCGTCGTCGACGGCGTCGCCGATCACCACCGTGCGGTCGGAGTCGACCCCGTCCAGTGCCGCCAGGTGGCGCGCCATCTGGCCCGCCTTGCCGCCGTTGTTGTCGCCGGTGGATCCGTCCACGCGGAGGAAGTGGCGATCGATGCCGTGGGTGCGGACGAGCGGCAGGAGTCTGTCGTGGGGCGCGAGCGAGCACAGCGATTGGGTGTGGCCCGCGGCATCGCGGGCGGCGAGCAGTTCCTCCGCCCCCTCGGTCAGGCCCAGGTCGTCGGCGCGCGCCCAGTAGTGGTGGTGGAACAGCGCGTCCATGGTCTCCCACTCCTCGTCTGTGGGGAGCCGCCCGATCAGCCGCTCGTAGAACCGCGGCACCGGGACGCAGTAGAGCTCCCGGTAGCGCTCCAGGGTGAGGGCGGGCAGGCCGGTCTCGGCGAACGCCGCGTTGGTGGCGTCCAGCACGGCGTGGATGTCGTGGAGCAGCGTGCCGTTCCAGTCCCAGACGATGTGGGTGGGACCTGCCTGATCGGGGGAAGCCATGTCGAGCACGGTACGCCCCGGGTGTGACAGCGGGCCACGGAGCGGGGCGGCGGCCGGCCCCCGCGACGTCAGTCCAGCAGGGAGTCGATCTCCTGGGTGGCGAACCACAGCAGTTCGTGGTCCTCGGCGCCGTCGACCACGAAGCGGGCGTCCTCGTCGCCCATGTCCGCCGCCCCCAGCGCGTCGGCGGCCGCCGTGACGTCCGCGCGGGCCTCGGCGGCGTCGACGTGGACCGCGGCGGCCTTGGAGAGCGGCACCGGGCCCTGGACCCGCACCTCTCCGAGTGCGGCCCGGTCCAGGCTGCGGTCCGGGTCCGCGGAGGCACTGCGGTCGGGGACGTCGACCGCCACCACGACGCGTACGCGGGGCGCGTCCGGGTCGCCCGCCAGCAGGCGCAGCGAGGCCTGCGCGGCCCGGTTGAGCGCGGCGTACTCCAGCTCCTCCAGGTCGTCGGAGACGTACCACTCGCGCAGGCCGGGCGTCACGGCGTAGGCGTCGACCGGTCCGGCGGCCAGTTCGCCGGAGCGACGCGCCGCCGCCAGGGCGGGCAGGGTCAGGGGGAGATAGACACGCATGGCTGCCGCTTTCGTGTGTCGCCGTACGAACTGCCCCGTCAGCATACGGTCCGGGGTTCACCCGCGCCCTCGCCTACCGGAGCGCGCGGACCCACCACACTTCCCTCGGATAGGTGAATCGGAGAGTGCGGAACCGTCAGCTCACCGTGCGTTGCCCTTCGTCACCGAACGCAGCTAGAACCGGAGTCACGCGAAGCTACTCACTGGTAGAGCCCGTCCGCGGGACGGGCCCGAACGGATCGGGGGAAGGTCCATGACCAGCACGCACGCCCTTGGTACAGCCGTCCCGGAACCTGCCGTCCCGCGGCGCCCGACGCGCCGCAGCGGAGCCCGCAACGGTCCCCCTTCCCGCCGCGACCCCCGGGGTCCCGGCGTCCGCGCCACATCGGGAACGGCCCGCCGGCCGTCCGCGCACCGCTGGTTCGCCGAACAACTCGTCCTGGTCCTCAGCGGCCGTCGTCCCGTGCACGCCCTGCTCGGACATCTGCGGGGCGTCGCCTACGACCAGGTGTGCGCGCTGGCCGCGACGGCACCCCTGGTGCCGCGCGGAGCGGACCGCAGGACCGCGGTGGTGGCGAGCGTCCACGGCAGACGTGTGGGCGGCGAGGTGGTCGAGGCCTGCGCCCGGATCGCGACGGGCGGGCGCAGCCGGGCCCTGGCGTTCCGGCTGGAGGCGGGTGAGGACCGCCGGTGGCGGTGCTCCGCCGTCGAACTGGCCTGACGCGCGCGCCCCGCCGGGGCACGGAACGGGTCCGCGCCCCGGCGGGGCGCGGACCCGGAGAACACGACCGGCGGCCGGTCACTTCTTGCGGCGGCGACCGCCCTTCTGCGCCTTCCGGCGCTCGGCGCGCGTCAGGCCGTCGGCGCTGGACCGCGCGGGCCCCTCGTGACCCGTGTCCATCTCGCCCTCCACGACGCCGCCCTCGGCCGTCGGGGCCGAGAAGTGCAGCCGGTCCGGGCGCTGCGGGCCGTCCAGCCCCTTCGCCCTGATCTCGGGGGCGGCGCCCGCGGGCACGGCCTCCTTCTGCCGGGGCTCCTCGGCCTCCTTGCGCTCGGAGACCGGGACCTCCTCGACCTGCCGCTCGACCTGGACCTCCAGGTTGAACAGGTAGCCGACGGACTCCTCCTTGATGCCGTCCATCATGGCCTGGAACATGTCGTAGCCCTCCCTCTGGTACTCGACCAGCGGGTCCTTCTGGGCCATGGCACGCAGGCCGATGCCCTCCTGGAGGTAGTCCATCTCGTAGAGGTGCTCGCGCCACTTGCGGTCGAGGACGGACAGCACGACCCGGCGCTCCAGCTCGCGCATGATCTCGGAGCCGAGCTCCTCCTCGCGCTTGTCGTACTGCTCGTGGATGTCGTCCTTGACCGACTCGGCGAGGAAGTCGGAGGTGATGCCCGCCAGATCGCCGGCGGCCTCCTCCAGCTCCTCGATGGTGACCTGGACGGGGTAGAGCTGCTTGAAAGCCCCCCACAGCCGGTCGAGGTCCCAGTCCTCGGCGAAGCCCTCGGAGGTCTCCGCCTCGACGTAGGCCTCGATGGTGTCGTCCATGAAGTGCCGCACCTGCTCGTGCAGGTCCTCGCCCTCCAGGACGCGGCGGCGCTCGCCGTAGATGACCTCGCGCTGCCGGTTGAGCACCTCGTCGTACTTGAGGACGTTCTTCCGGATCTCGAAGTTCTGCTGCTCCACCTGCGACTGGGCGGAGGCGATGGCGCGGGTGACCATCTTGTTCTCGATCGGGACGTCGTCCGGCACGTTGGCCATCGCCATGACGCGTTCGACCATCTGCGCCTTGAACAGACGCATCAGGTCGTCGCCGAGCGACAGGTAGAAGCGGGACTCGCCCGGGTCGCCCTGCCGGCCGGAACGACCGCGCAACTGGTTGTCGATGCGCCGCGACTCGTGCCGCTCGGTGCCCAGCACGTACAGGCCGCCGAGTTCCTTGACCTCTTCGAACTCGGCCTCGACGGCCTTCTCGGCACGTTCCAGCGCGGCCGGCAGGGCAGCCGACCACTCCTCGGCGTGCTCGACCGGGTCCAGCCCCTTGGCGCGGAGCTCGCGCTCGGCGATGTCGTCCGGGTTGCCGCCCAGCTTGATGTCGGTACCGCGCCCGGCCATGTTGGTGGCGACGGTGACGGCTCCCTTGCGGCCGGCCTGCGCGACGATCACGGCCTCGCGGTCGTGCTGCTTGGCGTTGAGGACCTCGTGCCGGACTCCGCGCTTGTTGAGCTGCTTGGAGAGGTACTCCGACTTCTCGACCGAGGTGGTGCCCACCAGGACCGGCTGGCCCTTCTCGTACTTCTCGGCGATGTCGTCCACCACGGCGTCGAACTTGGCGACCTCGGTGCGGTAGATCAGGTCGGCCTGGTCGACGCGGGCCAGCGGGCGGTGGGTCGGGATGGGGACCACACCGAGCTTGTAGATCTGGTGGAACTCCGCCGCCTCCGTCATGGCGGTACCCGTCATGCCGGAGAGCGTGTTGTAGAGGCGGAAGAAGTTCTGGAGCGTGATGGTGGCGAGAGTCTGGTTCTCGTCCTTGATCTCGACCTGCTCCTTGGCCTCGATCGCCTGGTGCATGCCCTCGTTGTAGCGGCGGCCCGCGAGGATACGGCCGGTGTGCTCGTCGACGATCATGACTTCGCCGTCCATGACGACGTAGTCCTTGTCGTTCTTGTAGAGCTCCTTGGCCTTGATCGCGTTGTTGAGGTACCCGACCAGCGGAGTGTTGACCGACTCGTAGAGGTTGTCGATGCCCAGCCAGTCCTCGACCTTGGCCACGCCGGACTCGTGGATGCCGACCGTGCGCTTCTTCTCGTCGACCTCGTAGTCACCGGTCTCCGGCACGCCGAGGCGCGGATCGCCCGCCTCGCCCTTCTCCAGGCGCTTCACCAGCTTGGCGAAGTCGCTGTACCACTTCGTCGCCTGGTCGGCCGGCCCGGAGATGATCAGCGGGGTCCGGGCCTCGTCGACGAGGATGGAGTCCACCTCGTCGACGATCGCGAAGTTGTGGCCGCGCTGCACCAGTTCGTCCTGCGACCAGGCCATGTTGTCGCGCAGGTAGTCGAAGCCGAACTCGTTGTTGGTGCCGTAGGTGATGTCGCAGGCGTACTGCTCACGACGCTGGGCCGGCGTCATGTTCGCCAGGATGCAGCCGACGCTGAGACCGAGGAACTGATGGACCCGGCCCATCCACTCGGAGTCGCGCTCGGCCAGGTAGTCGTTGACGGTGATGATGTGCACGCCGTCGCCGGAGAGGGCGTTGAGGTACGCGGGGAGCGTACCGACGAGGGTCTTGCCCTCACCGGTCTTCATCTCCGCCACGTACCCCAGGTGCAGGGCGGCGCCGCCCATGACCTGGACGTCGTAGTGGCGCTGGCCGAGGACCCGCTTGGCCGCCTCACGGACGGTCGCGAAGGCCTCGGGCATCAGGTCGTCGAGGCTCTCGCCGCCGGCGTACCGCTCCTGGTACTCCTCGGTGAGGGCCCGGAGCTCGGCATCGGAGAGATCGACGAAGTCCTCTTCGATGGAATTCACCTGCCGCGCGATGCGGTCCAGCTTGCGCAGGATCTTTCCTTCACCTGCGCGCATGAGCTTGCCGAAGACGGACACGTAGGGTGACTCCTTGCCGGTCGGGCCTGGCACGGTCTGGTGCGCGGGCACGGCGAGGTGGTCCCCCACCGCACCGGCCATCGTAGGACAGGGGCGCAGGCCCCTGTACCCCCAACGTGCCGTACGGCTCGAAGGTGCCCCGCCGCAACCCTCCGGGCGACTGCCATGATGACGCGATGGAGACCGTCAGACTCGCCACGGAGCGCCTGGAGCTCCGTCCCTTCAGGTCCGCCGACGTCGACGACGTGGCCGCTGCCTGCCAGGATCCCGAGATCGCTCGCTGGATACCGATCCCCGTGCCCTACGGACGCGAGGACGCCCTCGAGTTCGTCGAGCGGATCAGCCCGGGCGGCTGGCGCGAGGACACCATGTACAACTTCGGTGTCTTCACGCGTGACACCCGCTCGCTGGTGGGATCCATGGGGCTGGTGCGGCTGGCGGAGCTGCGGGCGCCGACGCACCAGGCGGAGATCGGCTTCTGGACCGCGAAGCCGCAGCGCCGCAAGGGATACACCGAGGAGGCGGCCCGCGCGGTGATCCGCTGGGCGTTCGAGGATCTCGGGGTGGAGCGCCTGGAATGGGTCGCGACCGCGGGGAACACAGCCTCCCGCGCGGTGGCCGAGAAGCTGGGCTTCGTGATGGAGGGCCTGCAGCGGGCGAAGATCGTGCACCGGGGGGTGCGGCGGGACGCCTGGCACGGCGCTCTGCTGCCGACCGACTGGGACCGCAGCCTGCACACGCCCTACCTGCCCGCCCGCTGAGCGGGAAGCGGCGTTCGGGGGACGACTGTCCGTGCCGGGTCCTAGGGTGTGGCGCATGACTGCCCCGCTCCCCGCTCCCGAGTTCTCGCTGTCCGCCGACGAGGCACGCCGGCTGGCGCTCCGCGCCCAGGGACTGCTGGGTGCACCCGACCGTCGCGGCGGAGTCCGCGGCGTCCTCGGCCGCCTCGGCGCGGTGCAGCTCGACACGATCTCGGTACTGGCCCGCTCCCACGAGCTGGTGCCCTACGCGCGGCTGGGCGCGGTGGGCAGGGAGCGCGTGGAGGACGCGTACTGGAGGAACGGGCAGTCCTTCGAGTACTGGTCGCACGCCGCCTGCATCCTGCCGATCGAGGAATGGCCGTACTTCGCCTTCCGCAGGCGTGCGCGGCGTGCCAAGGGGCACCGCTGGCACCTGCTGGAGGACCGCGACGCAGCCTGCGCGGTGGTGCGCGACCGCCTGAAGCGGGACGGCCCCCTGACCACCACCGAGCTCGGGGGCGGCCGCCGCGGCGGCGAGTGGTTCGACTGGTCCGAGACGAAGATCGCCGTGGAGTGGATGCTCGACACCGGCGAGGTGGTCTGCACCGAGCGGCGGGGCTGGAAGCGTGTCTACGACCTCTCCGAGCGGGCCGTGCCGGATGTGCTGCTGCACGACGACCTCGACGACCACGCGTGCATGCGCCGCCTGGTCGCGCAGGCGGGCAGCGCCATGGGCGTCGCCACCCTCGCCGACCTCGCCGACTACCACCGGTTGAAGAACGACCAGGTGGCGTCCGTGCTGCCGGAGACGGGCCTGGTGCCGGTGAATGTCGAGGGCTGGCGCGGGTCGGCCTGGGCGGCGCCCGAGGCGCTGGAGTCGCCCGCTCGCGGCCGCCATCGGACGACGCTGCTCTCCCCGTTCGACTCGCTGATCTGGGACCGGCCCCGCACGCTGCGGATGTTCGACTTCACGCACCGGCTGGAGGCCTACGTGCCCCGGGAGAAGCGGGTGCACGGCTACTTCGCCATGCCGCTGCTGGCGGGCGGGCGGCTGGAGGGCCGTGTCGACCCGGCGCGCGAGGGGACGACGCTGGTGGCCCGTCAGGTCTCGCTGCGGCGTGCCGCTGCGGTGCGGCCGATGGCGCGGGCGTTGTGGGAGGCGGCCCGGTGGGTGGGCTGCGACGCCGTGCGCGTCGAGCGGTGTGCCCCGGCCGACCTGCGGGAACCGCTGGAAGCGGCGGTGCGGGAGCCGGCCTGAGGCCCGGCCCGCGGGCGGCGGTCAGCCGACTTCGAGGATCTTCTCCCGCATCGCGTAGACCACGGCCTCCATGCGGGAGTGCAACTGGAGCTTCTCCAGGATGTTCCGCACGTGGTTCTTCACCGTGTTCTCGCTGATGAAGAGGTCCTTGGCGATGTCGCGGTTGTTCTTGCCCGTCGCGACGAGCTTGAGCACCTCCAGCTCGCGGTCCGTCAGCCTGGGGGCCGGGACCAGCTTGCTCTCGTCGGTGCGCTGGATCATCGACTTGAACTCGCTGAGGAGCTTCGCCGCCATCGAGGGGCTGATCTGCGACTGCCCGCCCGCGACCGCCCTGATCGCGGTGGACACCTCGTCGGTCGAGATCTCCTTCAGCAGATAGCCGGTGGCGCCCGCCTTGATCGCGTCGTAGAGGTCGGCCTCCTCGTCGCTGATCGTCAGCATGATGATCTTCGCGCTGGGAGCGACCTCCTTCAGCGCCGTGCACGCCTCGATACCGCTGCGTTTGGGCATCCGTACGTCCATCAGCACGATGTCGGGCAGGAGGTCGGCGGCCACCTCCACCGCTTCCGCCCCGTCGCCCGCCTCACCGACGACGTCGATGTCCTCCTCCTGCGCGAGGACGATCTCCAATCCGCGCCGGAACAGCGCGTGGTCGTCCACGACGAGGACCCGGATCGGCTCCTGGCCGGACGCCTCCGCCACGGGCGGGACGGTGTCCCGGCCCGGTGCCCGAGCGCCGGACACGGGCGTCACGTGCCCGAAGCTGTCCGCCATCGATTCCTCCCCCAACAGGCTCGGCCGTCCCAACGCGAGGCTCGAACACGCCGGTTGACGCTGGACATCTTCCCATGCCGCGCGCTCCGCGTCCGCCCCGCATTGCGCCATGCGTCACGCCCTCGGGGCCGGGCCGCGTCGCGGCCCGGCCCCGAGGGCGTGACAGGTCGGTCAGACCCCGAGGGCGCCGCCCGCCCCGTGCGGCGGCTCCTCGACGAAGGGATCCGGCTCCAGGTGGATCACTCCGTAGTCGTAGCCGCGCCGCCGGTAGACGACGCTGGGCTGCTTGGTCTCGGAGTCGACGAAGAGGTAGAAGTCGTGCCCCACGAGTTCCATCTCGTAGAGCGCCTGGTCGAGGGTCATGGGCGCTGCGGCGTGGGTCTTCTCGCGCACCACCAGGGGGCCTTCCCCCTGCACCTCGAGCGGCCCCACCCGGGTGGTCGCCGGGGCGCCGTCGTCCTGCGGGGTGCGGGAGGACGCCGCCGCGTCCATTTCTCCGTTGAGTTCCGCTGCCAGGTGTGCGGTGGCGGCGGCCACGCTCATGGGAGCGCGGTGACCGCCCCGGTGCACCCGGCGCTTGTCGTGCTGCTTGCGCAACCGGGCTTCCAGCTTGCCGGAGGCCAGGTCGAGCGCCGCGTAGGGATCCGAGGCCGAAGCCTCGGCGCGAATGACCGGGCCGCGGGTGCGGAGGGTGATCTCCACCCTGTCGGAACGGCTGGCCTGCCGGGGGTTGTGCTCCTTGGAGACCTCGACGTCCAGGTTGATCACCTTGCCGTCGAGCTTCTGCACCTTCTCCAGCTTCTCGGCCACGTGCTTGCGGAACCGGTCCGGCACCTCTGTCTTCCGGCCCTTGACGACGATGTCCACGCAGAACTCCGTTCCCGGACACTCCGCCCCGGAAGGCGAAGACGCGTCCGTTGTGCTCTGACGCCGGAGGCTCACGGCCCTGCCGGTCACGCTCCGGCACGAGGTCGGGTTTCGACTTCACCTCCTCCTCCCCCGATGGGAAGATCGTCACCCCTCTCCGAACGTACCTCCGGTGGAGGAACCTCGGCACCCCCTACTGACACGTACCTCCCATCGGGTGAACTCCCCCGGTACGGGGGAGAACGGGCCGCGCTCCCGCGCCGTTCCGGCAACGGGCGGCGACGACGGCGGCGGACGGCTCCGCACCGCCGCACTCCCGCAGCGCCCGGGCCGCCTCCGCCAACGAGGCGCCCGTGGTGATCAGGTCGTCCACCAGCACCACCGGCGGCGGGGCGGCGCTTTCCGGAGCGAGCGACGCGCCGCACGCCGGTACGGCCTCCAGCGCGCCGTGCAGGTTCGCCGCACGCTCCGGGGCCGACAGTCCGGCCTGGTCTGCGACGGGGCGGGCCCGGCGGAGCGCGGGAAGTACACGGGCTGGGGTCCCGGAGCGGCGCAGCGCCGCTGCGGCGCCGAGCGCCATCCGCCGCACCGGGTCGTGGCCGCGTGCGGCGACCGCACGCCGCGCCGACGGGACCGGCACCAGCACCCAGGGCACCGCGGGCCCGCTCCTCACAGGGAGCGCGGCAGCTGCCCGTACCGCCCGCGCCAGAACGACGCCCAGCGGCTGCGCCAGCGGCAGAGCTCCCCGCTCCTTGTGCGCCAGCAGCAGTGCCCGGACCTCGTCGGCGTAGCCGAGGCAGGCGTGGACGGAGGGCAGCCCGGCGGGGGCCGCGGCGGGGCGGACCCGGCGGGCCACGGCGCGGGCGAGGAAGTCGCGGCAGGGCCCGCACACCCGTCGGCGGGCCGCCGCGGCGCCGCACCCGGCGCAGCAACCCGGCATCACCAGGTCCGTCAACTCCTGCCACAGAGCCCGCATGCAGTCCAGTCTCCCAGCGGTGCCCCGGCGCCACCAGTCCTGTGGACAGCCCGTCCCGGCTGTCCACAGGACGGGTGGGGCCGTCCGTCATCCGGGGTAGACCGGCGCGTGGGCGTCCTCGGCGACGGTCTCCCAGTCGGTCTCGTTCGCGGGAAGCCGGACGAGGCCGAACCGGGAGCGTGCCAGCAGCGGCTTCCCCTCGAGCTCGGAGGCGGCGACACTCCGGACGTCGTTGATGCCGGGCAGCGGCGGCTGGTGCGCGGTGGAGCCGTCGGTGCCGACGTACTGGAGCTGTTGCACGCCGCGGGACTCCTTGCCGACCACGACGAGCTCGCTGTGCCCCGCCCAGGACATCGCGACCACGTCCTCCAACTGCGGCGCCACCGGCTGCAGCGCGGCGACGCTGGTCGACGGGTGCTCGAAGGTGCCGTGGCGTTCCACGCGTCCGAGCTTGAGCGAACTGCTGCCGTCCGGGTTCTTCACACGCAGCGCGATACGCACGCCGTCCGTGGCGATCCGCAGCGATTCGATGCGCTCCTTCCGGCCGAGGCCGGGAACGGAGACCTCCTCCGGTTCGCCCCGTCCGCCGCGCAGCCGCAGCAGGCGGGGCTCCCGCGGGTCGCGGTCGGCCACCCACAGGTCACCGAGCCCGTCCCAGCTGGGGGCGCTGAGCCGGTCCCGTTCACGGACGGCTCCGCTGGTGAGTACCGGGACCGGGAGGCGGTCGCCCCGCACGACCGGGGCGACGTAGAGGCCCGTTCCGTCGAAGGAGACCGCCGCCGCCTGGCGCTGGTTGAGGCTGACACCCACCGAGCGGAATTTGGTCACGCCGGAGCCCAGCGGCCCCGCCACCGGATTCGGCACGCGGGTGCCCGCCTCGATGGAGGCGACCCTGCCGTCCTGGTCGATCAGGTAGGGCTGGGTGACGCCCGAGCCCAGCCGGCCCGGTGCGTACAGCTTGGCCTCGTCCCCGCCCAGGGAACAGGCCTGCCGCCCGCGGGGGCCCTGCAGTTCGACGTTCGTGAGAGCCGCGGACGCCTGCGACTGCACGCTGTGGAAGACCTGCGCGGCCATGCGTTCGCAGCGTTCCTCGCCGACCCCGGTCACGGCACGGTTCAGGCGCACCCGTACCTTGCCGGAGTCGCTGAAGCCGACGCTGCCGCCGTGGGCGAGTCGGATGCCCTCCGGGAAGGCGGTGCTGACCACCGGGTCCAGCCAGTCGGTGGGCCCCTGCAGCAGCGCCCTGACCGTCTCGGCGATGGGCGCGATGCGCGACCGCACGTACACCGGGTGGGCGACCAGCACGTCCCGGCCGCGGGACACCGCGCGTGCGTCGGGGCCGAGGCGGGCGAAGAAGAAGATGTCGACCGACCGGTAGATCCGCTCGAAGTCGGACTCGCCGAGGACCAGCCCGTCCGACAGCCGGTCGATGCGCCACCCCTCGCCCTTCACCTCGCGCAGGTGGAACCGGTCGGTGAAGGGGCTGCGTTCCGACGCGTAGGCGTGCCGGCTGTCGAGCCGGGCGGTCCGCTCTCCCGAGACCTGGACGCTGTAGTCGTCCCCGTCGGCCCGTGCCGGTCCGGTGGTGGGTCCGCCCTCGACCACCGTGGTGCCGGCGAACGGGTCCCACTCCTCGGCCGCCTCCTCGGTGAGGTACTCCTCGGCGGTCGCGAAGTCCGGCTCGTCGCTGGTCGTCGCCTCGAGGAACCCGCGCACGATGTCCTGCGGATCCTCGCCCTTCTGCGGGCTCACCCCGTAGACACGCACCCGCGACTCGTGCTCCGCCCGCTGGGAGGACCGGACCTTGGTGACCTCGCCCTCCGACGGCATGGAGGCGCACCCGGATGCCAGGAACGCCAGGGGCAGCAGCACCGCGAGGGTGCGGCGGATGCGGTCGGTTCTCGTCACGTGTCTCCTCCGCCCTGCCGGCGGGAGGCCGGTGCCGGCCGGCCGGCTTCGCTGCGACGCCGCGAATCGGCGGGCTCCAGCGGTATGGGGGAGCCGCGCAGCGTGTCGCCGGCGGCACGCGGCAGGGTGAGTCGGAACTGCGAGCCGCCGCCGGGCTCGCCCCAGGCCTGCAGCCAGCCGCCGTGGAGGCGCGCGTCCTCCAGGGCGATGGCCAGTCCGAGACCGGTGCCGCCCGTGGTGCGTGCCCGCGCGGGGTCGGCGCGCCAGAACCGGTTGAACACTCGATTGACCTCGCCGGCCTTCAGACCGATGCCGTAGTCCCGGACCGCGACGGCCGCCGCGTTCCCGGAGCTCGCGAGCCGGACCACCACGTCCCTGCCCTCACCGTGCTCGATCGCGTTGTCGATCAGGTTGCGCAGCACCCGCTCCACACGACGCCCGTCCGCCTCGACCGTGACGGGCTGCTCGTCCCCGACGATCCGGACGACGGTGCCGGTCCGGTCGGCGAGCGGCGCGCACCCTTCCACCACGCGCCGCACGACGTCGCGGAGGTCGGTCGGCCCGGCCTCCAGGGCGGCCGCGCCCGCGTCGAAGCGGGAGATCTCCAGCAGTTCGCCGAGCAGCGACTCGAAGCGGTCGAGCTGGCCGATGAGCAGTTCGGCGGACCGTGCCGTGACCGGGTCGAAGTCCTCCCTGGCCGCGTGGATCACGTCCGCGGCCATCCGCACGGTCGTCAGAGGGGTGCGCAGTTCGTGGGATACGTCGGAGACGAACCGGCGCTGCATGCGCGACAGCTCCTCCAGCTGATGGATCTTCAGGTGGAGGTTCTGCGCCATCTTGTTGAAGGACTCGCCCAGGCGTGCGATGTCGTCCTCGCCCGAGACCTTCATCCGTTCCTGCAGCCGCCCGGCGGCGAGCCGTTCGGCGATTCCGGCGGCCATCCGCACGGGAGTGACGACCTGCCGGACCACCAGCCAGGCGATCGCGCCGAGCAGCACCACCACGAAGACGCCCGCGGTGATCAGTGTGCCCTTGACCAGACTGAGCGTGTCCTCCTCCTGGCTGAAGGGGAAGACGTAGTAGAGCTGGTACGGGTTGCCGTTGGCGTCACTCACGCGCTTGCCGATGATCAGCGCGGGTTCGGTGCCGCCTCCCGGCCGGTGCAGCGTGGCGTACCGCTGGTGGGTGCCGTCGCGCCGGTCGAGGGTGCGCCGCAGGTCCTTCGGGACGGTGCCCTCCGGCAGTACGTCGCCCGAGGCGCGTGTGCCGCGCAGCCGCGTCCCGTCCTCCCCGAGGAACGGCAGGTTGTCGGTGTCGGAGCTGAGGACCACGACCGAGTAGACGCCCTGACCGCCGCTCGCAAGCTGTTCGACGAGGTTGTTCAGCCAGGTGCCGGCGGACTGCACGCTGCCGCCGGCCGGGGCGTCCAGGTCCCCCTCGGCGAAACCGCGGCTGCCCGCGTTGTCGGCCGCCCGCTGCGCGAAGGCGAACCCGCCGGCGGCCTGGCTCTGCGCCGACCGCTCCTTGGCCTCCAGCAGGCCGTTGCGCACCTGGCCGGTGACGACGATGCCCAGCAGGAGGACGACGCACAGCGACATCAGCAGCGTCGCGGCGACGACGCGCAACTGGAGGTTCCGCCGCCAGAGCCGCATGGCGGGCAGCAGTGGCCGCCTCGCCCAGCGCACCGCCATGCGGAACACCGGATGCGACCGCGTGCCGGCGGCACCCTCGGGCAGCAGCCCCTCGGAGAGGAGTGCGCTGCGCGCGCGGCGCAGCCGCCCTCTCCACTTCTTCACGCGCATCCCGGTCACCGGCGGGGCGTCAGCCCGGTCCCGCCTTGTACCCGACGCCGCGCACGGTGACGACGATCTCGGGCCGTTCGGGGTCCTTCTCGACCTTGGACCGCAGCCGCTGCACGTGAACGTTCACCAGACGCGTGTCGGCGGCGTGCCGGTAGCCCCAGACCTGTTCCAAAAGCACCTCGCGCGTGAAGACCTGCCAGGGCTTGCGTGCGAGCGCCACCAGCAGGTCGAACTCCAGCGGAGTGAGGGCGATCGACTGCCCGTCGCGCTTCACGGAGTGGCCCGCCACGTCGATGACCAGGTCGCCGATGGCCAGCTGCTCCGGCGCCGGCTCCTCGGACCGCCGCAGCCTGGCGCGTATCCGGGCCACCAGCTCCTTGGGCTTGAACGGTTTCACGATGTAGTCGTCGGCACCGGACTCCAGACCGACGACCACGTCGACGGTGTCGCTCTTGGCGGTCAGCATGACCACCGGTACCCCCGACTCGGCGCGGATCAGGCGGCACACCTCGATGCCGTCCCGTCCGGGGAGCATCAGGTCGAGCAGCACCAGGTCAGGTTTGGTCTCGCGGAAGGCGGCGAGCGCCTTGTCGCCGTCCGACACGAACGACGGTTCAAAGCCTTCGCCGCGGAGCACGATGCCGAGCATCTCTGCCAGTGCGGTGTCGTCGTCGACGACGAGGACGCGTCCCTTCATGAGTTCATCATCCCATCACGCACTCGTGACGTTCCGGTCGGTGGCGTGGAGCACAGGTCGGCAACCGTATCCGCACCGACCGGATGCGCGGCGCCACGTTCCGTGACGAGCGCAGTGACCAGCTGGGCGGGCGTCACGTCGAACGCGGGGTTGTAGGCCTCCGCCCCGACCGGTGCGTCGCGCGTCACCTCGTGCCCGGGGCGCTGCTCGATCTCGATGGCCGAGCCGTCGGGCGTCGCGGGGTCGATGGTGCTCACCGGAGCCACGACGACGAACGGCACCCCGTGGTGCCGCGCGAGCACGGCCAGCGGGAAGCTCCCCACCTTGTTCGCGACCGAGCCGTCGGCGGCGATGCGGTCCGCGCCGATCAGCACCGCGTCGACGGCGCCCGCCGCGAACAGCGATCCCGCGGCACCGTCGACGAGCACCCGGTACGGCATTCCGTCCCGCTCCGCCTCGTACGCCGTGAGACGGGCGCCCTGGAGCAGCGGCCGCGTCTCGTCCACCCAGAGACGCTCCAGCCCGCCGTCGCGGTGGACGCGTCGGGCCACGCCGAACGCCGTCCCGCCTCCGCCGGACACCAGGACCCCCGTGTTGCAGTGCGTCAGCAGCCGCAGCGCCCGCCGCCCGGGCAGCAGGGTCCGCAACGTCTCCTGCCCGCACTCCGCCATGCGGGCGCTCGCCTCGGCGTCCTCCCGGTGGAGCGCCCGCGCCTCCGCCAGCGCCGCCCACGCGGCCTCCTGCTCGTCGGCGCCCTCCGCCCGTGCACGCCGATGGGCCTCCTCCGCCCGCCGGACCCCCCGGGCCAGGTTGACGGCCGTGGGCCGGGCCTCGGCGAGCGCACGGGCGGCACCCGTCACGTCGTCACCGCCCGCCGCCGCCAGCGCCACACCGTAGGCCCCCGCGATCCCGAGCAGCGGCGCACCGCGCACCACGAGCGACCGCACCGCCTCGACGAGCGCCGGCACGTCGGCACACACCCGCTCCACCTCCTCGGCGGGCAGGCGGGTCTGGTCCAGCAGCACCACGGCGGGGCCCTCGGGAGGATCGGCCCAGCGCAGGACCGGCAGCATTCGCACGTCCGTCATCCGCACAGTCTGCAACGCCCCACCGACTTCCAGAAGCCGAGCGCTCCGCTCGATCCCCTGCCTCCGGTGTCACGGAACGTGGCACGATGGCAGCCGACAGGCGAAGGAGTGGCTGAGATGAACGACTCTCCGGGTTGGGCCTCGCCCGGGTCCGCCCCGTCCGATCCGGAAGGTGATCGCGACGGGAACCCGTCCGCCGACCCGGCCGGGGGGGCTCCGGAACACCACGACAGGTGGGCGGACCGGCAGCCGCCGCCCGCCGCGGGACAGGACTGGGGGACAAGCGCCCCTCCGCCGCCCGGGCCGCCCGGCCCCGGGCAGCCGACGGGCTGGGGCGCGGCGAAGGGCTGGAGCAGGCCCGCGGCTGCGAAGCCCGGAGTGATACCGCTCCGCCCGCTCGGCATCGGCGAGATCTTCGACGGCGCCGTGTCCACCGCGCGCACCCACTGGCGCACCGCCCTGGGCGTGGCCCTCGGCGTCGCGGTGCTGGTGCAGCCCGTCCGCACACTGGCCGACGGCGTCTCGCTCCGTGCGTTCGACGACCTGACCGCGATGCAGAACGACCCGCAGCCCGACACCGGCGCGCTGCTCGACGTGATGACGGCCACCATGGGCAGCGCCGGAGCGGCCATGCTCGTCACCCTCGTCGGCACCGTGGTCGCCACCGCCATGCTCACCGTCGTCGTCAGCAGGGCGGTGCTGGGGCGCCCGGTGTCGCTCCCGGACACCTGGCGCGAGGCCCGGCCCCGGCTGCTGGGCATGCTCGGGCTGACGCTCCTCATGCTGCTCGTCGTGCTCTTCTCCGTCGCCGTCGGCACGCTGCCGGGCCTTCTCGTCGCGGCCGCGGGCTCCGCCGCCGAAGGCAGCCTGCTCGCCGTGCTCGGCGGCCTCGGCGGGGTGGTGCTCGGCATCTGGCTGTGGGTGCTGTTCTGCCTGGCCCCGCCCGCCCTGATGCTGGAGAAGCAGGGCGTGGTCACCGCGCTGCGCCGCTCCGCGAAACTGGTGCGGGGCACCTGGTGGCGCATCTTCGGCATCCAGGTCCTGGCCCTGCTGCTCGTGCAGGCGGTGGGCTCCCTCGTGCAGATGCCGTTCTCGCTGATCGGCATCGCGGCCCAGGGGAACGATCTCGGCGACCTGTTCAACGGCTCGCTGGAGGTGTCCTGGCCGTACCTGATCGCCCTCGGGGTCGGCGCGGTCCTCGCCATGACCGTGACGCTTCCGCTCAACGCGGGGATCACCGCACTCCTCTACGTCGACCAGCGCATCCGCCGCGAGGCCCTCGACCTGGAGATCGCCCGCGCCGCCGGCATCGACCACGACAGCGCACCGCCGCCCACCCCGGCCGGGAGCTGAACGGATGGCGGCAGGCGCGACCGCGGCAGCGGTGCGCGGCGACGACGTACCGGTGACGATCCTGCGCGATCCGGCCCGGCACGCCGCGGAGCGGGAACTGTCCGACCCGATCTACCGGCAGAACGAACCGGGCCTCTTCCGGCGGGCCGTCGACTGGTTCTTCGGGAAACTGGGCGACCTCCTCGGCTCCGCCGCCGACGCGACTCCCGGAGGAGTCGTGGGACTCGTCGTGGTGGGCGTCGCTCTGGTCCTGCTCGCGACCGCCCTGTGGGCGCGCCTGGGCCGACCCGGCAGGCAGTCCGGCCCGGCCGCGCCCGCCCTGTTCGACTCGCACGTCCGCAGCGCAGCCGAGCACCGTGCCGCCGCGGCGGACCACGCGGCGGCCCAACGCTGGAACGAGGCCGTGCAGGAAACCGTCCGCGGCCTGGTCCGCTCCCTGGAGGAACGGGCACTCCTCGAACCCCGCCCCGGCCGCACCGCCGACGAGGCCGCCGACGAAGCGGGAGCGGCGCTGCCCGCCCACGCCGCCGCGCTGCGCAGCGCGGCGACCAGTTTCGACGAGGTCACCTACGCCGACCGCACCGCCGACGAAGCGGCCTACGCCCGGCTGCGGTCGCTCGACGAAGCGGTGCGCCGCACCGTGCCCCGTTCGGCCGGCCCGGAGGGCGGTCGATGACCGCCACCACATCCGTGTCCCCCACCGCGCGGCACGTCTGGTCCCGGCTGCGCGGCCTCCTGATCGCCGCTGCGCTGCTGGCGGTCACGGGCGTGGTGCTGGCCGCGCTGCGCTCCGGAGAGCACCACGGGGCGCTCGACCCCCGCTCCCCCGACACGCACGGGAGCCGGGCCGTCGCGGAACTCCTCGACGAACGGGGCGTGACCACCACCGTGGTCGGCAGCAGCACCGCGGCCGCCGACCGGGCCGGCCCCGGCACGACCCTCGTCGTCACGCGGCCCGAGCTTCTCGGTTCCGGGCAGCTCGAGGCGCTGCGGTCCGCGGCGGAGGCCGGCAGCCGTGTCGTGGTCGTCGGCGCCGGGCCGGGCGCGGCCTCCCGCGTCGCCCCCGGGGTCTCCGCGGCGGAGGAGACCGCGGGGGCACGCGCGACACCGCCCCGATGCACGCTGCCCGCCGCCGAACGTGCCGGGGACGCCGACCTCGGAGGATTCCGGTACCGCCCGGGCGACGCGGCACGCGGCTGCTACCCCCGGTCCGGCCTGCCCACCCTGGTGGTCGCTCCGGCCGCTTCGGGACCGGGCGACACCGTCCTCCTCGGAACCCCGCACCCGCTCCGCAACGACCGCCTCGACCAACGGGGCAACGCGGCACTGGTCCTGCAACTCCTCGGCTCCCGCCCCGACATCGCCTGGTACCTGCCCTCCGTGGCCGACTCCTCGGCGGCCGAGGACCGCCCCCGCGAATTCTTCGACCTCGTCCCGGACGGCTGGTTCTGGGCCCTGCTGCAACTCGCCGTCGCCGCCGGGCTCGCCGTGGCCTGGCGCGCCCGGCGACTGGGCCCGCTCGTCGCCGAGGACCTCCCCGTCACGGTCCGCGCCGCCGAGACCACCGAGGGCCGGGCCCGCCTCTACCGGCAGGCCGGAGCACGCGACCGCGCGGCCGCGGCACTGCGGGCCGCGACGCGGCGCCGACTCGCTCCGCGCGTCGGTGTGGACGCGGGCCGCTCCGACACCGCCGAGGCACTGCTGCCCGCGCTCACCGACCGCACCGACGGCGAACAGGATCCGCGGGCCCTGCTGTTCGGCCCGCCACCCGCGGACGACTCGGCCCTCGTCCGCCTCGCCGCCGATCTGGACGCCCTGGAAAGCCGCCTCACCCGGGCCGCTCCCGCAGCACCCCGCCCCACGCCGCATGAGACGACGACAGACAAGGACGGCAGTTCGTGAGTTCCGCTTCCGCCAACACCGCCCGCAACGCCCTGGAATCCCTGCGCACCGAGATCTCCAAGGCCGTCGTGGGGCAGGACGCCGCCGTCACCGGTCTCGTCATCGCCCTGCTGTGCCGGGGCCACGTGCTCCTCGAAGGAGTGCCCGGCGTCGCCAAGACCCTGCTCGTCAGGTCCCTCGCGGCCGCCCTCGAACTCGGCTCCAAGCGTGTACAGTTCACGCCCGATCTGATGCCGAGCGACGTCACCGGCTCCCTGGTGTACGACGCCCGGACGGCGGAGTTCTCCTTCCAGCCGGGGCCCGTCTTCACGCACCTGCTGCTGGCCGACGAGATCAACCGGACACCGCCGAAGACGCAGGCGTCTCTCCTCGAGGCCATGGAGGAACGCCAGGTCACCGTCGACGGCACGGCACGCCCGCTACCCGACCCGTTCCTGGTCGCCGCGACGCAGAACCCCGTCGAGTACGAGGGCACCTACCCCCTGCCGGAGGCGCAGCTCGACCGCTTCCTGCTCAAGCTGAACATCCCGCTGCCCGGCAGGGACGACGAGGTCGGCGTTCTGGAGCGGCACGCCGGGGGCTTCGACCCCCGCGACCTCGACGCCGCCGGGCTGCGTCCCGTCGCCGGCCCGGAGGTCCTGCAGGACGCCCGGCGCGCGGTGGCCGCGACCTCCGTCTCCCGCGAGGTCACCGGCTACGTCGTCGACCTCTGCCGGGCGACCCGGGAGTCCCCGTCCCTGGCACTGGGCGTTTCGCCCCGGGGCGCGACGGCGCTGCTCGCCACGGCACGAGCGTGGGCATGGCTCACGGGCCGGGACTACGTGATTCCGGACGACGTGAAGGCTCTCGCCCTTCCCGCCCTCCGGCACCGTGTCCGGCTGCGGCCCGAGGCGGAGATGGAAGGGGTGACGCCGGACAGCGTGATCCGGTCGGTGCTGGCCCACGTCACCGTCCCGCGCTGAGGAGAGCGAAGATGGCCCTCACCGGACGCACCGCCCTGGTGGCGGCCCTGGGCGCGCTTCTCGTCGGCCTGCTGCTGCCGGGCTGGGCCGGGCTGCTGGCCGTGGAGCTGCCACTGCTGCTCGCTGTCGCCGTCGACCTGCTGCGTGCCGCTCCCGTCCGCACACTCCGCTTCGCACGGAGCGGGGACACCTCGGTGCGGCTCGGCGAACGGGCTTCGGTGCGGCTGGTCGTGACGAACCCGTCACGGCGGCCGCTGCGCGGTGTGCTGCGGGATGCGTGGCCGCCGAGCTGCACGCCGCTGGAGAACGGGCGCCGAGTGGCGGTGCGGCACGTGCTGGACGTGCCCGCCGGCGAGCGGGCCCGGCTGGTCACCGCGTTCCCGGCCACACGGCGCGGCGATCAGCACGCGGACCGGATCACCGTTCGCTCGCTGGGGCCGCTGGGGCTGGCCGCACGTCAGGGAAGCCACCGCGTGCCGTGGACGGTGCGCGTCCTTCCGCGCTTCGACAGCCGGAAACACCTCCCGGCGAAGCTGGCGCGGCTGCGCGAACTCGACGGTCGGACCACCGTGCTGACCCGCGGGGAGGGAACGGAGTTCGACAGCCTCCGCGAGTACGTTCCCGGGGACGACACCCGGTCCATCGACTGGCGGGCGACGGCGCGGCAGGCGAACGTGGCCGTCCGCACCTGGCGACCGGAACGCGACCGGCACGTGCTGGTGGTTCTCGACACCGGGCGCACGGCGGCAGGACGCGTCGGCGACGCGCCGCGGCTCGACACCTCGATGGACGCCGCGCTGCTCCTGACAGCGGTGGCCTCGCGTGCCGGTGACCGCACGGACCTGCTGGCGTACGACCGTCGCATCCGCACGACCGTGCGCGGCCGCACCGCGCGGGACGTGTTGCCGTCCTTCGTCGAGGCCATGGCGGGCCTGGAGGCGGAACTGACGGAGTCGGACGCCCGGGGGATGGTCGCCGCCGCCCAGCGCCTCGCGCGGCGCCGGTCACTGGTCGTGCTGCTGACGGGTCTCGATGCCTCACCCGTCGAGGAGGGGTTGCTGCCGGTGCTGCCGCAACTCTGCCGGCGCCACACGGTGCTGGTGGCCTCGGTTGCCGATCCCCGCATCGAGGACATGGCGCGTTCGCGGGGTTCGGTCGACGCGGTGTACGCAGCGGCGGCGGCAGCCCGCACCCAGGAGGAGCGTCACGCCACCGCGGCGCGACTACGGCGCCAGGGCGTCATGGTCGTGGACGCCACGCCGGAAGATCTCGCACCGCAGCTCACCGACGCCTACCTGTCGCTGAAGAGGGCGGGACGGTTGTGAGCAGCAGCCCGGCCGGCCGGAATGCTGCCCCGGGAGGTCCGGGGTCCGGGAGTGCGGGCCCGGGGC